>NZ_JBIVHS010000008.1:242456-365010 GCF_044749365.1 Kitasatospora sp. NPDC089509 | reverse complement strand
CTGATCCACCCCGAAGGGCTTCACCGTTCGACTTGCATGTGTTAAGCACGCCGCCAGCGTTCGTCCTGAGCCAGGATCAAACTCTCCGTGAATGTTTACCCGTAATCGGGTCGACACCCGCGTTGAGCGGCACGGCAACCACCGGAATAGGGCGGCCCCGCGCACTGCGTCCTCGCTAGTGTTTGTTTCAAAAGGAATCTCCAACCCCGATCAGACGATCGAGGCCGGGGATGTCAACATATCTGGCGTTGACTTTTGGCACGCTGTTGAGTTCTCAAGGAACGGACGCTTCCTTCGGACCGCCTTCCAGCGGGCCCTCCGGGCGCTTCGTTCTTTCGTGTTTCCAGCTTACCAGATGTTTTCCGCTCCGTTTTCCGGAGTTTCATTCATCCGATTTCCCGAACTGGCCGGGTCCGCTTTTCGCGACAACCACCACTTTAGCGTATTCCGAGTGTCACTCGAAATTCACGCTCACACCCTGTTGACGGCAATGCCAACGAACCCAACTGAATGGGCATCGAAGTGAGTGAGAGTGGGTCCTGCTGAGTGGGGTGGCCGCTTCAGCGACTCGTTCAACACTAGGCCACCTGGAGGACATCGTCAAACGTCGAGGGCGGGATCCGGCTGGATCCCGCCCTCGTTCGTCGAATCCGCAGCTCAGCGGCGTCGGTTTTCAGTCACGCCGACATTCACGCGGCACTGACATCGGCCCTCACGCCGACGCCGGCACCAGCTCCGCCGCCGCCAGGTTGCGCTTGCCGCGGCGCAGCACGAGCCAGCGGCCGTGCAGCAGATCGGCCTCGGTCGGCACCGCCTCCTCGTCCGTCACCTTGACGTTGTTGAGGTAGGCACCGCCCTCCTTGACCGTCCGGCGGGCGGCCGAGCGGCTCGGCGCCAGGCCGACGGCGACCAGCAGGTCCACCACCGGCTGGAGTTCGGTGACCGCCGCCTTCGGGACCTCGGCCAGGGCCGCGGCCAGGGTCGGGGCCTCCAGGTCGGCGAGGTCGCCCTGGCCGAACAGTGCCTTGGACGCGGCGACCGCGCGCTCGTACTGCTCGGCGCCGTGCACCAGCGTGGTGAGCTCCTCGGCGAGGGCGCGCTGGGCGAGGCGGGCGGCGGGGCGCTCGGTGGTCTCGCGCTCCAGCTCCTCGATCTCCTCCTTCGAGCGGAAGCTGAAGATCCGCAGGAAGTTGGGGACGTCCCGGTCGTCCGCGTTCAGCCAGAACTGGTAGAAGGCGTACGGGGTGGTCAGCTCGGGGTCGAGCCAGACCGTGCCGGACTCCGTCTTGCCGAACTTGGTGCCGTCCGCCTTGACGATCAGCGGCGTGGCCAGCGCGTGCACGGACTTGCCGTCGGCCTTGCGGATCAGGTCCGTGCCGGCGGTGAGGTTGCCCCACTGGTCGCTGCCGCCGGTCTGCAGGGTGCAGCCGTAGCGACGGTTCAGCTCCAGGTAGTCCATGCCCTGGAGGATCTGGTAGCTGAACTCGGTGTAGCTGATGCCCGCGTCGGAGTTGAGCCGTCGGGCGACGGCCTCCTTGGCGATCATGTTGTTGACCCGGAAGTACTTGCCGACGTCACGCAGCAGAGTGATCGCGGACATCCCGGAGGTCCAGTCCAGGTTGTTGACCATGCGCGCCGCGTACTGGCCCTCGAAGTCGAGGAAGCGCGAGATCTGGCCGCGCAGGCGCTCGACCCAGCCGGCCACCGTCTCGGGGTCGTTGAGCACGCGCTCAGCGGTGGGCTTCGGGTCGCCGATCAGGCCCGTGGCGCCGCCGACCAGGCCGAGCGGGAGGTGCCCCGCCTGCTGGATGCGGCGCATGGTGAGGATCTGCACCAGGTTGCCCAGGTGCAGGCTGGGGGCCGTCGGGTCGAAGCCGCAATAGAACGTGACCGGGCCGTCCGCGAACGCCTTGCGCAGTGCGTCCTCGTCGGTGGACAGGGCGATCAGCCCACGCCACCGCAGCTCGTCGACGATGTCCGTCACGGTCACGCTTCTCCTTCGATCGGGCGTCCCGCCCGCTGTCGGCCCGGTTCGGTCGGGCCCGGGGTCGGTGCGACTCCAGCCTGATAGAGCCTACGCGGTTCCGGCCAGCGAGTTTTCCCCGAGGCGCCCTGCCCGCTCCCTGCCCGACTCCGGTCCTACCCCGGCCCGACCCCGGCCCGGTCCCTCCGCGGTACCGGAAATTCCGTTGTTAGTCGGCTGTGGGCCCATTCAGAGTGGTTCCACCGCCGTGCGGCGGCGGTGACGTGTGTGGAGACGGTCGTGCCGCCGTGGCACGCCCGTGGGAAGGGTGTGCCGAGTGCGCAACACGCTGGTTCTGAACGCGAGCTACGAGCCCCTGACGACGGTGTCGCTGCAGCGCGCCGTCGTCCTGGTGCTCCAGGACAAGGCGGTGGTGGAGCAGGCGCATCCGCTGCGCTCGATCCGGGGGACGGGCGTGGCCGTTCCGGTGCCGAGGGTGATCAGACTGCAGAGGTACGTGAGGGTGCCGTTCCGACAACAGGCCCCGTGGTCGAGGCGGGGTGTCCTGGCCCGGGACCAGCACCTGTGCGCGTACTGCGGGCGCCGGGCCACCACGGTGGACCACCTGCACCCCAAGTCGCGTGGTGGCGAGGACAGTTGGATGAACACCGTGGCCGCGTGCGCGGAGGACAACCAGCGCAAGGCCGACCGGACGCCCGAGCAGGCCGGGATGAAGCTGCTGCGGCGCCCGTTCGTGCCGACGCCGCAGGCGACGCTGATGCTGGCGCTCGGTCTGCGCGGCTCGGAGGCCCGGGAGCTCGCCGACTGGCTGCCGACCGTCCCGGGGGCGCCGGTCACGGCCGCCTAGCCGCCTCCTGGAACACGGCCCGGGCCGGGCCGGGCCGGGCCGGGCCGGGCCGGGCCGGGCCGGGCCGGGCCGGGCCGGGCCGGGCCGGGCCGGGCCGGGCCGGGCCGGGCCGGCGGGACTCAGCCCTTCGCCTGGTAACCCGCCGCCGTGCCGTAGTTGGACGCGTGCTCGGGCACCACGACCACCTGTCCGCCACCGATCAGCACCCGCCCGGAGAGCAGCAGCGAGCCGGTGCCGGCCGGGAAGTTGCCGCCCACCGCCTCCTGGCCGCCCGCCAGCGGGAAGCGGCCGAGGCGGGCGGGCTGGTCGCGGCGCTCGTCGGCGGCCAGCACCAGCGAACCGCCGTCGATGCCCACCGCCCGGGCGCCGCCCTTGGCGGAGGTCGGCGTCCGCCAGCGCTGCTTGCCGGTGTCCAGGTCGTAGCCGACCGCGGACACCGGTCCGCCGGCCTTCGCCGGGGACATCGCGGCGACCATGGTGCGGCCCTCGAAGAACACCTCGGGCGTGGCCGAAAACGTGCCGTGGCCGACGTCCAGCCGCCCCGCGTCGGTGACCACCGGGATCTCGGCGGCCGGGTCACCGGTGGCGCCCCAGGCGAACACCCGGTCGTCCTCGGGCTTCCCGCCGGTGGTGAGCACCACGGCCGGCTCGGCGGAGAGCACGGTGACCGTCTTCGGCTGGTTGTTCAGGCCCCGCCACCAGCCGACCTTGCCGTCCGCCGCGTTCAGCGAGACGGCCTGGTCGGCGGGCGTCGAATCGGCGCAGGAGGAGGCGACCAGCACGGTCTTGCCGCTCACCCCGCCGGACAGGGTGCAGAACTTGCCCTGCCCGGTGTACTGCCAGACGTCCTTCCCGTCGGCCGCCGCCCAGGCCAGCGCGTGGTCGTCGCCGACCGCGATCACCATGTCGTCGGTGACGCCGACCCGCGCCGAGTAGGGGCCCTTGGCGTCCGAGAGGTTCTTGGTCCAGACGGTCTTGCCGGTCTTGGTGTCCACGGCGGCGACCAGCGTGCACGGGCTCTTCGGGTCGGCCTGCGGGCGGAACAGCGCCGCGCCCAGGCCCGCCTGGTTCACGCCCGACGACAGCCCGCACGGGACGGCCCCGGCCGCCGGGGGCTCGACCGACCAGGTCGGCTTGCCCGCCGTCCGGTCGTACGCGTGCACGCCGGAGCCGTCGGCGCGGACCACCGCGTCGGCCAGCAGCCAGCTCCCGACCAAGGTGTCGTCGCCCGCGGGCGACGCGGCGGCCGGTTGCGAGGTGGCGGGCTGCGCGGACCAGACCTTGGTGTGCGCCACCGCGAACCCGGGCTCGCCGCCGCTGGTCGCGGCCGCGCTGCCGCCGCCCTCGGCGCCGACCGTCAGCGCGGCCGTTATCAGCACCCCGAGCGCGGCCACCCCGGCGCCGGCCCGCACCAGCAGGGCGCGCCGACTGGGCACGTGCTCCCCGGTGAGGACGGCCGCCCGGACCCGGTCCACGAGCGACCCGGACGGGGCGAGAGCGGCGGAGCCGGAGCCGGAGCCGGAGCCGCCGCGCCGAGCGGCCCGCGAGCGCGGGGCGGGCCCGGCGGGCTCCCCACCGCTCCCCCCACCGGGCCGGTCGACGGTCTCGGCCGCGGTGGGCCCGGGCTCCGCCGCGGGCTCCTCGGTCTGCTCGATCCGCACGTAGCCGTCGGCCGAGTACTCGGCCCCCGCCGGGACGTACAGCGCGTCCGCCACCGGCTGGGCCTGCGGCGGCTGGGCGGCGTACGGCTGCCCGCCGTGCTGGTCCGGGTAGGGCTGCGGGTACTGCTGCCCGCCGCCGTACGGGTCGTGGCCCTGCCCCGGAGCCTGGGCGTAGCCGCCCTCGACGTATCCGGTCTGCCCGTAGTACGGGTCGTACTGCTGCTGGTCGTACTGCTGTTGGTCGTACTGCGTCGCCTGCTGCCACTGCGGCTGGGCCGGGGGCTGCTGGGCTTCGGCGTGGGTCTGGACGTGAGCCTGGACGTGGGCCTGCTGCGGGTCGTAGTACCCCTGCCAGTCCGGCTGCGGGCCCTGGGGGTACCAGGGCTGCTGCTGGCCGTGGGCGTCTCCGAAGGGCTCCTGCGCCATCGTTCCGTCCCTCCCAGCCCCGCCTGCCTGCCGATTGCGGCAGTCAGCATCTCACGCCCGCCCCGGCTCCCCACCCGGGCCCTCGGCGCAGCGCGGCAGGGCCTCAGGCCGCCGACTCGGCGCGCAGGGCCTCGTCGATGCGGGCGGCGAGGGTGAAGTCCAGGCCGGTCAGCCCGCCGGCGCTGTGGGTGGACAGCACGAAGCGCAGGGTGCGCCAGCGGATGTCTATGTCGGGGTGGTGGTCGAGCGCCTCGGCCTGTTCGGCGACGGCGACCACCACCCGGATCGCGGCCGGGAAGTCGGGGGCGTCCGCGCCGCGGGCGATGCTGTCGCCCGCGCGGCTCCACAGCGGCAGGGCCGCCAGGGCCGCCGCGATCTCGTCCTCGCTCAGTCGTGCCCTGCTGCTCATCGGTGCGCTCCGGGTGGTCGGTCGGGTGCCGGTCGGGAGGCCGGTAGGGTGCCGGTCAGGCGGCCTTCCGGCGCGGACGGACCACCAGGTCGCCGCCGCAGTTGGGGCAGTTGGACTCCATGGCCGCGGTGCAGTCCGCGCAGAAGGTGCACTCGTAGGAACATATCGAGGCGGGGCCGTCGGCGGTCAGCGACACCTCACAGAGCTCGCAGATCTCGCGCATCTCCAGGGCCATGGCTCACTACTCCGATCACATGCGGTCCTACGGTCGGACGAACGATCCCATGATCATCCGGCGTGCGGTCAACCCACCAGCAGTTTGGTGACGGCCGCGAGCCCGACCACCACGATGACCCCGCGCAGCGCGACCGGCGGCAGGCGGCGGCCGACCTTGGCGCCGAGCAGCCCACCGACCAGCGAGCCCGCGGCGATCAGCCCGGCGGCGGTCCAGTCCACCGTCGAGGTGAACAGGAAGAACAGCGCGGCGACCCCGTTGACGATCATCGCCAGCGCGTTCTTCACCGCGTTGATCCGCTGCAGCTCCTCCTGGAGCAGCATGCCCATCAGCGCCATCAGCAGGACGCCCTGCGCGGCGCCGAAGTAGCCGCCGTAGACGCCGGTGAGGAACACCCCGACCAGCAGCACCGGGCTGCCGTCCGGGTCGCCGTCGGCCCGGCGCCGGGCCGCGACGGCCTTGGCCACCCGGGGCTGGATCACCACCAGGACCAGGGCGAGCAGGATCAGCGCCGGGACGATCGCGTCGAAGGCGCCGCTCGGCAGCCTGGTCAGCAGCAGCGCGCCGAGCAGTCCGCCGAACAGCGAGGCGGTGCCCATCCGCCGCAGCCGGCGGCCCTGGCCGGCCAGCTCGCGCCGGTAGCCGATCACGCCGCTGAGCGAACCGGGCACCAGCCCGAAGGAGTTGGAGACGTTGGCGGTCACCGGCGGGATGCCGACGGCGAGCAGCACCGGGAAGGTGATCAGGGTGCCGGAGCCGACGATCACGTTGATCATCCCGGCGCCGACGCCGGCCGCCAGGACGGCGATCGACTCCCAGAGCGTCATGGGTCACCTCTCCTCGCGGTCCTGTTCGAGCGGTCCTGTTCGAGCCGTCCTGCTCGAAGGGGATCATGCCGGACCGCGCGCCGCACCGACCAGGCCCGACCACGATTCGGGACGCACGCCACACCGTCGGCACCCGCGGCCCTCGGGCGTCCGCGCACCGCCCCGGAGAACGCCCGGGGCCCGCCACCGACAGGTAGCGGGCCCCGGGCCGAGAACGCGGAGGATCACTCCGGGTCGATCTTGCGGTACTCCCTCGCCGGGTCGACCCGGGGCCGGGCCGCGCCCTTCTCGACGTCCACCGGCCGCGGCCCCGCCGCCGGGTCGAGCGGCACCTGGGTGGTCGCCGGAGGCGCCTGGGGCACGCTCGGCGCCGCCAGCGCACCGCCGTTGACCCCGCCGCCGTTGCCGGTCAGGCCGCCGAAGGCGCCGCCGAGGCCCTTGAGCGCGTCGCCGACCTCACTGGGGATGATCCAGAGCTTGTTGGAGTCGCCCTTGGCCAGCTCGGGCAGGGTCTGCAGGTACTGGTAGGCGAGCAGCTTCTGGTCGGCGTCGCCGTCGTGGATGGCCTCGAAGACCGTCCGGATCGCGGCCGCCTCACCGTCGGCGCGCAGCACCGCGGCCTGCGCCTCACCCTCGGCCCGGAGCACGTCCGCCTGCTTCTCACCCTCGGCCTTGAGGATCTGCGCCTGGCGCTGACCCTCGGCGGTGAGGATCGCGGCGCGCTTGTCACGGTCGGCGCGCATCTGCTTCTCCATCGAGTCCTGGATGGAGGTCGGCGGCTCGATCGCCTTCAGCTCGACGCGGTTGACCCGGATCCCCCACTTGCCGGTGGCCTCGTCCAGCACGCCGCGCAGACCGGCGTTGATGACCTCGCGGGAGGTCAGGGTGGACTCCAGGTCCATCGAGCCGATGATGTTGCGCAGCGTGGTGACGGTCAGCTGCTCGATGGCCTGGATGTAGCTGGCGACCTCGTAGGTGGCCGCCCGGGGGTCGGTGACCTGGTAGTAGATCACCGTGTCGATGTTGACGACCAGGTTGTCCTGGGTGATCACCGGCTGCGGCGGGAACGGCACGACCTGCTCGCGCAGGTCGATCCGGTTGCGGACCCGGTCGATGAACGGAACGACGATGTTCAGGCCCGCGTTGAGCGTCCGGGTGTAGCGGCCGAAGCGCTCCACGATCGCGGCGCTGGCCTGTGGGATGACCTGGATCGTCTTGATCAGCGCGATGAAGGCCACCACGACCAGGACGACCAAAACGATAAGGACGGGTTCCACGGACTCTCCCCTAGACGACCAGGGCGGTCGCGCCCTGGATTTCGACGACGTCGACCTGCTGCCCGGGCTGGTAGACCTGGTCCGGGTGGAGCGCTCGGGCCGACCAGATCTCGCCGTTGAGCTTGATCCGTCCGCCCTCCCCGTCGACGGTTTCCGCGACGACCGCGGTGGCACCCTGAAGCGCCTCGATGCCCATCTTGACCTGCGGGCCCTTCTGCAGCTGCCGGTAGGCGATCGGCCGGACGAAGGCCACCAGCGCGACCGAGACCACCAGGAAGGTCACGGCCTGGAGGACCACTCCCCCGCCCAGTCCGGCCACACCGGCGGCCGCCAGCGCGCCGACCGCGAACATGGCGAACTCGGGCATCGCGGTGAGCACCAGCGGTATGCCGAGCGCTGCGGCGGCCAGGAGCCACCAGATCCAGCTGTCCACGTGTCCATCCTAGGGAGCGAAGGGCCTTCGAGGCGGACAGTTCCCGCAGGTCGAGGGGCGGAAACCGGTCGCAGGTGCGACCGGTTCCGACGACCCCGGGCGATCTGGACGGACGGGGGGACGGACGGAGGGTCAGCCGAGCGGCAGACCCTGCGCCGACCAGCGGTCGCCGTGGCGCTCCAGGGTGAGCGGCAGGCCGAAGCACTTGGAGAGGTTGCGGGCGGTCAGCTCGGTGTCGATCGGGCCGGCCGTGAGCACCCGGCCCTGGCGGATCATCAGGACGTGGGTGAAGCCGGGGGCGATCTCCTCGACGTGGTGGGTGACCATCGCCATCGCGGGCGCGAACTCGTCCTGGGCGAGCGCGCCGAGCCGGCGGACCAGGTCCTCCCGGCCGCCGAGGTCCAGGCCGGCCGCGGGCTCGTCGAGCAGCAGCAGCTCGGGGTCGGTCATCAGGGCGCGGGCGATCAGGGTGCGCTTGCGCTCGCCCTCGGAGAGGGTGCCGAACTTGCGGGCGGTCAGGTTGGACATGCCCATCCGGTCGAGCAGGGCGAGCGCCCGGCCCTCGTCGGACTGCTCGTAGGTCTCCTGCCAGCTGACCGTCATGCCGTAGGCGGCGGTCAGCACGGTCTGCAGCACGGTCTGCTCGGCCGGCAGCTTGTCGAACATCGAGGCACCGGCCAGGCCGATCCGGGACCGCAGCTCGAAGACGTCGATCTCGCCCAGCTTCTCGCCGAGCACCGAGACCTTGCCCGAGGTCGGGAAGAGGTACGAGGAGGCGATCTGCAGCAGGGTGGTCTTGCCGGCGCCGTTCGGGCCCAGGATGACCCAGCGCTCACCCTCGGAGATGGACCACGAGACCTGGTCGACCAGCGCGCGCCCCTCCCGGACCACGGATACGTCCACCAGCTCCAGCACGTCGCTCATGCCCACGCCTTCCCCAAATACAAAAAATCTCGGCCGTCGGTGCGGGCGGCGAGCCTACTCCGGCAGCCGGTGGGCACGGGATGGGTGCGCCGCACGCGCATGGGCAAACCTACGCCACGCGGATGACCGCCGATTCCGTAGGCTGGCCGGATGCTCGCGACTCCTGCCGACAATCCGTACGAAGAGCCCCGTTCGGGGCGGCTGACCGCCTGGGGCAACGCCCTGCTGAGCGGCCTGGTGGCGCCCGACGACGCCGCCGCGGCCGTGCTCGGCGAGGACGAGGGGCACCGGGTGACCGGGCTGCCCGGGGACGCCCCGGGCGAGCAGCACGGCCTGACCTGGGCGCTGGGCCGGCTGCGGGTGCTGGGTGCGAAGGGGCTCCGGCTGGCGCTGCCCTCGGCCGGGCACCCGCTGGGACTGACCGGCCCGGCGGCCTTCAACCAGCACGCCATGGCGACGGGCGAGGCGGTGCTCGCGGTGGGGGTGCCGCTCGGGCTGGTGCCGGAGATCACGGTGTTCGGGCCGGCCGGGGACCGCTCGGCGACCGTGCTGTGGCGCTGCGCCGAGGTCAACGACGCCCCGCCGGCCGACGTGCCCTCGCTGCACGAGGCCGAGCGCGAGCTCGCGGACGGGCTGCGCGAGGCGACCGTGCTGCTGACCCGGCTGGACGTGGCCGGCGCCGGGCCGGAGGCGATGCGCGCCCTGGAGGCGTACCGCCGGCGCGGGCACGCCGAGCTGCTCGCCCCCGGCTACCCGCCGCGCGCCGTCCGGGTGCTGGAGTCGGCCCGGCAGGTGTCCGCGCTGCTGTCGATCGCCGCGGGCGGCCACGGCGCGGCCGTGAGCGCCTCGGAGATGGCCGCGCGGCAGTCCGTGCTGGCCCCCCTGCGGCGCACCGCCCGGCGGGCCCAGGTGGCGGCGTACAACGCCCTGGTGGACGAGCGCGAGGCCCGTTAGGACCGTCCGCCGGGGCCGTCCGCTACGCCGGCCGGGTCTCGCCGTTGCGGACGGCCCACAGCGCGGCCTGGGTGCGGTCGGCGAGGTCCAGCTTCATCAGGATGTTGGACACGTGGGTCTTCACCGTCTTCTCCGACAGGTGCAGGCTGCGGGCGATCTCCCGGTTGGAGCGGCCGTCGGCGATGTGGCCGAGCACCTCGCGCTCGCGCTCGGTGAGGGTGCCGCCGCGGCCCTGCGGGGCGCGCGGGCCGTCGTCGGAGAGCAGCGCCTCGGCCAGTTCGGGCTGGAGCAGGACGTGACCGGCGTGCACCGAGCGGATCGCCCCGGCCAGCGCCTCCGGGTCGACGTCCTTGTAGACGTACCCGGCGGCGCCGGCCCGCAGCGCGGGGACCATGGTGCGGTGCTCGGTGAAGCTGGTGACGATCAGGATCCGGGCCCGGCTGCCCTCGTCCTTGAGGGTGCGCAGCGCCTCGATGCCGTCGACGCCGGGCATCTTGAGGTCCATCAGGACGACGTCCGGGTCGAGTTCACGGGCGCGGTCGACGCCCTCGGCCCCGTCGGCGGCCTCCCCGACCACCTCGATATCGTCCTGGACCTCCAGGAAGGTGCGCAGTCCGCGGCGGACCACCTGGTGGTCGTCGACCAGCAGGACGCGGATCGACGGCGTGCTCTCAGGCACCGGGGACCTCCATCTCGACGAGCGTCCCCTTGCCGGGGGCGGATTCCAGGGTGAGCGTGCCGCCGACGGCGGCCGCGCGGTCGCGCATCGAGGCCAGGCCGAGGTGGCGGCCGGCCCGGCGGACGGATTCGGGGTCGAAGCCGCGGCCGTCGTCGCGCACCCGCAGCACGGCGCCGCGGCCAGGGGTGCCGGCCAGGGTGACGCTGACCCGGCCGGCTCCGGAGTGGCGCAGCGCGTTGTGCAGGGCCTCCTGGGCGACCCGCAGCAGCGCGGCCTCCTGGGCGGGCGGCAGGGCGCGGACGCCGTCGGCGGCGAAGGCCAGGTCGGCGGTGTGGGCGCGGTCGAGCACCTGCACCTGGGAGGCGAGGGTGGCGCTCAGCCCGTCCTCCTCCAGGGCGGCGGGGCGCAGTTCGACCACCACGGCGCGCAGTTCGTCGGCGGCCTCGGCCGCGAGCCGGGCGACCTCGGCGAGTTCGGCGCGGGCCCGGGCCGGGTCGCGGTCGACCAGCTTCGCGGCGGCCTTGGCGGTCAGCCGCAGCGAGAAGAGCTTCTGCGCGACGGCGTCGTGCAGGTCGTGGGCGATCCGGGCGCGCTCGCCGGCCAGGGTGAGTTCACGACTGCGCTCGTACAGGCGGGCGTTGGAGAGGGCGAGGGCGGCGTGCGCGGCGAGGATCCGCAGCAGTTCCTCGTCGTGGTCGGTGAACAGGCCGCCGCCGCGCTTGTTGGCGAGGAAGATGACGCCCAGCACCTGGGGCTCGTCCTCGGCCGCCTCGGCGTCCAGGACCGGCATGCCGAGGAAGGCGTCCATCTCGGGGTGGGCGGCGGGCCAGCCCTCGAAGGCGGGGGCCTTGCGGACGTCGGCGAGGCGGGTGGGCCCGGTCTCGTGCAGCAGTTCGGCGAGCACGCCGTGCTGGCGGGGCAGCGGGCCGATCGCCCGCCACTGCTCGTCGGTGACGCCGTCGACCACGAACTGGGCGAAGCCGCCGTGGTCGTCGGGCACACCGAGGGCCGCGTACTCGGCGCCGAGCAGGTCGCGGGCGGAGGCGGTGATGCGGCGCAGCACCTCGCGGACCTCCAGGTGCCGGCTCATCGCGAGCAGGGCCTGGCTGACGGCCTCGATGCCGGCCAGCGGGTCGCAGGCGGCGGGCGGTCCGACGGGGGCGGGACGGTCATCGGTGGCGCTGGGCATACCGCCAAACTACCGCCGCCGCGGGGGCGTCCGCGTCCGTCCCCGGCCGCGCGGGACGCAGGTCCGCGGACCTAGGACGATGGGCCCCGTCCCGTACGCCGGGGAACGCCGAAGGGCGCTCCCCCGGCGTACGGGGAGCGCCCTTCGGCGGTGGCGGGCGTCAGCCCTTCTGCATGACCTCCGGCTCGTGCCGGCGCTGCAGCCGGGTCACGACCACGCCGATCACGACCGAGATGACGATCAGCACGGCCGCGTCGATCGACCACTGGGCGACGGAGTGCGTCCACAGCGGGTCGTAGTTCGGGTTCTGGAAGTCCTTGTTCCAGGGGCCCATCAGGTGCGACAGGTCGAGGGTGGTGGACACCATGCCGGTGCCCCAGCGGGCCGGCATCAGCCAGGCGACCTGCTCCAGTCCGGGCTTGCCGAAGATCTGGAACAGGCAGCCGGTGAAGACGACCTGGACGATGGCGAACATGACCAGCAGCGGCATGGTCTTCTCGGCGGTCTTCACCAGCGCGGAGATCATCAGGCCGAACATCATCGCGGCGAAGCTCAGCAGGATCATGCCGATGGTCATCTCGATCATCGGGATGTCCTTGACGATCAGACCGTGCTCGGGGAGCTTGCGCGGCAGGAAGCCGACGGCGGAGATGATCGCGCCCTGGATCACCGAGAAGATGCCCAGCACGATGATCTTGGACATCATGTACGCCGAGCGGGACAGCCCGGTGGCCCGTTCCCGTTCGTAGATCGCCCGTTCCTTGATCAGCTCACGGACCGAGTTGGCCGCCCCGGAGAAGCAGGCGCCGATCGCCAGGATCAGCAGGATCGTGGCGGCCCCGTTGTTCAGGTGGAGCTGGGTCTTCGGATTGGGGGCGAGCCCGGGTTCGTTGGGGATCAGCACGCTGACCGCGCCGATCACCGCCGGCAGCAGCACCGACAGCGCCAGGAAGCCGCGGTCCGAGGCGAGCACCGACATGTAGCGGCGCATCAGCGTCCACAGCTGGGAGCCCCAGCTCTGCGGCTTGGGCGGGCGGACGGCCTCCTGGGCGACCTGGGCGTGCTGCACCTCGCCCGCCTCGACGGTCGGGGCGGAGTACTGCTGGTAGTGCACCGAACCGCGGTAGCGGCCGGACCAGTCGTGGTCCGGGTAGTTCTCGAAGGCCTGGAAGACGTCCGCCCAGGTCTCGTACCCGAAGAAGTGCAGCGCCTCGTCCGGCGGGCCGAAGTAGGCCACCGAGCCGCCCGGCGCCATCACCAGCAGCCGGTCGCAGAGCGCGAGTTCGGCCACCGAGTGGGTGACGACCAGGATGGTGCGGCCGTCGTCGGCGAGGCCGCGCAGCATCTGCATGACCTCGCGGTCCATGCCCGGGTCGAGGCCCGAGGTGGGCTCGTCCAGGAAGATCAGCGAGGGCTTGGTGAGCAGCTCCAAGGCGACCGAGACGCGCTTCTGCTGGCCGCCGGAGAGCGCGGTGATCTTGTTGTCGGCGCGCTTGTCCAGGCGCAGCTCGTACAGCACCTCGTCGATCCGGGCCTCGCGCTCCTTGGCCTCGGTGTCGCCGGGGAAGCGCAGGCGGGCCGCGTACTTGAGGCCCTTCCGCACGGTCAGCTCGCGGTGCAGGATCTCGGACTGCGGCACCAGGCCGATCCGGGAGCGGAGTTCGGCGAACTGCTTGTAGAGGTTGCGGCCGTCGTACAGCACCTCGCCGCGGTCGGCCGGGCGGTAGCCGGTGAGGGCGCGCAGCAGGGTCGACTTGCCGGAGCCGGACGGGCCGATCACGGCGACCAGGGACTTCTCCGGGACGCCGAAGCTGACATCGTCGAGCAGGACCTTCTTGCCGCCCTTGTGGTCGACCTCGACGGTCAGGTGGCGGGCGGAGAAGGAGACCGCGCCGGTGTCGACGAACTCCTGCAGCTGGTCGCCGACCAGCACGAAGCCGGAGTGGCCGACGGTCAGCCGGTCCTGCGGGCCCATCAGCTGGCGCTGCACCCGCTGGCCGTTGAGGAAGATGCCGTTGTGGCTGCCGAGGTCGACGATCTCGTAGCGGCCGTCCGGCAGTTGGCGCAGCTCGGCGTGGTGGCGGGAGACCTGGAGGTCGGACACCACGACGTCGTTGTCCAGCGCACGGCCGATCCTGACGGTGCGCATGCCGGCGGTCAGGTTGCGGATCACCGTCGGCTGCGGGCCGCCGGCACCGTGCTGGGGCGCGGGCGTGAAGCCCTGCTGCTGCGGGAACCCGCCGTGCTGCGGCGGCTGCTGGTCCTGCGGCGGGTACGGCTGCTGCTGCGGGGGTGCGTACTGCTGCGGGGGCTGCTGGCCCGGCCAGGCCTGCGGCGGCTGTTGCTGCTGGTACGGGTCCTGACCGGGCCAGGGCTGCTGCTGCGCGGGCGGCTGGGGCGTCGGGGCGGGGCTGCGGCTGGTGACGGCCTCGTGCACCGGGGTGGGCTGCGGGGCGGCGGCGTGGGCGGGCGCGGAGAAGGCGAGTCGGGGGCCGTTCTCCGGGTTGCCCAGGTTCACCACGGCACCGGGGAACAGCTGGGCCTGCATGGTGCGGGCGCCGGCCGTGTACGTGCCGTTGGTGCTGCCGTGGTCGTCCAGCTGCCAACCGCTGCCGTTGAAGCTGATGGTCCCGTGCTGCCAGGAGACCCTGGCGTCGTCGAACGTGAAGTCCGACTGCGGGTTGCGCCCGATGGTGTAGGACCGCCCCGGCTCAAGAGTCCGTTGCTGTCCGTTGATCTCGATGACGAGTTGCGGCACTGCTCGCCTGCCCCGCTCTCTCGGTTCCCCCGAATTGTGGCCCCCCGGCCGGGGGTGCTTCGTTCCTCTGACTGACGGGGGGAATCATTCCAGTCCGCCGTCCGCCGGTGAAAGTCACCCCGGGTGACTGTGACCAGGCTGCTACGCGGGGGTGCCGGCCCGGGAAGGGGCGCGCGGGTGTCCCGCGACGTGGGACGGGTGCCCTCCGCGCACCCACCGACGGGTAGCGTGGGAGACACCATGAACGCATCGCCCTTGGCCGCTGAGCCCCTCCCCGCCGCCCAGCCCCGGACCGCGGACGAGCGCACCCTGCTCGTCAAGGTGTTCGGCAAGGACCGCCCCGGCATCACCGCCGGCCTCTTCGCCACCCTGGCCGGCTTCGGCGTCGACGTCATCGACATCGAGCAGGTCGTCACCCGTGGCCGCATCACGCTGTGCGCCCTGGTCACCCCGCCCCTGGCGCCCGGCGCCGAGGGCGGCCTGCGGGCCACCGTGCACCGCTGGGCGGACGAACTCAAGCTGCAGGCCGAGATCCTCTCCGGCATCGGCGACAACCGGCCGCGCCGCGAGGGCCGTTCGCACGTGACGGTGCTCGGCCACCCGCTGACCGCCGCCGCCGTGTCCGCGCTGACCTCCCGGATCACCGCGGCGGGCGGCAACATCGACCGGGTCTTCCGGCTCGCCAAGTACCCGGTGACGGCGGTCGAACTGGCCGTCTCCGGTGTGGCCACCGATGAGCTGCGGGCCGAACTGGCCCAGGAGGCGGCCACCCAGCGGGTGGACGTCGCGGTGGTGGCGGCCGGGCTGGAGCGCCGGGCCAAGCGCCTGGTGGTGATGGACGTGGACTCCACGCTCATCCAGGACGAGGTGATCGAGCTGTTCGCCGCCCACGCGGGCTGCGAGGAGGAGGTCGCCGAGGTGACGGCGGCGGCGATGCGCGGCGAGCTGGACTTCGCCGAGTCGCTGCGGGCCCGGGTCGCCCTGCTGGCCGGGCTGGACGCCGCGGTGACCGAGAAGGTGCGCGCGGAGGTCCGGTTCACGCCGGGGGCGCGCACCCTGATCCGCACCCTCCAGCGGCTGGGCTTCCAGGTGGCGGTGGTGTCGGGCGGGTTCACCCAGGTCACCGACCACCTGGTGGAGCAGCTGGGGCTGGACTTCGCGGCGGCCAACACCCTGGAGGTGGTGGACGGGAGGTTCACCGGCCGGGTGGTCGGCGAGATCGTGGACCGCGCGGGCAAGGCCCGCTGGCTGGCCCGGTTCGCCGAGCAGGCCAAGGTGCCGCTGGAGCAGACGGTGGCGATCGGCGACGGCGCCAACGACCTGGACATGCTGAACGCGGCCGGGCTGGGGGTGGCGTTCAACGCCAAGCCGGTGGTGCGCGAGGCCGCCGACACCGCGGTCAACGTGCCGTTCCTGGACACCGTGCTCTACCTGCTGGGCATCACCCGCGAGGAGGTCGAGGCGGCCGACGGCGGGCTCTCGGTCGACTAGGCCCGGACCGAAACCCAGGCCCGGCCGCTCGACGGCGGTGGTTGCACACGAGGGGCGCGCGGATCCAATCCGCGCGCCCCTCAAGCATGTTCCGGAGGTCAGTCCTGCGGCGTGTGGTACGAGACCAGCGCGGCCACGCCCGGCTCGACGTCCTTCCAGGACCCGCCGAAGCTGAGCACCGCGATCGCCGCCGTCGGGAAGCCCCCCAGCCGCAGCCGGTTCAGCGCGTCGACGTCGCCGCTGTCCCCGGCCAGCACCTGGGTCAGGCCCAGCACACCGGGGTTGTGGCCGACCAGCACCACGTCCGCGAACTCCTCCGGGGTCTCCTGGAGGACGGCGATGATCTCCCCCGGGCTGGCCTCGTAGATCCGCTCCTCGTACACCGTCCGGCGGGCCCGCTTGGGCAGCTCGTGCGCGGCCAGCTTCCAGGTCTCGCGGGTGCGCAGGGCGGTGGAGCAGAGCACGAAGTCCGGGTTGATGCCGGAGTCGACCAGCCAGCGGCCGGCGTCCGGGGCCTGCTGGCGGCCCCGGTCGGCCAGCGGCCGGTCGTGGTCGTCCACCCCGTCCGGCCAGTCGGCCTTGGCGTGGCGGAGAACGATGATCCTGCGGGGCGTTTCGGCGCTCATACCCAGCAAGCTTGGCAGAAAAGCGGTCCGGGGGCGCGGTGCTCCCGGTTGCCGCCACTCCGGGGGGTGGCGGGTGCCGTCCTGCGCCGATCGCGGTCACCGGGAGTACGGGACTCCGGGGGTACCGCGACGGTGCGGCGGGCACCACGGGCGGGCGGAGCGGACGGGTCAGCCCATCGCGGCGGCGACGGTGGCGATGATCGCCACCAGCACCACGATGCCGGCGAAGGCGAGGGCGATGCGGCCGAGCTGCTTGCGGCCGTCGGTGGGATTCGGGTCGAGAACGGGCATGTCGGGATTCAACCACCCCGAACACGCCCGTTCCGCGCTGGCCCCACCGCCTTGGCCTGGCCTTGACCTTCCGGACCCCGACGCGACCGCCGGGCCCCGGGCCGTCAGGCCTTGGCCGGCTCGACCGGCAGGACCGCCTCGTCCTCGATGTGCCGGGCCCGCGCGGCCCGCAGGCCGAACAGCATCTGCGGCACCAGCAGCAGCGACAGGAAGCCCAGCGGCCAGTACCACTGGCCGGTGGCCTGGTAGAGCCGGCCGATCAGGATCGGGCCCGGGATGGAGATCAGGTAGCCGAAACCCTGGGCGAAGGCGGACAGCTGGGCCACCCCGCCCGGGGTCCGGGCGCGCAGCCCGATCATCGTCAGCACCAGCGGGAAGGCGCAGTTGGACAGACCGACCAGCACCGCCCACAGCCACGCCCCACCGGCCGGGGCGAGCGCCAGCCCGGCGTACCCGACGATGCCGCAGCAGGCCAGCACGACCACGAAGAGCCGCTGGTCGCCACGGCGGGCGGCCAGGTTGGGCAGCACGAAGGAGACCGGCACCCCGATCACCATGGTGACCGCGAGCAGCACCCCGGAGGTGCCCTTGTCGATCCCGGAGTCCTGGAAGATCTTCGGCAGCCAGCCCATCACCACGTAGGCGCCGGTGGCCTGGAGGCCGAAGAAGCAGGCCAGCGCCCAGGCCGTACGGCTGCGGGTGATCGGCAGCCTGACGGGCACGGCCGCGCCCCCGGCGCGCTCCCCGCGCTCGCGCTTGGCGATCAGCACCGGCAGCCAGAGCACCAGGGCGAGCGCGCCGAGCGCGGCCCAGACGCCCAGGCCGTAGCGCCAGTCACCGCCGAGCGCGCTGGTCACCGGCACGGTGACGGCGGCGGCCAGCGCGGTGCCGGCCGACAGCGCCATCGAGTACAGGCCGATCATCGGCCCGACCTTCTCCGGGAAGTACCGCTTGATCACCACCGGCAGCAGCACGTTGGAGACCGCCACCCCGGCCAGGGCGAGCGCGGTGAGCAGCAGGAACACCGCGGTGCCGCCGGCGAAGGAGCGGGCCAGCACGCCCGCGGTGATCGCGCCCATGCCGGCCGTGACCACGGCGATCGGGCCGACCCGGCGGGCCGCCGCGGGTGCGGCGAAACCGAACAGCCCGAAACAGAGCGAGGGGACGGCGGTGAGCAGTCCGGCGAGGGTCGGGTTCATCCCGAGGTCGCCGCGGACCTGGTCGAGCAGCGGCCCGAGGCTGGTGACCACGGGGCGCAGGTTGAACGCGGCGGCGGCGATCGCGACGGCGAACAGCACGCCGAGGTACTTGGCGGAGGCGTCGGGCCGCTCGGTCTGCGGCCGGTCCCCGGTACGTGCGGGGGTGGTGGTGGTGTCTGCTGCGGGAGGCATGTGCGCCATCATAGAATGATGGGATGAATTGATGCACCTTGGAATTGGCATGATGTGCCGACCGTTCATCCACCGGCCATCTCCCTCCAGGGCCCACCCACCCCGTAGTCGCAAGGAGTCCCCGTGGCGCTGTCCTCGCCGAGGCGCACCCCGCTGTCCGACCAGGTGATCGCGCAGCTGCGCGCCCAGATCACCTCCGGGGAGTGGCCCGTCGGCTCGCGCATCCCCACCGAGGCCGCCCTCGTCGAGCAGCTCGGGGTGGCCCGCAACACCGTCCGGGAGGCCGTCCGGGCCCTCGCCCACAACGGCCTGCTGGACATCCGCCAGGGCTCCGGCACGTACGTGCTCGCCACCAGCGAGCTGGCCGGGGTGATGCACCGCCGCTTCGCCGACGCCGACCAGGCCCAGGTCGCCGAGCTGCGGGCGACGCTGGAGACCTCCGCGGCCGGGCTGGCCGCCGTCCGCCGCACCGACCGCGACCTCGGCCTGCTGGACGCCGCGCTCGACCGGCGCGAGACCGCCTGGCGCTCCGGCGACGCCGAGGACTTCGTCCAGGCCGACGCCGCCTTCCACCAGGCCGTGGTGGCCGCCGCCCACAACGACGTGCTGCTGGCCGTCTACTCCGACCTCGGCGAGGTCACCCGCGAGCACCTGCGCAACGACGTCGGCCCCGAGCTGATCGCCGAGCGCTACATCGGCCACGACACCATCCGGGACGCCATCCGGGACCGCGACGCCCGGCGCGCCTCGGTCGAGGCCGGCCGCGCCATCGCCTGCGCGACCACCGACGTCCAGGCCGCCCCGGGCGCGTAGGGCCGGTCCGGGCCACCGCGACGGGAACGCCGCTGCCCGGCACCCCAGGACGGGGTGCCGGGCAGCGGCGTCGAGGACGATCGGGCGATCAGGCCCCGATGGCGTGCAGACCGCCGTCGACGTGGACGATCTCGCCGGTGGTCTTCGGGAACCAGTCCGACAGCAGCGCGACGATGGCGCGGCCGGCCGGCTCCGGGTCGCTCAGGTCCCACTTCAGTGGGGAGCGGTGGTTCCAGGTGTCGGCCAGGTCGCCGAAGCCCGGGATGGACTTGGCGGCCATCGAGCCGAGCGGGCCGGCCGAGACCAGGTTGCAGCGGATGTCCCGCGCGCCCAGGTAGCGGGCCATGTACCGGTTGGTGGCCTCCAGGGCGGCCTTGGCCGGGCCCATCCAGTCGTACTGCGGCCAGGCGAACTGGGCGTCGAAGGTCAGGCCGACCACCGAGCCGCCGTCCTGCATCAGCGGCATCAGCGCCGTCGTCAGCGACTTCAGCGAGTACGCCGAGACGTGCATCGCGGTGGCCACGGACTCCCACGGGGTGTCCAGGAAATTGCCGCCCAGCGCGTCCTGCGGCGCGAAGCCGATCGAGTGGACGATGCCGTCCAGGGTCGGCAGGGTCTCCCGGACCTGGTCGGCGATGCCGGCCAGCTGCTCCGGGTTGGAGACGTCCAGCTCCAGCACCTTGACCGGGTGCGGCAGCTTCTTGGCGATCCGCTCGGTCAGGGTCGGCCGCGGGAAGGCGGTGAGGATGATCTCCGCGCCCTGCTCCTGGGCGAGCTTGGCGGCGTGGAAGGCGATGGAGGACTCCATCAGCACGCCGGTGATCAGGATCCGCTTGCCCTCGAGGATTCCACTCATGATCAGTGACCCATGCCCAATCCGCCGTCGACGGGAATGACGGCTCCGGTGATGTACGCGGCCTCGTCCGAACCGAGGAACCGCACGGTGGAGGCGACCTCGGCGGGCGCCGCGTAACGGCCCAGCGGCACGCCCGAGACGATCTCCGCGCGGCGCTCGTCGCTGAGCACGGCGGTCATGTCGGTGTCGACGAAGCCGGGGGCGACCACGTTGACGGTGATGTTGCGCGGGCCCAGCTCGCGCGCCAGGGAGCGGGCGAAGCCGACCAGGCCGGCCTTGGAGGCGGCGTAGTTGGCCTGGCCCGGCGAGCCGGACAGGCCCACCACGGAGGAGATCAGCACCACGCGGCCCTTCTTGGCGCGCATCATCAGCCGCGACGCGCGCTTGACCACCCGGAAGGTGCCGGTCAGGTTGGTGTCCAGGACGGAGGTGAAGTCCTCCTCGGTCATCCGCAGCAGCAGGGTGTCGTTGGTGATGCCCGCGTTGGCGACCAGCACCTGGACCGCGCCGTGCTTCTGCTCGATCTCCGTGAAGGCGGCGTCGACCTGCGCGGCGTCCGTGATGTCGCAGCGCACCGCGAGGACGTCGTACTTCGCCAGGGCCTCGGGCACCTCACCCGAGCGGCTGGTGATGGCGACCTTGTCGCCCGCCTCGGCGAAGGCCTGGGCGATCGCGAGGCCGATGCCCCGGTTTCCTCCGGTGACGAGAACCGAGCGGCTCAACGACCCACCTCTCTCCATGTGGTCAGCGCGTACGTCGGAATGCGTACGCGGTGTGACGCTATCGGGCGGTCGGCGGCGGCGGCGAATCGGGCCCCCACAGCGCCGCACCGGAGGATCTGTGGCAATCCGACAATCCGGAGCCCCGCCACCTGCCCGTTCCCCGCCCCGCCCCACCGGCCGCAGGACCGCCGCGAAAGGGGCCGCTGTACGGGAACAACACGGACGGCCGCGCCCGTTGCCCCGTGGTGCGGGCCGAACCGGGACCGGCCGTACCCTTCCCCGAAGAGTCCCGGTGCGGAAACGAAGGCAGGGCGCATGACCAAGGCACGGCCCGGGAGCACCTCCCGACGCGGACGACTGCTCGCCCTCACCGCCCTGGCCGCGGGCCTCGGCGCGACCGCCTGGGCACTGCGCGACCTGCCCGCGGCGTTCGGGCGCCGCCCGGACGGCGAGCGCGAGGCGAGGGTGCGCAACTCCCCGCAGTACCGCGACGGGGTCTTCCACAACGCGCCCTCGGACCTCGCCCGGTCCACCGCCACCCCGGACTTCGACCGCGACACCGTCCGCCGGATGCTGTTCCAGCGCGAGGGCCGCGTCCCGGCCCACCCGGTGCCCACCGTCCGCCCCGCCGCCGCGACCGGGCCGGCCGCCGAGGGCCTGGAGATCACCTGGTACGGGCACGCCTCCGCGCTGGTGGAGATCGAGGGCTCGCGCGTGCTGCTCGACCCGGTCTGGAGCGACCGCTGCTCCCCCGCCGCCCACGTCGGCCCCAAGCGGCTGCACCCGGTGCCGGTCGAGCTGGAGGAGCTGCCGCCGGTCGACGCGGTGCTGATCTCCCACGACCACTACGACCACCTCGACATGGCGACCGTCAAGCGCCTGGTCCGCAGCCAGTCCGCGCCCTTCGCCGTACCGCTCGGCATCGGCGGCCACCTGCGCCGCTGGGGCGTCCCCGAGCACCGGATCATCGAGCTGGACTGGGACGAGACCTGCACCCTGGGCGAGCTGGTGCTCACCCTCACCTCCGCCCACCACTTCTCCGGCCGCGGACTGACCCGCAACACCACCCTGTGGGGCTCCTGGGTGATCGCCGGCCCGAGCCGCAAGGCCTTCTACACCGGCGACTCCGGCTACTTCGAGGGCTACGCCCGGATCGGCGCGCAGCACGGCCCCTTCGACGCCGCCCTGGTGCAGATCGGCGCCTACGACGCGGCCTGGGCGGACATCCACATGACCCCCGAGGACGCCGTCCTCGCCCACCGGGACCTCCGGGCCGGGCTGCTGGTGCCGGTCCACTGGTGCACCTTCAACCTGGGCCTGCACCCGTGGGCCGAACCGGTCGAACGGCTGCTCAAGGAGGCCAAGACCCAGGCCGTCCCGCTGGCCGTCCCCCGACCGGGCGAGCGGGTCGACGTGGACAACCCGCCGGAGCTGGACGGCTGGTGGGAGTCCGTCTCCTGACGGACCTCCCGACACGCCGGGGGCCGGCGCCGCCCGACACCGCGGCGCACCGGGGACGGCGCTGTCCGAAACTGCAGCGCACCGGGGACGGCGCTGTCCGAAACCGCAGCGCACTGGGTGAAATGCGCTGGCCGGAAACCCCGTGGACGGGAAATGATGCGGTGCGGGCGCCCCTGTGGCCCCGCACCGCCCCCCTCCGCGACCTGGGAGCCCGATTGCCTCCGATCCCTGCGGCGAACAGCGCCGGCGCCGCGTCCGCCCGCGCCGTCGACCCGCTGTTCCTCGCCCTGCCGCTGCGCACCCTCGCCGACGCGGCCCTCAGCCGGGCCCGCGAACTCGGCGCGAGCCACGCCGACTTCCGGCTGGAACGGGTCCGCAGCGCCTCCTGGCGGCTGCGCGACGCCCGGCCGGCCGGCACCTCCGACAGCGTGCAGCTGGGCTTCGCCGTCCGGGTGCTGCTGGACGGCGCCTGGGGCTTCGCCGCCGGGGTGGACCTCACCCCGGCGGCCGCGGCGGAGGTCGCCGCCCAGGCCGTCGCGGTGGCCCGGCTCTCCGGCGGGATCAGCCGGGCGGCCGGCTCCACCGAGCGGGTCGAGCTGGCCGACGAGCCGGTCCACCGGGACGCCACCTGGGTCTCCGCGTACGAGGTCAACCCCTTCGAGGTGCCGGACGCCGAGAAGACCGCGCTGCTCGCCGAGCGCAGCGCCCGGCTGCTGGCCGCACCGGGCGTCTCGCACGTCCAGGCGGCCCTGCTGACGGTGCAGGAGAACAAGTTCTACGCGGACACCGCGGGCACCACGACCACCCAGCAGCGGATCCGGCTGCACTCCGACCTGGAGGCCACCTCGGTCGACGAGCGCACCGGCGCCTTCGACTCGATGCGCACCCTGGCCCCGCCGGTCGGCCGCGGCTACGAGTACCTGACCGGCGCGGAGTGGGACTGGGACGGGGAACTCGCCGAACTGCCCGTCCTGCTGGCCGAGAAGATGAAGGCCCCGAGCGTCCGCCCGGGCCGCTACGACCTGGTCGTCGACCCGTCCAACCTCTGGCTGACCATCCACGAGTCGATCGGCCACGCCACCGAGCTGGACCGCGCGCTCGGCTACGAGGCCGCCTACGCCGGCACCTCCTTCGCCACCTTCGACCAGCTCGGCAGCCTCCGCTACGGCTCCGAGCTGATGCACGTCACCGGTGACCGCACCGCCGAGCACGGCCTGTCCACCATCGGCTACGACGACGAGGGCGTCGCCACCCAGTCCTGGGACCTGGTCAGGGACGGTGTCCTGGTCGGCTACCAACTCGACCGCGGAATGGCCAAGTTGAAGGGCTTCGAGCGCTCCAACGGCTGCGCCTTCGCGGACTCCCCCGCGCACGTCCCGGTCCAGCGGATGGCCAACGTCTCGCTCCGGCCCGCCGCCGACGGCCCGGACACCGCGGGCCTGTTCGCCGGGGTGGAGAACGGCCTGTACATCGTCGGCGACCGCTCCTGGTCGATCGACATGCAGCGCTACAACTTCCAGTTCACCGGGCAACGCGCGTACGCCATCAAGAACGGCGAACTGGCGGGCCAGGTCAAGGACTTCGCCTACCAGGCCACCACCACCGACTTCTGGGGCTCGATGGCGGCGGTCGGCGGACCGCAGACCTACGTCCTCGGCGGCGCCTTCAACTGCGGCAAGGCGCAGCCCGGCCAGGTCGCGGCGGTCAGCCACGGCTGCCCGTCGGCACTGTTCCGCAACGTCAACGTGCTCAACACCCAGCAGGAGGCGGGTCACTGATGACCGCGATGCAGCCCCACGAACTCGTCGAGCTGGCGCTCGGCCTCTCCCGCGCCGACGGCTGCGTGGTGATCGCCGACGAGGAGTCCACCGCCAACCTGCGCTGGGCCGGCAACGCCCTGACCACCAACGGCGTCACCCGTGGCCGCCGGCTCACCGTGATCGCCACCGTGGCCGGCGCCGAGGGCACCGCCTCCGGCGTGGTCTCCCGCGAGGCCGTCACCGCCGAGGACGTCGAGGACCTGGTCCGGGCCGCCGAGGAGGCCGCCCGGGCGGCCGGCCCGGCCGAGGACGCCCAGCCGCTGATCGCCGACGTGCCGCCGTCCCCGGACTTCGGCCGGCCGCCCGCGGAGACCTCGATCGAGGTGTTCGAGGCCTTCGGCCCGGCCCTCGGCGCGGCCTTCGCCCGGGCCGCCGCCCAGGGCGAGCTGCTCTACGGCTTCGCCCGGCACGAGGTCGTCACCAGCTACCTGGGCAGCTCCACCGGCCTGCGGCTGCGCCACGACCAGCCCACCGGCACGGTCGAGCTCAACGCCAAGACGGCCGACCTCAGCGGCTCGGCCTGGGTCGGCGCCGCCACCCGGGACTTCACCGACGTCGACGTCCCGGCCCTGCACGCCGAGCTCACCAAGCGGCTCGGCTGGGGCGCCCGCAAGGTCGACCTGCCCGCCGGGCGGTACGAGACGCTGCTCCCGCCCTCGGCCGTCGCCGACCTGATGGTCTACCTCCACTGGTCCTCCGGCGGCCGGGACGCCACCGAGGGCCGGACGGTCTTCGCCAAGCCCGGCGGGGGGACCAGGCTCGGCGACAAGCTGGCCGGCCTGCCGCTGACCCTGCGCGCCGACCCGCGCGAACCCGGCCTGGAGGCCGCCCCGTTCGTGCTGACGCACAGCACCGGCGGCGACGTCTCGGTCTTCGACAACGGCGCTCCGGTCACCGCCACCGACTGGATCCGCGAGGGCGTGCTGACCGAGCTGATCACCAGCCGGCACGCGGCCGCCCTCACCGGCCTGCCGCTGCGCCCGTCGGTCGACAACCTGGTGCTGGAGACGGCCGACCAGGAGTCCGCGCCGACCCTGGACGAGATGATCGCCCGCACGGAGCGCGGCCTGCTGCTCACCTGCCTCTGGTACATCCGCGAGGTGGACCCGGCGACGCTGCTGCTCACCGGCCTCACCCGGGACGGCGTCTACCTGGTCGAGAACGGCGAAGTGGTCGGCGCGGTCAACAACTTCCGGTTCAACGAGTCCCCGGTCGACCTGCTCGGCCGGATCACCGAGGCGGGCCGCACCGAGCGCTGCCTGCCACGCGAGTGGGGCGACTACTTCACCCGCACCGCGATGCCACCCGTGCGTGTCGCGGACTTCAACATGAGTTCGGTCAGCCAGGCCTCATAGCCGGCGGCCGACGGGGGGATACGAAGAACATGATGGACGAAAAGCGGCTGGTCAGATCGAGCAAGATGCTGTCGCGCATCCTGCGGCACGAGCCGGAGCTGCTGGGGATCACCCTGGACGGCTCCGGCTGGGTCCGGATCGACGTCCTGCTCGACGCGCTCGCCGCGAAGGGCCGGCCGCTCACCCGGCCCGAGCTCGACCACGTCGTGGCCACCAACAACAAGCGCCGCTTCGGCTACTCGCCGGACGGCCTCTCCATCCGCGCCAACCAGGGCCACACGGTGGCGGTCGACCTCGGTCTGACCGCCACCGAGCCGCCCCACGTGCTGTACCACGGCACCGCCGACCGCCACCTGGCCCCGATCTTCCGGGAGGGCCTGCGCCCGATGACCCGGCAGGACGTGCACCTGTCGGCGGACACCGAGACGGCGACCAGGGTCGGCGCCCGGCACGGCCGCCCGGTCGTGCTGACCGTGAACGCGGCCGCGATGGCGGCGGACGGATACGAGTTCCGGCTCAGCGAGAACGGCGTCTGGCTCACCGACGCCGTCCCCCCGCAGTACCTCTCCCGGCGCTCCTGACACCCACAGCGCCGTACGGCTCCTCTATCACGCCCGACCGGGTGGGCCCCGCCCACCCGGTCTCGTCGTCCCCGCCGCCCGGGCGTACCGTGAGGAGGCCGCGCGGAACGGCGCGCGGGCGCGTGGACGAGGGCGGTAGGACACATGGGCAAGAGCGCCGAGGGCGAACAGGTCTACCGGATCACGGGCGCGCGCAGCAGCCTCTCCGAGGACGTCCGGGGGCGCCAGCGCCGCTACGTCATCTCGATGCTGATCCGCACCGTCTGCGTGCTGCTCGCGGTGGTGCTGTGGGACGTCCAGCGCTGGCTGGCCTTCGCCGCGCTGGGCGGCGGTGTGCTGCTGCCGTACTTCGCGGTGCTGATCGCCAACGCCGGCCGGGAGCAGGCGCCGGGTCTGCCGAGCACCTTCGACTTCCCGGCCGACACCCCGCTGATGCTCGGCCCGGGTGGTACGGGTGGGGCTGGTGCGGCCACTGGTACAGGACAGGCAAAGGCCCCGGCCGCCGAGGCGCCGCCGCACACGGACTGATCGTCCGATTCGCTCTGGTTCAGCCGGATTCAACTCCACGAAAGCTCAAAAGAACCTCAGATTAATCATGCAAGACCTCCCCATCCGAGGGTCTCGGCGTGACATACTGCGTACGCGCTCCGCATCCCCCGTCGGAGCGACGGACCGACGCCGGGCGGCTCCCCCCGTGGCTGCCCGGCGTCGCCATGTCCGGATCCGGGCGAGCCCGACCGGCGTGACAGACTGGCGGTGACGACGCACCCGCCTGAGCACCGAGGACGGCCCCCGATGGACACCGCGCAGACGCCGATCTGCTCCGCCAAGGGCTGCCGGGCGGAAGCCCGTTGGGTGCTGGTGTGGAACAACCCCAAGCTGCACACCCCGGACCGCCGCAAGACCTGGCTGGCCTGCGAGGAGCACCGCGAGCACCTGTCCCAGTTCCTGGGCGTGCGCGGCTTCCTCAAGGAGGTCGTCGCCTTCGCCGACTGGACCGCCGAAGAGGCCTGACCGCCGTCCGGTCTAACCGCCGATCGCCGACATCGGCCGCTCGGGCTGGTGGAACTCCGGGTCGTCGATCCCGGCCCCGGCCTTCTTGCCCCACATCGCCGCCCGCCACAGCGCGGCCAGCTCCGCGTCGTCCGCCCCCGAGCGCAGCGCGGTGCGCAGGTCGGTCTCCCCGGTCGCGAACAGGCAGTTGCGCACCTGCCCGTCGGCGGTCAGCCGGGTCCGGTCGCAGGCCCGGCAGAACGGCCGGGTGACGGAGGCGATCACCCCGACCCGGCCGGGGCCGCCGTCCACCGTCCAGCGTTCGGCGGGCGCCGCGCCCCGGCGCGCGGACGGCTCCGGGGCGAGGACGAAGCGGGCCCGCAGCAGTTCGAGGATCTCCTCCGCGGTGACCATCGACGAGCGGTCCCAGCCGTGCTGGGCGTCCAGCGGCATCTGCTCGATGAAGCGCAGCTCGTAGCCCCGCTCCAGGCACCAGGCCAGCAGGTCGGCCGCCTCGTGGTCGTTGACCCCGCGCATCAGCACCGCGTTCAGCTTCACCGGCGCCAGCCCGGCCGCCTCGGCGGCGGCCAGCCCGTCCAGCACGTCCTGGTGGCGCCGGCGGCGGGTGAGCGTGAAGAACACCTCGGGGTCGAGGGTGTCCAGCGAGACGTTGACCCGGTCCAGCCCGGCCTCGCGCAGCGCCGTCGCGGTCCGGGCCAGCCCGATGCCGTTGGTGGTGAGGGAGAGCTCCGGGCGCGGCTCCAGGTCGGAGCAGGCGGCCACGACCGCGACCAGCCCGGGGCGCAGCAGCGGCTCGCCGCCGGTGAAGCGGACCTCGCGCACGCCCAGGTCCCGCACGGCCAGGGAGACCAGCCGGACGATCTCCTCGTCGGTCAGCAACTCGGGCTTGGCCAGCCACTGCAGCCCCTCCTCCGGCATGCAGTACGTGCAGCGGAGGTTGCACCGGTCGGTCAGGGAGACCCGCAGGTCGACGGCGCGTCGTCCGAAGGTGTCGAGCAGCACGTGCGTCCCTTCCCGAAAAAGCGGCCGGCCCGGTCCACCGTCTCGGCGGGGCCGGGCCAGCATAGTCATGCCGGATCGATCAGTGGGCGCCCAGCCCGGTGAGCGAGCGGACCTCCAGTTCAGCGTACTTCGCCGGGTCGGGCTGTTCCCTGGACAGCAGGGTGCCCAGCCAGCCGGCCAGGAAGCCGATCGGGATGGAGACCAGGCCCGGGTTCTCCAGTGGGAACCAGTGGAAGTCGGAGTCCGGGAAGAGCGAGGTCTTGGCGCCGGAGACGACCGGGGAGAAGACCACCAGCAGCACCGAGCTGACCAGTCCGGCGTAGACCGAGCTGACCGCGCCGACGGTGGTGAACCGCCTCCAGAACAGCGAGTAGAGCAGCGTGGGCAGGTTGGCCGAGGCCGCCACCGCGAAGGCCAGCGCCACCAGGGCGGCGGTGTTGAGCTTGTCCGCGAAGAGGCTGAGCACGATCGACACCGCGCCGATCCCGACCGCGGCCCACTTCGCCGACCGCACCTCCTCGCGCTCGCTCGCCTTCCCGCGCCGGATCACGTTGGCGTACAGGTCGTGGGCGAAGGAGGCCGAGGAGGCCAGGGTGAGCCCGGCGACCACCGCCAGGATGGTGGCGAAGGCGACCGCCGAGATCACCGCGAGCAGGATCGCACCGCCGGTGCTGCCGCTGCCGCCGCCGAGCGCCTCGGCCAGCTGAGGGGCGGCCGTGTTCCCGGCCGCGTTGGCCGCCTTGATCTCCTTGGAGCCGACCAGCGCGGCCGCGCCGAAGCCGAGCGCCAGGGTCATCAGGTAGAAGACGCCGATGATGCCGATCGCCCAGAGCACCGACTTCCGGGCCGCCTTGGCGGTGGGCACGGTGTAGAAGCGGACCAGGATGTGCGGCAGGCCGGCGGTGCCGAGCACCAGCGCGATGCCCAGGCTGATGAAGTCGAGCTTGGCGGTGCCGGTGCCGTACTTCTGCCCGGGTTGCAGGAAGGCCTCGCCCTTGCCGCTGGCGCTCGCCGCCGCGCCGAGCAGCTCCGAGGGGTTGAAGTGGTACTTGGCCAGCACCAGGACGGTCATCAGCGCGGCGCCGGCGATCAGCAGCACGGCCTTGACGATCTGCACCCAGGTGGTGCCCTTCATACCCCCTATCACCACGTAGACGATCATCAGTGCGCCGACGCCGACGATGGTCCAGCGCTTGGCGGCGTTCCCCTCCGCGCCGAGCAGCAGGGCCACCAGCGTCCCGGCGCCGACCATCTGGGCCAGCAGGTAGAAGATCGACACCACGATGGTGGAGACGCCCGCGGCGGTGCGCACCGGACGCTGGCGCATCCGGAAGGCGAGCACGTCCGCCATGGTGAAGCGGCCGGAGTTGCGCAGCGGTTCGGCGATCAGCAGCAGCGCGACCAGCCAGGCGACCAGGAAGCCGATCGAGTAGAGGAATCCGTCGTAGCCGGCCAGCGCGATGGTGCCGGCGATGCCGAGGAAGGAGGCGGCGGACATGTAGTCGCCGGAGATGGCCAGGCCGTTCTGGAAGCCGGTGAAGCCGCGGCCACCGGCGTAGAAGTCGGCGGCGCTGCGGTTCTGCCGCCCGGCCCAGACGGTGATGACCAGGGTGGCCGCCACGAAGAGTCCGAACAGGGCCATCGTCAGACCGCGGTGGTCGGTGGCGGAGCTGGCGAGCAAGGTCATTCGGCGGCCTCCCGGGGAGCGTGGACGACGGCGCCGTGGGCCTCGCGGATCGCGGCGGCGGGCGGGTCGATCCGCCGGTCCGCGTAGCGGGCGTACCAACCGGCGATGACGAAGGTGGTGACGAACTGCAGCAACCCGAGCACCAGGGCCACGTTGATGTGCCCGAGGACCCTGGTGCCCATCAGCCCGGGGGCGTAGCAGGAGAGCAGGACGTAGAGCAGGTACCAGAGCACGAAGCCGATGGTGACCGGGAAGGCGAAGCTCCGGAACGAGCGCCGCAGGGTACGGAACTCCTCGCTGTCGTCGATGAGTTGGACTTCCGTGGCAGTAGTGGTGATCGGCGGCGAATCCACTCTGTCTCCTCACTCCTTCGGTGGGGCGGTCACACGGGTGGGAACAATCGAACGTGAGGGACGTCACATTCCCCGTGCGCGCCGCGCAATGCTAGGAGCGTCGTGCCCACCCCGGAAGGGGTTGACCGCGATCAGCCAGTCGTTCACCCCCTCGCACTATCCAATTGGCCGAAAACCGCCGCTCGCCGCGCCGTCCGGAGTGTGCCCGGAGGGGCCGGAGGAACCGAAAGGGGTGACACCGTCCAACGGTGCCACCCCTGTTGACGGAGCGTCAGAACGCGATCCGGACCTTCAGCGCCGAACGGTCGTCCATCGCCCGGTAGCCGTCCGGCACGCCGTCCAGGTCGACCGTCCGGTCGAAGACCAGGCCCGGCTCGATCGCTCCCGAGAGCACGTCCGGCAGCAGCTCGGGGATGTACGCCCGGGCCGGCGCGACGCCACCGTTCAGCGAAACGTTTCGGCCGAACATCTGACCGATGTCGACGCCCGCGGAGCCGCCGTGCGGCACGCCCACGTAGCCGACCGCGCCGCCGTCCCGAGTGATCGAGATCGCCGTCCGCATCGACTCCTCGGTGCCGACCGCCTCCAGCACCGCCTGCGCGCCCAGCCCGCCGGTCAGCTCCTTGACCGCCTCGACCGCGGCCTCGCCGCGCTCGGCCACCACGTCCGTCGCCCCGAAGCGCCGGGCCAGCTCCGTCCGGGCGGGGTGGCGGCCCAGCGCGATGATCCGGCCCGCGCCCAGCCGGTGCGCCGCCAGCACGCCGCACAGGCCCACCGCGCCGTCGCCGACCACCGCGACCGTCGCCCCCGGACGCACCCGCGCGGACACCGCCGCGTGGTGCCCGGTGGCCATCACGTCGGACAGCGCCAGCAGCCCCGGCAGCAGCTTCTCGTCGCCCTCCGCCTCCTTCGGCAGCTTCACCAGCGTCCCGTCCGCGAACGGCACCCGGACCGCCTCGCCCTGGCCGCCGTCCGAGCCGACCGAGCCCCAGAACCCGCCGTGCGGGCAGGAGGTCTGCAGGCCTTCGAGACAGAACTCACAGACGCCGTCCGACCAGACGAAGGGCGCGACCACCAGGTCGCCCTTCGCGAAACCCCGGACCTCGGCGCCGACCTCCTCGACCACCCCGAGGAACTCGTGCCCGATCCGCTGCCCGGCCACCCGCTGGGCCACCCCGCGGTAGGCCCACAGGTCGCTGCCGCAGATGCAGGCGTTGACCACCCGCACCACCACGTCCGTGGGGTGCTGGATCACCGGGTCGGGCACGTCCTCGATCCGGATGTCGTTGGGTCCGTGAATCACCGTGGCACGCATGCGTTCTTCCTCACAAAGATCCGGCCCGAGGGCCGAAAACGATCTCGACCAGGTGTACGACATCCCCTCCGACCACTCTATTCCGGCCCCCGCGTCGGAACATTTCGACCGGACCCGACCGGCTCGCCCCTTATCCTGTTGGACCATGCAACCGATCCAGCCCGAGACGTACGGCGCGCCGCGGACCGCCCCGGTCCCCGCCCAGCGCTCCGCCGCCCCCGCCGAGGGCTTCGCGGTCGTCGACGTCGAGACCACCGGTCTCGGCCGCTCCGACCGCGTCATCTCGGCGGGCGTCTACCAGCTGGACGGCGACGGCGAGGTGACCGACCACTGGTACACCCTGGTCAACCCCGAGCGGGACCCGGGCCCGGTCTGGATCCACGGCCTCACCGCCGAGCTGCTCTCCGGTGCGCCGACCTTCCCCGAGATCGCCGAGGAGTTCGCCACCCGCCTGGCGAACCGCGTGCTGGTCGCCCACAACGCGCTGTTCGACTGGAACATGATCTCCCGCGAGTTCTCCCGGGCCGGCCGCACCGCTCCGGTCGAACAGCGGCTGTGCACCATGGTCCTCTCCCGCGACCTGCGCCTGCCGCTGCCCAACGGCAAGCTCGCCTCGCTCGCCGCCCACTTCGGCGTCCAGCAGCTGCAGGCCCACAACGCCCTGGACGACGCCCGGGTGCTCGCCGAGGCCTTCCGCCCCAGCCTGCGGCTGGCCCGGCTGGCCGGCCTCGCGCTGCCGCTGCAGACCTGCGTCGCGGTCACCGACCTCGGCGAGGACGAGCCCGCCACCCCCGGCCGCGGCAACTGGACCGGCTCCCAGTACCGCCAGGCCAAGAAGCGCCCGCCCTGCCCGTACCCCAACCCGGGGCGTTGGGAGGACGGCAAGCCGCTGGTCCAGGGCATGCGGGTGGCCTTCACCGGGGACACCGCCACCGACCGCGAGGTGCTGGAGGACCGCGCCGTCGAGGCCGGGCTGCACATCGCCGGCTCGGTCAGCCGGCTCACCAGCCTGCTGGTCACCAATGAACCGACCAGCTGGAGCGGCAAGGCCCGCAAGGCCCGCGACGTCGGCACCCCGGTGATCACCGAGGACGCCTTCCTCCAACTGCTGCGCGAGGTCGCCCCGCACCCCGGTGCGTGAGCCGGTTGTGAGGTCGGCGTACCGTTCCCATGTGTACCGTTTTCTGCTGACCCGACAGTGGCTGATCACCATGCTGATCGCGCTGCTGCTGATCCCCGCGACGATCAAGCTGGGCTTCTGGCAGCTGCACCGCCACGAGGCGCGGGTGGCCCGGAACGAGCTGGTCGGCAAGGCCCTGACGGCCCCCCCGGTGCCCTTCGACTCGCTGTCGACGGCCCCCGGCGCCGGGGTGCCCTCCGGCCTCCTCTGGCACGCCGTGACGGCCACCGGGCAGTACGACCCGGCCCACGAGTTCGTGGTCCGCAAGCGCACCGACTCCAACGGCACCCTCGGCTACTTCGTCATCACCCCGCTGAAGCTCGCCGACGGCAAGGGCACCGTGCTGATCAACCGCGGCTGGGTGCCCTCCGGCGACGGTGCCACCCAGTACCCGCCGGTCCCGGCCGCCCCCACCGGCGAGGTCACCCTCACCGGCCGGCTGCGCGCCGACGAGACCACCGGCAGCAGCGGCGGCTGGGTCAAGGACCGGGCCGGCCTCCCGGACCACCAGTTCAACCTGATCAACACCGAGCAGCAGTCCAAGGAGAACGGCACCACCCTGCTCGGCGGGTACCTGGAGCTCACCGGCACCACCCCGGCCCCGGCCGACCAGCCCGAGCTGATCGGCGAGCCCAACCACTCCGACATCGGCCCGCACATGGCGTACGCCGTCCAGTGGTGGCTGTTCACCGCGATGATCCCGGTCGGCGTCTGGGTCCTCATCCGCCGCGAGGCCAAGGACCGCGCCAAGCAGGCCGGCGAGCCCGAGGTCGCCCTCGACGCCCTGCCGGCCTGACCGACGACGCGCTACAGCACGTCCGCCAACTCCCGCAGCAACCGCGCCTTCGCCCGCGCCCCCACCACCGAGCGGACCGGCTCCCCGCCCCGGAACAGCATCAGAGTCGGCATCGACAGCACCCCGTACGCCGCCTGGGTCCGGGGGTTGTGGTCCACGTCCAGGCTGACCACCCGCATCCGGTGCGCCTCCTCCCGCGCGACGTCCGCCAGCACCGGCGCCATCATCCGGCACGGCGGGCACCAGTCCGCCGTGAAGTCGACCAGCACCGGCCCCTCGGCCGCCAGCACCTCCGCCGCGAACGTCTCGTCCGTCACCGCCGGCACGCCCGGGATCTCCACCATCGCCTACTCCTTCGCCAGTTCACACAGGGGAGGCTGCTCGGCGGAGGCGAGTTCGTCCCGCGCCCGCACCGCCCGATCGAACTGCCCGGACACCTGCTCGCGCACGTCCCGCAGCCGCGCGATGCACTCGTCCAGCTCCGCGAGCTTGCGCCGGTACACCTCCAGCGAGGCCGGGCAGGAGTCACCCTCCGGGTGCCCGGCCCGCAGGCACTCCACGAACGGCCGGGTCTCCTCCAGCCCGAAGCCGAAGTCCTGGAGCATCCGGATCTCCCGGAGCAGCCGCAGGTCCTCCTCGCCGTACGCCCGGTACCCGTTGCCGGCCCGCCGGGCCGGCAGCAGCCCCAACTGCTCGTAGTACCGCAGCGCCCGCGTGGTCGTCCCCGCCCGCTCCGCCAACTCCCCGATCCGCACGCCGAACCACTCCTTCCGAACAGCCGGTACCGACGGTAAACCTTGCCCCGGACGTCAACGCCAGTGCGAACGCGGGACCGTGGCCCGGCAAGATGTCCCCATGGATCTCGGACTGAAGAACAAGGCCTACGTCGTCACCGGCGCCACCCGGGGCCTCGGCCTCGCCGCCGCCCGCGAACTGGCCGCCGACGGCGCCCACGTGCTGATCAGCGGCCGCACCCGATCGGCCGTCGACGCGGCCGTCACCGAGCTCGACGCGCTCGGCAGCGCCCACGGCCTGGTCGCCGACAACGCCGACCCGGACACCGCCGAGCGCCTGATCACGGAGGCGAAGGAGCGTTTCGGCCGCTTCGACGGCATCCTGATCAGCGTCGGCGGCCCGCAGGCCGGCCCGGTCGAGACCACCCCCGAGTCCGCCTGGCGGGACGCCTTCGAGTCGGTCTTCCTCGGCGCCCTGCGGCTGGCCCGCGCCGCGGCGGCCGCCCTCCCGGCCGGCGGCGTGATCGGCTTCGTGCTCTCCAGTTCGGTCCGCCAGCCGATCCCCGGCCTCGGCATCTCCAACGGCCTGCGCCCCGGCCTGGCGATGGCCGCCAAGGCCCTCGCCGACGAGCTCGGCCCGCGCGGCATCCGGGTGCTCGGCCTGCTCCCGGCCCGGATCGACACCGACCGGGTCCGCGAGCTCGACGCCCTCGCCGCCGACCCCGAGGCCGCCCGCGCCGCGGCGAGCGCCAGCATCCCGCTCGGCCGCTACGGCACCCCCGAGGAGTTCGGCAAGGTCGCCGCCTTCCTGCTCTCCCCCGCCGCCTCCTACCTGACCGGCCTGATGGTCCCCGTCGACGGCGGCGCCCTGCGCTCCCTCTGACCGCACCCGCACCCGGGTAGGGCCTGCTCCAGCTCCCGCTACTCCAGCCTCCGCCGCTCCGGCCGGCGCCGGGCGAACCGGCGCCGCCGCCCGGCGGGGGCCTCCTGCAGCACCCGGATCCGCAGGTCGGCCGGCAGCTCCGCCAGCCCCAGGCTGCGCACCGCGTCCGCCCGGGGGCCGTCCTCGAAGTGCTCCACCAACGCCACCGGGTCCCCGCCCGGGGTCAGTCGGACGGCCCCGCGCAGCCGGGGGTGCCCGGGCGCCCGGACCAGCCGCACCCCCGCCCGCTCGACCTCCGGCAGCACCGCCGTGCCCTGCTCCAGCGCCTCCTCCAGGGCCCGGGCACCCACCCGCAGCCGCAGCCCGGGCACCCCCGGCGTCGGCACGGCGATCCCCGGCAGCCCGGTCCGGCGCAGCTGGGCGACCAGCCACCAGGCCGTCCCCAGCACCAGCACCGACAGCCCGCCGAGCACCGTCGGCCACCACCACGAGGACCCGGCCCACCGGCGCCGGGAGTGCGCACCGACCACCGGCTGGTCCGGCGAGGTCAGCGGCCACCAGCCGGGCGGGTGGACCCCGAGCCGCTGGTACAGGTCCAGCCCGCCCGCCAGCACCAGCACCCCGACCCCCAGCAGCACCGCCCCCACCAGCCCCAGCAGCACCCGGTTGACGACCGTCCGGCTCACCGCGCCGCCTCCCCCGCCCGGTCGGCCGTCTCCTCCGGCACCACCCCGGCCGACCCGCCCCAGGAGCGCACGTCCAGGCGCAGCGGCCGCGCCAGCCCGACCCGCGCCAGTTCCTCCCGCAGCTGCCGCTGCACCGTCGCCGGGTCCACCGGCCCGCTCACCGACACCCGCACCCGCCGCCGCCCGACCCGGATCCGCAGCCGGTCGACGCCCGGCGACCCGGCGGCCCGGTCCGCCAGCAGGTGGCCGATCCCGGCCCGCTCGATCGCCGCGGCCGTCCCACCGTACGGGCGCAGCACCAGCCAGCGGCGCAGCCCGGGCGCGCACGCCAGCCACAGCAGCCAGCCGCCCACCAGGACCGCCGCACCGGCGCCCACCAGCACCCACTGGTCCGCCAGGTGACGGGCGGCCAGCTCGTCCGCGAGCCGCGCCCGCCAGCGCCGGGCCGGCTGTCCGGCCCGCACCGCGACCGCGTCGTACAGCAGCGCCCCCGCGACCACCAGGACCACCGTGGCGACCAGCGCCGCCACGGCCGCCCGGGCCGACCGCAGCCGGGGCACCCGCCGCTCCCGGTCGGCGGCCCCCCGCTCCGCCCGCGCCGCACTCGCGGTACTCACCGGGCTGCCCGGGGGACCAACGTCTCCACCACGACGACCACCTGGGACACCCTGGTCCCGGTCAGCCCGACCACCCGCTCGGCCACCCGGTCCCGGACGCCCCGGGCGAGGCCCGCGAGGTCGGCGGGGAAGGGCAGGTCGACCGCCACCCGGACGGTCACCGTGCTGCCCGGCCGGGCCACCGACACCCGGGGCGGCGCCCCCTGCGCCGACCGCCCGGCCCACGCCTCGGCGAGCGCCTCCCGGGCCGCCTGTCCGGCGATCCGCCGGTACACCCGGTCGGCGACCCGAAGCCGCCCCCGGCGCGCCGCGGCGGGGGCGGGGGCGGGAACCGAGGCCCCCATCAGCGCCGCCGGTCGCGGCCGCGGAGCAGGTCCCCGAGGTCGCCCAGCTCGATGTCGCCCTCCAGCAGCCGCCCGACCACGAAGCCGACCAGCCCGAGCGCCGCCACCAGCAGGAACGCCGCGAACCCGCCGAAGTACCCGGCGAAGCCGAGGGCCATGCCCACCACCAGGCCGACGATGGCCAGGTTCATCCGCTACTCCCTCGTCTCCCTCGTCCTCCGCCGAACACCGGGCGCCGAACGCCAAACACCGGGCGCCGGGCGCTACTTGAGCTTGGGCCGCTGCCCCGACACCGCCACCGGCTCCTCGTCCTCCTCCACCTCCGGTTCGTCCGGGAGGTGGACGTCGTTGACCGCGATGTTGACCTCGACGACCTCCAGGCCGGTCATCCGCTCCACCGCGTCGATGATGTTCTCCCGCACCTGGCGGGCGAGTTCGGGGATCACCACGCCGTACTCGACCACCAGGGCGATGTCGATCGCGGTCTGCTTCTCGCCGACCTCGGCCTTGATCCCGCGTCCGACGCCGGCCCTGCCGCCGGACGCCCGGTCCCGCATCGCGCCGAAGGTGCGGGCCAGCCCGGAGCCCAGCGCGTGGATGCCGGTGACCTCCCGGGCGGCCATTCCGGCGATCTTCTCCACCACGCCGACCGCCAGCGCGGTGCGCCCGCGCTCGCCGACCGGCCGGCCGCCGTCCCCGCCCGCGCCGGACGCGGGCCTGGCACCGCCGGGCGGGCCGGGCACGGGCCCACCGCCGGGGTTCTTGTGCAGGGTCGCGGGGGTCGGGGTGTCGGGCATGGGACGCATCTCCCTCGTGGCGGCTCCAGCTGTATCGCAAACCTCCCCAAGCCTGGCATTCCGCCACGGCCCCCGCCCGCCGAGTACGCCCCCGGGAGTGCCCCGGGAACGCCGGAGGCCCGGCCCCGGGGCACTCCCCCGGGCCGGGCCTCCGGCTGTTGGCGGACTGATCAGTCGCCGATCCCGGCGAGCTCCCGCAGTCGACGGGCCTGGGCCGCCCGTTCGGCCGAACGCTGCTCCTCGTACGACCGTCCGGAGGCGCCCTGGAGCAGCGCCTTGGTCTCGATCACGGCCCCGCGCGGAGCGGCCAGCAGGGCGGCGGCGAGGTCGCGGGCGGCGGCGTCCAGCTCGGCGACGGGCACGGCCAGGTTGGCCAGCCCGGTCGCGGCGGCCTCCTCCGCGCCGACCCAGCGGCCGGTCGCGCAGATCTCCAGCGCCCGGGCGTAGCCGACCAGTTCGACCAGCGGCTTGGTGCCGGCCAGGTCCGGGACCAGGCCGAGCGAGGTCTCCTTCATCGCGAACTGGACGTCGTCCGCGACCACCCGCAGGTCACAGCCGAGCGCGAGCTGGAAGCCGGCCCCGACGGCGTGGCCCTGGACCACGGCGATGGTGACCAGGTCGGCGCGGCGCCACCAGGTGAAGGCCTCCTGGTAGCCGGCGATGGCCTCGTCCAGCTCCCGGTCGGCGGAGCCGGCCAGCTGCAGGAAGGTGGGCTCGCCGGGGATGCCCTCGGGGGTGAACATGGCCCGGTCCAGCCCGGCCGAGAAGGAGACGCCCTCGGCCCGCAGCAGCACCACCCGCACGCTGCCGGGCAGTTCGCGGCCGGCCTGGGCGAGGGCGCGCCAGAGCGCGGGCGACTGGGCGTTGCGCCGCTTGGGCTGACAGAGGGTGACGACGGCCAGCTCGCCGTCGATCTCCAGACGGACGCCGTCCCGCTCCCAGCTCGGGGCCTGCGGGTCGGTGGCGGGGGCGGTCATGCGGGAACCTCCGGTGGCGGGGGACGTGGCTACCGGAGAGTAACAAAACTGGGCGCGAACGGGCAGGGCCCCGGCCCGGAAAGATCAGGAGAGGAGGAGCGGGTCCGGGATCCGGACATGACGATCGGCGGCCGGTCCACTCGATCCGAGGGCGGACGCCCAGCTGCGGTCAGCTGTCGTCTCCTCGGCCGGCGCCCTGCCGCCGCGCCATCCAGCTCCGGGGCTGACGAACCGTCAGGAACCGGCCCCGGCAGTCGCCTTGTTCTTGCCCCGCGTGGCACCACCGCGGCCCCGGAGGATCACTCCGGATTCGCTCAGCATCCGGTGCACGAAGCCGTACGAACGACCGGTCTCCTCCGCGAGAGCGCGAATGCTCGCCCCGGAGTCGTACTTCTTCTTGAGATCGGCCGCGAGCTTCTCACGCGCGGCACCGGTCACCCGGCTGCCCTTTTTCAGAGTCTCGGCCACCCGTGCCTCCTCGTAGCGTTGCTCGGTCAGATTCCCATGATCACCCATCCACCGCGTCCTGGCCACCCATTCGACAAGGTCGATGTCGCAAATGCGTGGTCCTGCGGTGGTGATCCGAGCGCACCGGGGCGCTCACGCAGAGTGCACGCCCCCGGACTGATTCCGCCGTATGCCGAGAAAGAGCTGATCAGCAACGTCGGCCCGACCACGATCGAGTGGCGGGCCGACGGGAAGTGCTTAAACGGAATCCGGGTCTTCTTCATTCCCGGACACGCCGAAAGGACTAGATTTTCTGGTCCGAAAAGCCGATACGGCGTCTAGTTCCGGTCAGGTCAGCGAGACCAGATCGGCGTACGACGGGTTCCAGAGGTCCTCCACCCCGTCGGGCAGCAGGATGATCCGCTCCGGTTCGAGCGCCTCGACCGCACCCTCGTCGTGGGTGACCAGCACGACCGCACCGCTGAAGTCGCGCAGCGCGCCGAGGATCTCCTCGCGGCTGGCCGGGTCCAGGTTGTTGGTGGGCTCGTCCAGCAGCAGCACGTTGGCGGAGGAGACCACCAGGGTGGCCAGGGCCAGTCGGGTCTTCTCACCACCGGAGAGCACCCCGGCCGGCTTGTCCACGTCGTCGCCGGAGAACAGGAAGGAGCCGAGGATCTTGCGGATCTGCACCAGGTCGGTGTCCGGCGCGGCCGAGCGCATGTTCTCCAGGACGCTGCGCTCCGCGTCCAGGGTCTCGTGCTCCTGGGCGTAGTAGCCGATCTTCAGGCCGTGGCCCGGGATCACCTCGCCGGTGTCCGGCGCCTCGACCCCGGCCAGCATCCGCAGCAGGGTGGTCTTGCCGGCACCGTTGAAGCCCAGCACGACGACCCGGGAGCCCCGGTCGATCGCCAGGTCGACGTCGGTGAAGATCTCCAGCGAGCCGTAGGACTTGGACAGGCCGCTGGCCGTCAGCGGGGTCTTGCCGCACGGGGCCGGGTCCGGGAAGCGCAGCTTGGCGACCTTGTCGCTCTGGCGCACCTGCTCCAGGCCGGAGAGCAGCTTGTCGGCGCGCCGGGCCATGTTCTGCGCGGCGACCGTCTTGGTGGCCTTGGCCCGCATCTTGTCGGCCTGGGCGTTCAGCGTCGCGGCCTTCTTCTCGGCGTTGGCCCGCTCGCGCTTGCGGCGCTTCTCGTCGTCCTCGCGCTGCTGCTGGTACTGCTTCCAGCCCATGTTGTAGACGTCGATGCAGGAGCGGTTGGCGTCCAGGTAGAAGACCTTGTTGACGACCGTCTCGACCAGGTCGACGTCGTGCGAGATGACGATGAAGCCGCCCTTGTACGTCTTCAGGAAGTCCCGCAGCCAGACGATCGAGTCCGCGTCCAGGTGGTTGGTGGGCTCGTCGAGCAGCAGCACGTCGGAGTCCGAGAAGAGGATCCGGGCGAGCTCGACGCGGCGGCGCTGACCGCCGGAGAGGGTGTGCAGCGGCTGGGCGAGGATGCGGTCCGGCAGGCCTAGGGCGGCGGCGATGGTGGCGGCCTCGGCCTCGGCGGCGTACCCGCCCTTGGTGAGGAACTCGGTCTCCAGGCGCGCGTACTTCTTCATCGCGTTCTCCTGGGTGGCCCCCTTGCCGTTGGCCATCCGGTCCTCGTTCTCGCGCATCTTCTTCAGCACGGTGTCGAGGCCGCGGGCGGAGAGGATGCGGTCCTTGGCGAGGACGTCCAGGTCGCCGGTGCGCGGGTCCTGCGGGAGGTAGCCGACCTCGCCGCTGCGGGTGACCGTACCGGCGGCGGGCATGCCCTCACCGGCCAGCACCTTGGTGAGCGTGGTCTTGCCGGCGCCGTTGCGCCCGACCAGGCCGATCCGGTCACCGGCGGCGACCTTGAAGTTCGCGGACTCGATCAGGACCCGGGCACCGGCGCGCAGCTCAAGGGCGTTGGCGGAAATCATGGCTGGAACTACTCCTGGGACGTGGGCGGGCGGCCGGGTACGGGCCCGGGCGGCGGGAAGCGGTAACGGGGCTTCATCGGCGGTCGGCGCGGTGGAACTGGGCGCCGCCGCCCGCTATTGCCCGGAGAGGATAGCCATGACGGCCAGTCTACCGGGCCGCGCGAAACGCCCCGTGGGCGTACCGCCCTGGGGTACCCGCGGGGCCCTCGGCGCCTACTGCGGGGCGGTCGCCCCGTCGGTCGCGGAGGCCGTCGCCGAAGCCGCCGCGGCCCCGGTCGGATCCGCCGGGGCGGCCGCCGTCGGGCTCGCCGACGGGTCGGTGCAGCCCTCCTTCGGGCGGACGGCCGCGAACGGCGCGTCCAGGCCGGTGCAGGCCGTCTCGGGGGCGGCCGCCTTGGTATCGAAGACCTTCACCGGCACGATCGGCCCGTCGGTGATCTCCACCCGGCTGGCGTCCAGCACCTTCACGGTCGCGGCCGGGCCGGTGATCATCGACCAGCCGTTGCTGTCCAGCCGGTAGCCGGTGATGCCGCCGGAGACCGGGACCCCGCCGCTGGTGCAGGTGCGCGGGATGAGCACCGCGTAGTCGGTGTGCACGGTGCGCAGCGGGTCGTAGAGGCAGCCGTTGGACGGCCGGTCGTTGTACCGCAGGTCCCCGTCGGCGTCGCGCAGGCCCATGGTCAGGTTGGGCGTCACCACGGCCAGCCAGGGCGAGCCGTCCCGCTGGACGGTGTGCAGCGCGGCGGCGGCCCGCTGCTTGGCGGTCTCCTTGCGCTCGGCGTCGGTCCGCTTGTCGGCGCCCGGCTCGCCGTCGGCGCGCAGGTAGTCCGCGAGGCCGGGCACGGCGCGGTGCCAGCGCACCTCGTGGTCGCCCGGGCGCACCGAGGTGATCAGGCCGTCGTCCCAGACCACGATCGCGTTGTCCCCGGCCATCGCCAGGTAGAGCGCCTCGGCGCCCTCCCGGCGGTACGTCCAGGCCCGCTCGCCGGTCTGCTTGTGGTACGCCTCCAGGCCGGGGCCGACCACCTTGAGGTCCAGGCCGGCCGAGTCGACCGACTGGGAGTTCACCGGGGTCGCCTCCGCGTCGCCCGGCCCCGCCACCCGGTCGCCGAACGGCACCGGCTTGTTCGCGTGCGCCGCCGCACCGGCCGCAAGGACCAGCATCACCGCCAGGGCAGGCAGGATCGAGCGGGGGGTGAGGACACGCGGCGGCTTCCAGGACACGGCCGGAGCGTACCTTTCGGCGGGCGCACGAGTCAGCCCGGAATCGCCCTCCGGACGGCCCGCCGACCGTACGCCGGGCGGTGCGCGCCCGTCCCGCACGCCCGCCCGCCCACCTGCGCCGTCGGCTCCCCGGCCGGTCGGCGGGGCCCTCCGCGGCGGGCGCCGTAAGGCCCGCCGGACCGTTACAGACCTGATACACGCGACCGGGCCGGACGGGGGTTGCGGCAGACGGCGTTCGAATATCGCCCACTTTAGGGTGACATTCGGCTTTCCCGTCGCGTGCCGGGCCTACTGTCGGCGAGCGTGGCGCCACCGTCCGTCGACGTGGCCACCGCCCGCCCCGCTCCCGCGACGTCCGGAGGAGAGACCATGCGCATCGGCCGCCTGACGCTGGCCGCCGCCACTCTGCTGCTGCTGGCCACGGCCAGCGTCCCGGCCGGGACTCCGCTCAGCCGGACCGAACGGCACTCGCTCTCGTCGGACGCCTTCGAGCCGCGCGGCGCGGCCCCCCGCCCGCCGGTCCAGCGGCCGAAGCACGAGCCGCCGTTCGGCGCCTTCGTCGGCTCCTGGAACGACTACATCCCGCAGATCGGCAAGTACGCCCAGTTCCTGGGCAACGCGAACATGCAGGTCGGCCACACCTACCTGGCGGGCAACGGCTGGGCGGACATCGAGGGCGAGCCGGTGGTGCTCGGCCTGTGGTCGCAGTGGCGGCTGGCCGACCCGTCCCGGCTGCTGGTGCTCGGCGTGCCGATGCTGGTGCCCAACGAGGCGAACGTGCCGGACGGCGAGGTCGCCCGGCTGCTCGGCCAGGGCGCGCGCGGGGACTTCGACAGCCACTTCCTCCGGCTCGCCCGCCGACTGGTGGCGCTCGGCGGCGCGGACACCGTGATCACCCTCGGCTGGGAGATGAACGGCGTCACCTACACCCACCGCTGCAAGCCCGACCCCGCCGCCTGGAAGACGTACTGGCGCCGGATCGTCGGGGTGATGCGCTCGGTGCCCGGGCAGCGGTTCCGCTTCGACTTCGCCCCCAACCGGGGCCTGGACGCCATCCCGTGGACCAAGTGCTACCCGGGCGACGACGTGGTCGACATCATCGGCATGGACAGCTACGACCAGCCGGCCGGGAGCACCTTCGACGACTACGTGCGCGAGCCGTACGGCCTCCAGGACCAGGTGGAGTTCGCGGCCAAGCGCGGCAAGCCGGTCTCGTACCCGGAGTGGGGGCTGTTCCGCAACGGCGACAACCCCGAGTTCGTCCGCCGGATGGTCGAGTGGATGCGCACCCACGACACCGCCTACCAGACCGTCACCGACTACTGCCCGCACGGCTTCTTCCAGTGCCGGAGCAACCCGCGCTCGACCGCGGTGTTCAAGCAGCTGATGGCCGGTTCGCCGGGGGCACCGACGGCGGTGCCGACGGCGCCCCCGGCCCCGATGGTGCCGGTGCTGCCGAGCGCCCCCGGCCTGCCGACCCCACCGGTCCGGCCGACCCCGCCCGTCCCACCCGCCCTGCCGGGCGCGACGGCGAGCCCCTCCGCCACGGCCTCGCCCAGCCCCTCCGGGGCCGCCCGACCCTCCCGCCGGGAGGGCGAGGACGGACCTTAGGGCCTAGGCCCGGCGGCGGGCCAGCAGGGCCTCCTTGAGCCGGGGGAAGCGGGTGCGCAGCTGGTGCACCGCCGCCGCCCGGGCCAGCACCGTGCCGGCCCGGGCGGCGGCCGCCGGGGCGGCGCCGGCCGGGCCCAGCAGCAGCCGCTGGTTGGGCATCCGGTCCGGCCGCCAGCGCTGCTTGTACGGCTCCTGGCCGCGCAGCAGGCCGAGCACCGGGATGCCCGCGCCGACCGTCTCGTCCAGGGCGGCGCTGAACAGCAGCCCGGCGATGTCCAGCCGCTCGCGCAGCACCGGGTGGGCGCCGTACATGTACAGCCCGCCGAAGGAGGGGCAGAGCAGCAGCAGGTTCACCGCGACCAGCTCGCCGTTCAGGTGGAACTGGTGGACCGCCGCCCGCCCGCTGGCGACCAGGCCGACGGTGGACTCGGTCAGGTGCCGGGCGAAGCGCTCGGTGCGGTGCTCGGCGGTGACGCCGCGCTCCTGCCACTGCAGGAAGTGCAGCCGCAGCAGCCCCTCCAGCGCGGCCGGCACCTCGTCCACCGGCGTGCTGCGGACCTGCACCCCGGCCTCGGCGATCTTGCGCAGCTTCACCCGGCTGCGCTGGGCGGTCTTGCCCGGCACCCGCTTGAGCAGCCGCTCCATCGGGACGGCCGGGAGGTACTGGCAGAGCGAGTCCTGGTGCCGGCGGCGGGAGCCGCGCCAGTGCTCGTACACCCGCTGGACCGCCGCCTCGGGGTGCACCTCGCGCAGCTCCAGCCAGTGCCAGGGGCGGGTGAGCGGGAGGGCGGCGGCGAACTCGGCGGCGGCCCGGTCCGCGCAGTCGTCGTCCAGCAGGACGTCGCCGTAGTCGACCAGCCCGGCGCCGAGGCCGGTGAGGCCGCCGAACGGGCCGCCGCGCCGCATGAAGGCGCCCGCGCCGACCAGTCGGCCGTCCCGGCGGACCAGCACCACCAGCAGCGCGCCCGGGCGGCCGTAGTGGCGCCACCAGGAGCGCTGCCAGACGGCCGCCTGGAAGAAGGTGGCGGTGCGGCAGCGGGCGACCAGGTCGTCCCACTCCTCGGCGAGGGTGTCCAGTGCGTCGTCCTCGCGCCGCAGCTCGGTGGTCCAGACGGGCACGGCCGACTGGACCGGGAGGCCGGCGGCGCGGGCCTCGGTGCTCATCGTCCGCTCCCGGCGGCGGCCTTCTCCTTGGTCGGGGGCTTGGGCTCGCCGTCGGGCTTGCCCGTGGCCTTGCCCGCGGCCTTGCCCGTGGACGCGGCGTCGGCCTTCGACTCGGACTTGGGCTCGGCCTTGGGTTCGGCCTCCGACTCCGCCTTGGCCCCGGTCTTCGACTCCGTCCCGGGCACGACCTCGACCTCGGCCTTCGCCGCGCCGCTCGACCGGGCCGGGCCGCCCGGCTGTTCGGCGCGCGGCCGGGGCGCGACCGGGGCCGGCGCGACCTCGCCCGGCTCCGGGGCGGCCGGGGGCTCCGGGGCCCTCGGTGCCGTCGGCGCCGCCTCGGCCGGGCCGCCCCGCCGACGGGTCATCAGCACCAGCGACCCGAGCAGCAGCCCGGCCGCGGCGCCGACCGCGACGTCCAGCTTGCCGGAGGGCGTGGTCGGCTTGTCCGGCTCGGCGGCCGGGGCCAGCGTCACCAGCCGGACGTTGGTGTCCTTGCTGCTGGTGTTGGCGAAGGCGACCAGCGAGCGGGCCACCGCGTCGGCGGTCTGGGCGGCCTCCTGGGGGCGGGTCCCGGTACCGGTGATCTCGATCATCGGGGCGTCCGGGGAGGTCGTCCCGGAGACCAGGGACTCCAGCTCGGAGCGGGTGTGGCCGGTCTCGGCGGCCGCGACCGCGAGCACCTGCGGCTGGCCCGCGAGCCGCCCGTACGCCTGGGCGAAGTTGGTCGCGGTGGAGGCCTCACCGGGGTTCTGCGGCACCACCAGGACGTAGGCGCTGGCGGCGTACGAGGGGTGCGAGACGACGGCGTACCCGGCGCCGGCCGCGGCGCCCAGCGGCACCGCGAGCGCCACCGGCCACCAACGGCGGACCAGGTGGCGGGCGCTTCGGCGCGGTGTGGTCATGGGTGTGGCTCCTTGGGTCTGGGGCGGCGGTTCCGGCGGCGGGCGGTCAGACGCGGGCCAGCCGGTCGTAGAGGGCGCCCAGGTCGGCGGCGACCCGGGCGATGTCGTAGTGGCCGACGGCCGGGGGGTGCGGCAGCGGGTCGGCGGTGTGGCCGCCCTCCTGCCGCAGGTCGCGCAGCGCGGCGGCGTACGCGGCGGGCTCGGAGGGGATCCGGCGGGCCTGCGGGGCAGCACTGGGCGGCAGTTCGTCGAGCGCCGGGCAGGCGCTGTGCCGCACCGGCAGCCCGGCCGCGAGGCCCTCCAGGACGCCGAGGCCGAAGGTCTCCGCGGTGGAGGGGGCGGCCAGTACGTCCATCGCGGCCAGCAGATCGGGCACGTCGTCGCGTTCGCCGGTGAACACCAGCCGGTCCCGGACGCCGAGTTCGGCCGCCCGCCGCTCCAGCCCGGCGCGCTCGGGGCCCTCGCCGACCAGCACCAGCCGGGCCTGCGGGTCGAGGTCGGCGAGGGCCGCCAGCAGCACCTCGAAGCGCTTGCCGGGGACCAGCCGGCCGACCCCGCCGATCACCCAACTGCCCTCCGGCAGACCGAGTTCGGCCCGGACCCGGCGGCGGGCCGCGGCCCGTTCGGCGGCCGGGCGGCGGTAGCCGGAGGTGTCGATGCCGTTCGGGATCAGCTCGATCCGGGCCGGTGGCACGCCCCAGGAGCGCAGCGTCTGGGCGACCTGCCGGGAGACCGCGACGGTGGTGCTGCCGAGCCGCTCGGCCGCCAGGTAGAGGCCCTTGACGCCCCGGGTGACCGGCCGGCCCTCGATCACCCCGGCGTGCAGCGAGTGCTCGGTGGAGACCACCGCCCGCACCCCGGCGAGCCGGGCGGCCAGCCGGCCGTACAGCTGGGCGCGGTAGAGGTGGGTGTGCACCAGGTCGTAGCGGCCGGCCCGGACCAGCCGGACCAGCCGGGGCAGCGCGCCGAGGTCCCGGTTGCCGCGCATGCCGAGGTGGTGCACGGTCACGCCGTCGGCGCGCAGCGCGTCGGCGACCGTGCCGGGGTTGGTCAGCGCGACCACCTCGCAGCGCTGGTGCGGCGGCAAGTGGCGCAGCAGCAGGTGGAGTTGGCGTTCGGCGCCGCCGGAGGCGAGCCCGGTGACGATGTGCAGCACCTTCACGGCCGCCGCTCCTTCATCGCCCGCTCGCCTCCGGGCCGCTCGGACCCGCTGCCGACGCTCCCCTTCGACTCGGGGCGGCCCCCGCTTTTGCGCTTCAGCCCGGTGACGGCGTCCCGCAGCCGGTGCCGGCCCTTCTTGGCGCGCAGCCGCCAGGCGCCGTCGCGGTCGCCGACGTAGCAGCGGGGCAGCGCGAAGCGGCCGGTGAGCGGGGAGTGGGCGATCGCGCAGGCGTAGTCGTAGCCGGCCTCGCACACGGCCTCGGCGGCGGGCGCGTCCACGGCGCCGTACGGGTAGCAGAAGCCGGTGACCGGACCGCCGACCACCTCCTCCAGCAGCCGCCGGCTCTCCCGGGTCTGCACCGCGAGGACGTCGGCGGGCAGCCCGGGCAGGGCCTGGTGACCGAGGCCGTGCGAGCCGATCTCCCAACCGGCGGAGGCGAGTTCGGTGACCTCCTCGACGGTGAGCAGCTTCTTGCGCGGCCCCTCGGTGTCCCAGCCGTTCTCCTGGCCGAGCAGGTCGGCGACCACGTACGCGGTGGCGGTGAAGCCGTACGCCTGGAGGATCGGTACGGCGTACCGGGCGAAGTCCGCGTAGCCGTCGTCGAAGGTGAGGCCGACCAGCTTGTCGTCCCGCCCGTGGGCGCGGGCCCGCATCAGCTCGCGGACCGAGACGCCGCGCCGTCCACGCCGGTGCAACCAGGCGATCTGCTCGGCGAACCGCTCGGGGCTGACGGTGAGTTGGTACGGATCCTCCTTCTCGACCGCCACCGAGTGGTACATCAGGATCCACGGCGAGGAGGAGCCGAGCAGGACCGGTTCGCCGACCGGACGGCGGCTCCTGGGCAGTCGCGCCCGGCCGGGCGTGGCGCCGGCGCCGCCCGCCAGGGCCGAACGGACGGTTCCCCGTTCATTCTCCATCGGGCAGCTTCCCTTCATCGGCGACGGTTGGCGGGTTCGGGGAGCGCCCCAGGACCCGGGCGACGGCGAGGACCGGGCCGCGCACCTCGCGGGCGCCGAGGCCGGTGCCGAGGACGGCGAAGGCCAGGACCACCGCGAGGCCCCCGGTGAGGGTCGCGAGCAGCGGATCGGCGCTCAGGCCCGCGGCGGCGGTGCCCAGCAGGGTGGCCCCGGCGGCGGCGCCGACCAGCCGGCCGTGGCCGCCGAGCACCCGGCGCAGCCGCAGCGGGATGCCGCGCAGCACCAGGCCGCGCAGCAGCAGCGCGGCGGTGACGGTGATCCCGGAGGCGTTGCCGGCGGCCAGGCCGAGGGCGCCGAAGCGGTGCGTGGCCAGCAGCCCGACGGTGACCGTCACCGCGAGGCCGAGCAGCATCGCGGCGACCGGGTACCAGTCCAGCAGCCGGCGGCCGCCGTCCTCGCAGCGCGGGTCGTCGGCCCGACGGACCACCGGGCGCAGCGAGAAGTACGGGCGGATCATCACGCCGATCAGCGCCTGGGCGGGCAGGCCGAAGCTGTAGACCCGGATCACGGCGGCGGTGGCCGCGGTGTCGCCGGGGCCGAAGGCGCCGCGCTCGAACAGCAGCGAGACCACCGAGGGGGCGCAGGCCATCAGGAAGGCGGTGCCCAGCAGGACGACCGCCGCGGCCTGGCCGAGGTCCTTCTCGACCCGGTCGCGGGCCGCGGTGAGGTCCCCGGCCGCGAGCGCCCGGGCGACCAGCGGGAAGGTCACGGTGCAGATCAGGATGCCCGCCGTCATGGCGAGTTGGGAGACCTTGGCGGCGTAGTTGAGGTGCGAGATGGTGCCGGGCGGCAGCGCCGAGCCGAGGTAGCGCTCGGCGAACACCTGGGACTGCCGGGTCAGCGTGAAGGCGGCCACCGGGAGCAGGGCCAGCGGCATCAGCACCAGCGTGTCGCGGCTGCGCCGGGTGCGGCCCGCCGCGGCCTGTCCGGCCCGCAGGTGGCGCAGGAACGGGCCGACCAGCAGACCCGCCATCAGCAGGCTGCCGAGCGCCACGCCGAGCGCGGCGGAGCGGACCCCGAGGACGCCGTGGAAGCCGAACAGCAGGGCCAGGATGCCCAGGTTGTAGGCGACGTAGATGCCCGCCGGGGCGGTGAAGCTGTGGTGGGCGCGCAGGGCGGCGGCGAGGTAGCCGGCCACGCCGAAGGGCAGCACGGTGATCGCGGTGATCCGGGTGCAGACGACCGCCAGGCCCGGGTCGGGCAGGCCGGGGGCGAGCAGCTCGACCAGTTGGGGCGCGCCCAGGGCGGCGGCCAGGGCCAGCCCGCTGAGGGCGAGCAGCAGCCAGGGCAGGGTGGCGCGGACCAGCTGGCGGACCGGGTCGGGGGCGTCCGGGTCCTCCTCGCGCAGCACCAGGGCCAGGGCGAAGGCGGGCACCATGAGGAAGGACATGGCGTCCTCGATCAGCAGCGGCGCGGCCGTCTCGGGGACGGTCCAGGCGACCAGGAAGGCGTCGGTGCCCTGGCTGGCGCCGAAGTAGCGGGCCAGCAGCAGGTCGCGCAGCAGACCGAGCCCGGAGCCGGCCGCGCTGAGCAGCGCGGTGATGCCGAAGGCCTTGGCGAGGAAGCCGCCCCGGGGCGCCGGGCCGGGCCCGGGGGCCGGGGCCTGGACGGGGGCGCTGCGCGGGGCCGGGAGGGGGGAGGCGAGCGCGGCGGCGGGCCGGTCGGTGGTCACCGGGCCTCCCGCACGCCGGCCCTGGCGGCGAGGCCGAGGACGACGGAGGTCAGCACGGTGGTGGTGCCGCCGATGTCGGCGTACAGGAAGTCGACCAGCACCCAGGTGAGCAGGGCGAGGGCAGCCAGGGTCGTACCGCCGCGGTGGCGCAGGCAGCCGAGTAGGAGGCCGAGGAAGAGCGCGGCGTACGCGGTGATGCCGATCAGACCCTGCTCGCTGAGCACCAGGAAGTACATGTTGTGCGGGGAGAGCAGCGGCTCGCGCTGGAAGCCGATGGTGGAGTCGGCGGCGTCGCTGCCGGAGGACAGCCGCAGCGGGGCGTGGCTGTCGCGCAGTTTGGGGAAGGCCTTCGGTCCGGCGCCGTGGACGGGGTGGTCCTGCCAGATCCGGCCGGCGGTGGCCCACAGGTCGTAGCGGTCCGAGACGGACTGGTCGGGCGCGGCGGAGACCGAGCCGATCGAGCTGAGCCGCTCGGTGACGCCGGAGGCGCCGAGGCCCAGGCCGCCGATCAGGACGACGGCGGCGGCCAGGCCCAGCACGGCGCTGCGCACCAGCAGCCGGGCGTCGGCGCGCAGCAGCAGCACGGTGGCGGCGGCGCCGGTGGCGATCCAGCTGCCGCGGCTGAAGGAGACGGCGAGCGGGAAGGCGAGGAAGGCGGCGGCGGCGAACATCGCACGGCGCAGCCGGACGTCGCCGCCCGGTCCGCGCTCGCCGAGCGCGAGGGCCAGGGCGGCCAGCAGCCCGTAGCCGACCACGGTGGACATCGCCATGATGTCCAGCGCGCCGAAGGTGCCGACCGCGCGGATCGGCTGGCCGGTGTAGGAGGCACCGGTGCGGGTGAGGTACTGGTGCGCGCCGACCACGCCCTGGATCAGCGCGGCGAGCACGAAGGAGCCGAGGACGAGCCGCTGGTCGGTGCGGTCGCGCAGCGAGCAGAGCACGGCGGCCGGCACCAGGACGAACACCTGGGTGAGCCGGACGAAGCCGGTGACGCTGGTGGCCGGGTCGATCGAGCCCGTGGTGGCGACGGCGGCGGCGACCACGATCCCGCCGAACAGCACGGCGGTGGTGCGGGTGATCACAGGAAGTCGGCCGCGCAGCAGGTTGAGCGCGGTGAGGGCGACCAGGGCGAGCGAGGCGACGTCGGCGGCGGTGACGTGGACGGCCGCGGTGACGTCCTTCTCCCCGGTGGGCACGCAGACCAGCAGGACGGTGGCCGCGGCGAGCAGACTGGGCCGGTCCGCGAGGGCGGGCAGGGCCCGCCGTAAGGCCGGTCGGGTCAGCCGTGGCAGGGCCGGGAGGGTCAGGGCCACGCGGGGTCAGCTCCCGTCCGGGTGGAGCATCAGGGCCGCGGTGCGGCAGAGGACCTTGACGTCCTGCCAGAGGCTCCAGCTCTCGATGTAGCGGTTGTCGAAGCGGGCCCGGTCCTCGATCGAGGTGTCCCCGCGCAGGCCGTGGACCTGGGCGAGGCCGGTGAGACCGACCGGGACCCGGTGGCGGTCGGCGTACTCGGGGTAGGCCTGGCTGAACCGCATGACGAAGTAGGGGCGTTCGGGGCGCGGGCCGACCAGGCTCATGTCGCCGCGCAGCACGTTCCACAGTTGCGGCAGCTCGTCCAGCGAGCTCTTGCGCAGCAGGCGGCCGACCGCGCCCATCCGGTGGTCCTGGGAGATGTTCCAGCGGGTCGCCGACTCGTGCTCGTTGCTGGGGCGCAGGGTGCGGAACTTCAGGACGGTGAAGACCCGTCCGTCCAGGCCGGTGCGCTGCTGGCGGAAGAGCACGCCGGGGCCGGTGTCGAAGCGGACGGCGAGGGCGCACAGGGCCAGGACGGGGGCGAGCAGCAGCAGGCCGAAGCCCGCGGCGACGACGTCCAGGGCGCGCTTGGCGGCCCAGCCGGGGCGGCGCATGGCCGGGCTGCCGAGCCGCAGGCAGGGGAAGCCCCACAGGTGGTCGCCGCCGGCGATCGGGGCGGTGGGCAGCGAGCCGTGCTCGCGCAGCGCGGGCACCAGCCAGACCTGGCAGCCGAGCCGGACGGCGTCGCGCAGGGCGGCGGCGGTCTCGGCCTCGTCGGCGGCGCCGGCGGTGGCGATCACCTGCTGGATCCGGTGCCGGCGGACCTCGCGCTCCAGCACCTCGCGGCCGCCGAGGACCGGCAGGTCGGTGTCGCCGGCCAGCAGCGGCGGGTCGGCGTCCAGGAAGCCGACCGGGCGCATGCCGTACTCGCCGTGCTCGCTGAGGGCGGCGGCGACCTTGCGGCCGAGCCGGCCGGCGCCGAGCACCAGGACCGGGCTGGGGCGGCCGCGGCGGATCCGCCGGACCAGGTGGTAGAGGACGGCGCGGCCGACCGCGACGATCACCAGCTGGGCGCCGAGCAGAACGGTGAGCCGGGCCGGGGTGGCGGGGCCGCAGTCGGGCCAGCGGCCGTCCAGGCAGCCGGCCAGGGTGACCGCGAAGGCGGTGGCGACCACGGCGCGGACGGCCAGGGCGGGCAGTTCGTCCAGGACGGACAGGGTGAGCCGGGTGCGGTAGAGGCCGCCGGCCAGGTTGAGCAGCAGGAGCAGGGGCAGGACGGCCGCGACGCCGAGCAGCGGGGCGAGGGCGTCGGCCGGGTCGATCGCCCGGTTGGCGATGCCGACGGCGGAGCACAGCGCGATCGCGTCGACCTGGACCAGCGCGAGCGGCAGGGCGAGCCGGGAGTGGCCGGCCCGGCGGTGCCGGCGGGGCGCCGGCACCGCCCGGGCGTACGTCGCCCCGGTCGGCCGGTCGAGCAGCCCGGTGCCGGGGAGTCGCGGTCCGGACAGGGACCCGCCGGATCGCGGCACACTGTCGTGGTCAATGGTCATCAGCGCACGAACTCCCCTGCTGTGTGCCCGGGGTGGCGGTGTCCCGACGCCGTCGGGCGCAGGGCCGCCGTCCCGGCCCGGTGGGCGCGGTCCTGACAGCGCCTGCTACCGCTGGCGGCTTTCGGCTCTCCGGCCGGCTCTCCTGCGCGGGGGCCGATCGCGGAAGGCCTGGTCGCCGTGGACGCGGCCGCGAGGGGCCCGGACGCGAATGTCCGGGACGAAATCGAAATGAAGCAGGCAAAATCCGACAATACCGAACCAGGCCATGGGGGTCGGAAGTTGACTTGCCGATTCATTCCAGCCGCCCATTAATAGGTATTTCGGATTTGACGCCTCGCCCATATTTCCGGCTGAGGGTGCGAATGCGCCGGCGTCGGAACGGCGGGGATTCACGGCATGTGAAACGATCAGATCCGCTCTGGGACACGGGCCCTGCGCCGGCCGGCGGCCGGTCCGGCCCCCAGCAGATGGCGGTACAGGGCGTCCACCTGTTCGACCACGGTGCGGACGTCGTGCCGGGCGACCACGTGGTCACGCAGCCGGGCACCGCGTCGCTCGCACTCGATCGGATCGGACAGCGCTTCGGCCATCCGGGTGGCGAGCGCGTCCGGCTCCCCCGGCGGCACCACCGACTGCCCGCGCTCCGCCGGCGGCAGGCACTCCCGGGCACCCGGCACATCGGTCAGCAGCACCGGACGGGCCGCCGCCATCGCCTCCAGCGGGGCCAGCGCCATGCCCTCCCAGCGCGAGGGCAGCACCACCAGGTCCGCCGCCGCCAGCCACGGCCGAGGATCCGGCACGTCCCCGACCAGCCGGACCCGGCAGGGCTCGGCCGACTCCCGGACCGTCTCCGCCAGCCGCTGCTCCTCCGGCCCGCCGCCGACCAGCGCCAGCCGGGCCTGCGGCACCCGGCGCAGCACCTCCGGCCAGGCGGCCAGCAGCACGTCCTGACCCTTCTGCCGGCACAGCCGCCCGACGCAGACCGCGAGCGGGGCGTCCAGGTCCAGCCCGAGCGCGATCCGGGCGGCCCGGCGGTCGGCGGGCGCGTAGTGGCGGACGTCCACGCCGTTGGGCACCACCGCCCAGTCCGCGTGCATCCCGGCGGCCACGCCGTCCGCCCGCTCCTGGACGCTGACGCACAGCAGCCGGTGCGCCCAGCGGGTCGCGAAGCGCTCCCAGCGCAGGGTCGCGGCGGCCATCGCGCCGTCCACGGCGGCGAAGGACCAGGCGTGCGGCTGGAAGACGGTCGGCACCGCGCCGCGCACGGCCAGCCGGCCGGCCAACCCGGCCTTGGCGCTGTGCAGATGGACCACGTCGGGCCCGGCGGCCCGGACGATCCGGCGCAGCCGCCAGGCCTCGGCGGCGGTGCCCGGGCCGGGCGAGCGGCCGGCGGGCCAGTCCTGGACCAGCGCGCCCACCGCGGTGGCCTCCTCGGCCAGTCGGCCGCCGCGCGGGCAGGCGACCAGCACCCGGTGCCCGGCCTCGCGCTGCCCCCGGACCAGATCGACGACGACGCGGGCGACTCCGCCGTCCACCGGCTGTGAAATGTGAAGGATCGTCATATGCACGGCGGCGAGCCTAGGATGGCTCCCCCGCGCCGGGCGGCCCTCGTCACCCGCAGGTGGCGGGCCGTCCACCCGTACGGCTTTCGGCTCGTACGGGCGGACGAGCCGCTCGAAATCCCGGACGAATTCCCGGTTCTACTATCGGATCCCGCGGACCTCCGTGGATTCCGGCGGATTCCGGCGGATTCCGGCGGACCTCGGTGGATCTCAGCTGTTCTCGGTGGACCTCGGTGGATCCCAGCCGACCGCGGTGGACCTCAGCGGACCTCGGCGTCCAGGTTGGCCAGCACCTGGTCGTGGATCCGGTTCAGGCCCTTGGGGGCGAAGGTGCGCTCGAAGAAACCGCCGATGCCGGTCGCGCCCTGCCAGGTGGCGGTGACGGTGACCTTGGAGCGGCCCTCGCCGACGGCCGCGACGGTCCAGGTGATCACCATGCTGGAGTTGGCGTCCTTCTCCACCAGCTGGTCCGGCTTGGGCGCCGAGACGGTGAACAGGCAGTCGCGCACCCGCTTCTCGGTGGCCTGCAGCTTCCAGTGCACCTGGGTGCCGGCGCCGGTGCCGCCGACCCGGACCTCGTACTCGCTGTACTGCTCGGGCAGCAGCTTCGGGCGGGTCACCTGGTAGTCGGCCAGCGCCTCGTACACCCGCTCGGGGGCCGCGTCGTAGACCCGCTCGGTGGTGGCCTGCACCTGTCCCATGCCGTGCTCTCCTCGTGTGGTGGGTACCGCTTCGCCGTACCGTTCGCACCGGCAAGCCAATCACAGCGTCGCGGCCGCGACGCGGCGGGATAGGGTGACGGGTGTGCTCGATCTGGTGACTGCGCTGCGCTACGTGGACCCGCTGCGGGCCGGCGGTTCGGTGCCCGGCGTCGTGGAGACGGACGACCTGGGGACGTACGTGGTGAAGTTCACCGGTGCCGCCCAGGGCCGCAAGGCGCTGGTGGCCGAGGTGATCGTCGGTGAGCTGGCGCGGCGGCTCGGGCTGCGGGTGCCGGAGCTGCGGCTGGTGGACTTCGACCCGGCGGTGGCCGCGGACGAGCCGGACACCGAGATCCAGGACATGCTCAAGGCCAGCGCCGGCCTCAACCTCGGGATGGACCTGCTGCCCGGGGCCACGGACTACCGGCCCGGGATGATCCCGGTGGACTCGGTCGAGGCCGGGCGGGTGGTCTGGCTGGACGCCCTCACCGGCAACGTGGACCGCACCGTCCACAACCCCAACCTGATGGTCTGGCACCGGCGGCTCTGGCTGATCGACAACGGCGCCGCGCTGATCTTCCACCACCGCTGGGCCGGCGCCGAGGCGTCCGTCGGCAAGCGGTACGACCTCAGCGCCCACGCACTCGGCGGCTGCACCCCGGACGTCCGGTTGGCCGACGAGGACCTCGGGCCGCTGGTCACGGTCGAGCTGCTGGAGCAGGTGGTGGCCCTGGTCCCGGACGAGTGGCTGGCCGACGAGCCCGGCTTCGACTCGGTGGCCGCCGTCCGGCACGCCTACGTCACCCACCTGGCCGCCCGGGCGGTGCTCTCCGAGCAGTGGCTGCCGGAGGGCTTCGCCACCCCCGAGCAGCTGCGCGAGGCCGAGTTGCGGCGCGCGGCGCGCACCCGGGCCGGTCGGCCGGCCTGGCTGCAGGAGGTGCCGGACCTGCATGGCAAGCCCTCGGTGGAGACGGTCTGGGAGCACCACTTCGAGGAGTAGCGGGTGCTCGAACGCCGCTGGGGAGCGGGGCCCGAAGGCCCCGCTCCCCAGCTCAGTGCTCAGAGGTCACCGCGGTCGGCGCGTCAGCGCCACCACTGGACCGCCTTCTCGGCGTTGATGATGCCCGCGCCGTAGAAGCCGTTGTCGTCCTCGCCGCCCTCGCAGGTGGCCTTGAACTGACCGGTGTTGCCCGGGTTGTACTCGCCGGTCGGGCAGGCGTGGGACTCGGCCTGGTTGGTCAGCAGCTCGGTGAGCTCGTCCGGGCTGGCCCACGGGAAGGTGCTGGCGAGCAGCGCGACCACGCCGGTGACGTGCGGGGTGGCCATCGAGGTGCCCTGCATGTACCCGTACTTGTTGCCCGGGATGGTCGACAGGATGCGACCGTTCTTGTCCGGGGTGTTCGGGATCTGGTAGCGGGCGTCACCACCCGGCGCGGCGACGGTGACGATGCCCTTGCCGTAGCTGGAGTAGTACGACTTGTCGCCGTTGACGCCGACCGCGGAGACCGCGATCACGCCGGGCAGCTCGGTCGGCAGCGACAGGCAGTCGTTGGTGACCGGGCGGGTGGTCTTGGTGGTGTCGTCCGGGCTGGAGACGTCGACGGTCTTGTGGGCCAGGTCGATGTTCTCGTTACCGGCGGCGGCGACGTTCAGGACGCCCTTGCGCTGCGAGAAGGCGACGGCCTTGCGGACGGCGGCCGAGATCGCGGCCTGGTCCTTGTCGTTCGGGCAGTTGAACATCCACGGGTCGACGTAGTAGCTGTTGTTCGTCACCTTGAAGCCGTGCTCGCCGGCCCAGACGAAGCCGCAGACCGCGTTCTCCGGGTAGATGAAGCCACCGTCGTCGACGACCTTGACCGCGGCCAGCTTCACGTTCGGGGCGATGCCTATGATGCCCTTGCCGTTCTTGGCGGCGGCGATCGTACCGGCCACGTGGGTGCCGTGGTCGCTGTTGGTCGGCTGCCAGGCCTTCCAGTCGGTGTTCGTCTTGCCGTCGATGCAGGAGACCGACTGCGAGGCGTCCACGTTGGCGGCCAGGTCCTCGTGGGTGGCGTCGATGCCGGAGTCCAGCACGCCGACGGTGACGTTGCGGCTGCCGAGCGAGATCTTGTGCGCCTTGTCGACGCCGATCTGGCGCATGTCCCACTGGTTGGGCTCGTACGGCTCCTGGCCGTCGGCCGCGGCGGCGGCGCCGGTCGGCTCGGCGGCGACCTCGGCCTTGCCCTGGTCCGCGGCGAGGATGCCCTTGGTGCGGCTGGCACCGACCGAGTCGACGCCCTTGGCCAGGCGCAGCTTCTCGGCGAACTTGGTGTCGTTGGAGCGGGCGACCACGACGCCGATCTGCTCGTACGACTGGACCACCGTGCCGCCGAGGGAGGTGACGGCCTTCTCCACCTTCTGCACCTGGCCGTGGTTGGCCTTGGTGTTGACGACGTAGCTGAGCAGCGGACCGGTCGTCGGGTCGCCGGTGGGCGCCGCGACGGCGGTGCCGGCCGGAAGCGCGAGGGCGCCGGCGGTGGCGAGCACGAGGCCCACTGCCGCGTACCGGGTCCGGCTGATCCGAGGAACTCTCATGGGGGTATGCCCTCCCGGGTCGTCAGGCGGCAGCCGCGGTGCGGCAGGTGCGCTGGGATGACCGGGACGTTAATGAATATTCGCTGAGAAGCGCAAGAGGTAGTCATCTAATCGTCACATCTTGACCAACAATGGCGGGCGGCGTTCCGCAGGTCAACAAGGCCAACAGAGACGAAGATTGTTAAAAAGTGATGGTTCGCCGACGAGCTGACTCAACTGGTCATGTACGCGACGCACCCAGTCCGTACCGGAACTGTGCGGCGCCGGTCCGGAACGGTTCGGGAAGGCCGTGGGCATCGGCGGAGAACAACGGTTTTCCGGACGGGGCGAGTTCGGGCATCTCCCCTCCCGTCCGTCTCAGTACCTCCAGCGCGTCGCCGCGATCAACTCCTCGGGGCCGACGGCCGCGTACTGCTCGGCCTCGGCCCGGCGCACCGCCAGCACCGCCTGGTGCAGCGGCTCGCCCAGCGCCTCGCGCAGCACCGCCGAGCACTCGTACGCGGCGATCGCCTCGGCCGGGCCCTGCGGCAGCCGGGGCACCGTGCCCGGCTCGGCGGCGGCCGGGTCCCCGGTGAACTCCGTTGGCAGGGCTCGGCGTTGCTCCAGCCCGGCGAGCCCGGCGGCGAGCACCCCGCCGACCGTCAGGTACGGGTTGGCGCTCGCGTCGAAGCACTTGACCTCGGCGTTCGCGGTGGCGGCGCGCTCCCCGGCGGAGCCGGTGACCAGACGCAGCGCGGCCTCCCGGTTCTCCAGGCCCCAGCACTGGTACGCCCCGGCCCAGTGCTGGGGCACCAGGCGGAGGTACCCGGCCGGGCTGGAGCACCCCAGCACCAGGAGTTCGGGCAGCGCCTGGAGCACCCCGGCGAGGAAACCCTCGGCCTCGGCCGTCAGCCCGTGCGGGCCGGGGCCGCCGTGGCCGAGGTTGCGGCCATCCCGCCAGAGGCTGACGTGCAGGTGGCCGCCGTTGCCGACGCCGTCGGGCTCGACCACCGGGGCGAAGGACACCCGCAGGCCGTGCCGGGCGGAGACGGCGCGGACGGTGTGCCGGACCAGCACGGAGGTGTCCGCGGCGCCGACCGGGCCCTCGGGGGCGACCGAGACCTCGAACTGGCCCGGGGAGTACTCGGGGTGGATCTGCAGCACCGTCAACCCCTGGGCGCCGAGGGCGCGCAGGACGTCCCGCAGGTAGTCGGAGAGGTCGGTGAGCCGGTGCATCCCGTACGCGGGGCCGTGCGTCGGGTACTGCGGCGGATCCTCCGGGGCTCCCTCCCGGGCGACCACCCACTCGACCTCGATGCCGGCCTTGAGGCTCAGCCCGCGGGCGGCGGCCGCGGCCTCCATCCGGCGGGCGAAGAGCCGTTGGCAGCCCGGGTGCGGGCCGCCGCCCTGGGTGTGGCGGTCCCCCGGGGCCCAGGCCCAGCCGGGCTGGGCGGCCAGCGGGACGATCCGGTCGAGGTCCGGGTAGAGCCGGAGGTCCCCGGTGGGGCCGCCGATGTGCGGGCTGGTGATGATGGCGTCGTCGGCGAGGATGACGTCGAAGCAGGGCGCGGCGCCGACGCCCCACTGGGCCGCGTGCACCAGGCCGCCGAGCGGCACCGCCTTGACCCGGGCGATGCCGGCGTTGTCCACCCAGGTGACGGCGACCGCCTCGACGGCGGCGGTGCGCAGCCGGTCGACCGCCCGCTCGGCCCGCTCGGCACGCTCGGCCCGCGGGGGCAGCGCGACGGCGGCCACGAGGGCGGCCGGGTCGAGCGGGCCGGTGGGGCCGGCGGCCTGGGAGGCGGTGACGGTGCTCATGCCGTCATGCTGCCCCGCGGCCGGGGTGGCGGTAACTCCCCTATCGGGTGGAAGAGATGGACGTCCGTACGCCTCTTCACCCGTTCGTGGCAGGGTCGTTCGTGGCAGGGCCATTCGGGGAGGTGCCAGCCGGGGACGTGCCGTCCGGGGCGAAGCGGGCCGTCAACTCCCCGGCGGTGATCCGCTCCAGCGCGTCCGGAGCGGCGTCCAGCGGCCCCGGGTAGAGCCGGTACAGCGTCCCCTCCGCCCCCGCCGGGGCGGGCACGTCGGCGTGCACCAGGGCCGTGAACGCCCGGACGCCGGTGAGCCGTTCGGCGATCAGCCGGGCGGTGTCGTCGGCCCGCTGCTCGGTGCGGTGGTCACTCCCGTACCGTCCGCGCACCCGCTCGGCGAAGTCGGCCACCGGCTCGTCCGCGCCCCGGCGGTAGCGGTCCAGCCGCTCGCCGTCGCGGTCGCGCACCCACACCTCGTCGCTGCCCGCCGCCGCGGCGGCGCTACCGAGGTCCCACAGGGTGGCCCGGGTGCCGGGGGCGAAGTGGGTCAGCACCGACTCGGCCAGCGCGCCGATCCGGTCACGGTGCCGGTGGAGGTTCTGGAACCCGCTGGTGGAGCTGAGGTTGAGGTCGGTCCAGGTGTACGCGCGGGTCTGGAGGTCGACGATCATCGGCAGGCAGATCCTGGCGTTCCCGGCGAGGTCCAGCCGCTGGCGGACGCTGCGGGGGTGGAAGCTGCCGGTGCGCTGCCGGGCCGCCTCGGAGGGCTTCAGCGACATGAAGCCGGCGAAGGCCTCGGTGAGGTCCTCGAAGGGGACGTCGTTGTAGCTGAACACCACCGCCACGGCGTACCGGGCCCGGGCCTCGCCCAACGACCGCAGGTCGAGGTCGACGAACTCGGTGGCGCCGTGCGGCGGCGGGGCGGTGGTGAAGTCGCCGGAGTGGACGGCGGCCCGCGGCCCGGTGACCAGCCGGGTGTAGTCGCACAGTCCGGTGAAGCGCCACTCCTCGTCGTAGAAGGCGACCGACAGGTCGAGGTCGACCCGCTGGTGCGCGCGCTGCATCCAGTGCACGAACAGTCGCAGGTACTGCCCCGCCGGGAGCCGCTGCACGCTGCCTCGCGGTACCGCCACCAGGGTCTTGGCGGCGGCGCGCTCGGCGAAGGGGACCACCAGGTCGGCGAGGCCGGCGTCCAGCACCGCCACGTCGTAGCGCCCGCCCTCGCGCGCCGACCGCCCGGCCCGGCGCAGCAGTTCGGCCTCGATCAGGGCGCAGACCGGCGCGCTGAGCCCGGCCGGGACGGGCTTGCCCCAGTCGTGCCGGGTGTGCGCGGCGGCGACCCGGCCGCGCGGGAAGTACAGCCGCTGCTCGCCGATCCGACGCGGTGCGCGCAGCCGCCCGTACGCGCCGAGCAGCGGTCCGGGGGCGACGGCGCGCAGGGCCGCGGGCAGCACCTCGGCGAGGTCGGCGGGCAGCGGTTCGCCGGGCCGCCCGGCGGCGTGCACCCGCAGCAGGTGGTGCAGTCGGCGGACCAGCTCGCCGGGGCGGCGGGCCAACAGCCGGACGGCGGTGGACGGGTCGCCCTGGGCCAGGGCGCGTTCGACCCGGGCGGCGGAGGTCTCCACGGTCAGCCGGGTGTGGCCGCCGGGTGTCTCCCGCACCCGCAGCGGGGCGGGGGCCTCGCGCAGTTCCGGGCCGAGGCCGTGCAGGTCCAGGTCGCTCTGCCGCAGCACGGCGAAGGCGGCCGCGGCGTACGGGAAGCGGGTGCGGTGCTCGTACGGGTGGAGGAGTTCGCCGGCTCGCAGCCAGGCGGCGCGGTGGCGGCGCAGGTCCTCGGCGAGGGTGCCGACCGGGAACGCGTCCAGGACGGCGAGGAGTTCGCGGCGCAGCGGCCGGGGCAGGTTGCGCAGGCGCAGTCCGCGGGCGGTCTCCGGGAGCAGGTCGGGCTCGGCGCCGGACCAGGCCCAGAGCAGCCGCAGGACGTCGGTGGCGGTGGTGAGGTGCTCGGCGAGCAGCGGGCGGGTGCGCTCCGGGTCGCGGCGCAGCAGGGCGGCCAGGACGGTGGCGCGGGTCTCCCGGACCGGGATGGCCGTGGGCAGCCAGCCGGCCGGGTCGGCGGGGGCCCGGTCGAGCAGCTGGGCGAGGTCCTCGCGGTCCTGTGGGGCGAGCGGGGTCCGCCGGGCGAGCAGGGCGGCCAGCGCGGCGCCGATGAGCGTGTCCGGGTCGGCGGCCTCGGCGAGGCGCAGCGGCTTGAGCGTCCGGCCGGGCCCGAGGTCGCGGGCGGCCTTGCGGGCGGCCCTGGTGTCGGGGTCGAGGCGGCCGGGCTCGTCCAGCGGGGTTCGGCAGAGCGGGCACCGCGGCTCGCCGCCGTCGGCGAGCTCCTGGTAGCACTCGCCGCAGAGCAGGTGGGCGCAGGGGGCGAGGGCCCCGATGCCGGCTTCCAGGCTGGAGCGTTCGCAGAGCAGGCAGAGCTGGTCGGCCTGGCAGAGCAGGTGGCCGCGGACGGCGGCCGAGTAGTCGGCGTGGGCGTGCGCGGGCACGCCCTCGGGGAAACGGCGGAACAGCGGCTGGTGGCGGCGGTCGGCGCCGAGCAGGGCGTCGATCCCGGCGAGCAGCCGGGTGCCGGCCTCGGCGAGGTCGGCCGGGCGCAGCCGGCCGAGGGCGTCGCGCAGCGGCTTGGTCAGCACGTGGCCGCGCTGCACCAGGTCGGCTTCCAGGGCGACCAGGCCCCGGGCCGTCCACGGGTCGGGTTCGCCGGGTGCGGCCCCGGGCGCGACCAGGACCTGTCCGTGGCGCCGCAGCAGGTAGGCGTCCAGCGCGTTGCCGGGCCCCTCGGCGACCTTCGACCTGTTCACTCCGCTGCTCCCCCGGCTGGATATGACAAAGCGGGGGCGGAGAGTGGGCGCGCTGGGTCATTTTAAGAGATGAGAGAAGGAAGCACGCCGCGGAGCCGCCCCCGCGTGGATAACCCTAGTGGGGCCGACTCCCGGTCTCGAACGGGTTTTCCGCCTCCGCCCCCTTCCTACTCATGAGTAGCTTCGCTACAGTGGCCGGACACGCACCACCGCCGGGCTTCGGGAGCCGCACCGGCGGGAGGTCGCGGTCGTCGTGTCTGCGACGCCCGCGCAGTGCGCCTTCACCGGTCGGTGCCGCGAACCGCGGCCGGGACCGGGTCTCTCTCCTCGTATCAGCGCCGCCTTCACCCCCGAGCGCCTGAGTACCACGGCACACCCACGGATCGGCCGGAGCGGACCGGCCGTCGTCGGGCTGCGCCGAACCCGTCATCTCCCCAAGCCCCCGCGCGTGGACCCTCCTCCGGCGGCGGCCGCCCCCGTTTCGCCGACGAGTGCGGCGGCCCGCCCGCCGGAGCACGCGCGGGCCATTCATGACTAGGAGTCAGGACAGATGGAGCGTCCCTTCCCCACCGTGGCCGTCGTCGGCCTCGGCACGATGGGTGCCGGTGTCGCGGTGGCGGTCGCCAGGAGCGGCCGCCGGGTGATCGGCATCGAGGCCGGCGCGGACTCGGCCGCCCGGGCGCTGGCCCGGATCGAGGAGGCGACCGCGCACGCGGTCGCCCGGGAGCGGATCACCGCCGAGGAGCGGACCGCGCTGCTGGAGCGGATCTCGGTCGGGCACGCGCTGGCGGCGGCCGCCGACGCGGACCTGGTGATCGAGGAGGTCCCCGAGCAGCTGGAGCTGAAGCGGGAGGTCTTCGCCGAGCTGGACCGGATCTGTCCGGAGACCACGGTGCTGGCCACCGGCACCACCGCCCTGTCGGTGACCCGGATCGCCGCCGCGACCTCCCGCCCGGAGCGGGTGCTCGGCCTGCACTTCTTCAACCCGGTGCACTCGATGAAGCTGGTCGAGGTGGTCCGCACCGTGCTGACCTCCCCGCAGACCGCCGAGGACGCCGCCGCGTTCGCCCGTGACCTGGGCAAGGAGCCGGTGGCGGCCGGCGACCGGGCCGGCTTCGTGGTGAACGGCCTGCTGTTCGCGTACCTGAACCAGGCCGCCTCGATGTACGAGTCCAAGTACGCCTCCCGGGAGGACATCGACGCGGCGATGCGGCTCGGCTGCGGCCTGCCGATGGGCCCGCTGGCGCTGCTCGACCTGATCGGCGTCGACATCGCGCGCACCGTGCTGGAGGCGATGTACGAGCAGTCCCGGGACCGGCTGCACGCGCCCGCGCCGATCCTCGGCCAGCTGGTCTCGGCCGGACTGCTGGGCCGCAAGTCCGGGCGCGGTTTCTACACCTACGAGGCGCCGGGCTCGTCCAGGGTGGTGGACGCGGCGACCGGCCCGGCCGCCCCGAAGGTGCCCGGCCGTGCGGTGCGCACCGTCGGCGTCTGCGGCTCGGGCACGATGGCCACCGGCATCGCCGAGGTGTTCGCCAAGGCCGGGCACCCGGTGCTGCTGGCCGCCCGCAGCCAGGAGAAGGCCGAGCGGGCGAGGGCGCAGCTGGCCAAGTCGCTGGAGCGCTCGGTCACCAAGGGCCGGCTGACCGAGGAGCAGCGGGACGCCGCGCTGGCACTGGTCACCCCGGTCGGCGGGTACGCCGAGCTGGCCGACGTCGACCTGGTGGTCGAGGCGGTCGCCGAGGACCTGGCGGTCAAGCGGGAGCTGTTCGCCACCCTGGACAAGATCGTCCGCCCGGGCGCGGTGCTCGCCACCACCACCTCCTCGCTGCCGGTGATCAGCTGCGCGACCGCCACCTCGCGGCCGCAGGACGTGATCGGCATGCACTTCTTCAACCCGGCCCCGGCGATGAAGCTGGTCGAGGTGGTCTCCACCGTGCTGACCGCCCCCGACGTCACCGCGACGGTGCTGGAGCTGACCGCGAAGGTGCGCAAGCACCCGGTGGAGTGCGGTGACCGGGCCGGTTTCATCGTCAACGCGCTGCTGTTCCCCTACCTGAACGACGCGGTGCGGATGCTCCAGGAGCACTACGCGACGGTGGACGACATCGACACCGCGATGAAGCTGGGCTGCGGCTACCCGATGGGCCCGTTCGAGCTGCTGGACGTGGTCGGCCTGGACGTCTCGCTGACCATCGAGCAGGTGCTGCACCAGGAGTTCCGCGAGCCGGGCCTGGCCGCGGCGCCGCTGCTGGAGCACCTGGTGGCGGCCGGCTGTCTTGGCCGCAAGACCGGCCGCGGCTTCCGCGACCACGCGCGCCGATGACCACCTCACGGGCCGGGGGCGAGCTGCCGCCGTACGAGGCCGGACCGGGCCCGTACGGTGGCGGCGCGGCGCCCCGCGGCAACGGCGCGGCCTACGGGAACGGGACCGCCCCCGGCGGCCCCGGCTGGTCGCCGGGGGCGGTGTCCGCGCGCTGGCCGAGACCGGCCGTGACCGGCCCGGTCACGCCGGTGCGCCGGGGAAGGGCCGTGGTCACACCAGCCGGGCCGTGTAGCGTTCCGGGCATGGATCGGGTTCAGTCAACCACCCCTCAGCACTCCGCCGGACCGCGCGGCGCCGACCGGACGGCCGGCCCGTCCGGGGGCGCAGCGCCGGAGGCCGGCCCGGGCAGTCGCCGGGCGGCGGCGCAGCGTCAGCAGATGCGCCAGGACCTGGCCACGGCCGCGATGGAGCTGTTCGCCTCGCAGGGCTACGAGGAGACCACGGTCGACCAGATCGCCGCGGCCGCCGGGGTGGCCCGGCGCACCTTCTTCCGGTACTTCCGGTCGAAGGAGGAGGCGATCTTCCCCGATCACGACGACACCCTGGTCCGGGTGGCCGACCTGCTGGCCAGCGCCGAGCCGGAGGAGCACCCGCTGGACGTGGTCTGCCGCGGCATCAAGGAGGTGCTGCGGATGTACGCCTCCACTCCGGGGGTGTCGGTCGCGCGGTACCAGTTGATCCGTCAGGTCCCGACGCTGCGCGAGCGGGAGATCGCCGTCGTGGCCCGGTACGAGCGGCTGTTCACCCGGTACCTGCTGGGCCGTTTCGACACCGGCGAGCCGATCCCCTCGGGCTGGCAGCGCGGCGGCGAGGACGACTCGATGCTGGCCGAGGTGTCGGCGGCGGCGGTGGTCGCGGCGCACAACCACGTGCTGCGGCGCTGGCTGCGGGCCGGCGGCCGGGGGGACGTGGAGGCGCAGCTGGACCACTCCTTCGAGGTGATCCGGCGGACCTTCTGGGCGGCCAGTGCACCGGGTGCCAGACGGCGCGGCTCGGTAGTGGCACCGGGTGCCACTGGGGGCCCTGAGGACGAAGTAGCGGAAAGCGCACTGAGTGCCAGCCCCGGAGGTGAGGTGCTCATCACAGTCGCCCGAACGGACGCTCCACTGGAGGTCGTGGTGGACAGCATCCGGGCCGCACTGAGTGGTGCCCAGGGTCACTGAGGGCCATATAACCGCAGGTCAGAGGTGCACGGAGGGCCCGCGTCGAACCATCGGCGCGGGCCCTCGGCATGCCCCCGTCAGGCGTGTTCCGAGGCCTTCCGGTGCTCCGGAATTCATGACACCCGGTGTCTTTACGAGTGGCACAGGGTGCCACTACCGTGTTCTCCACCAGGTCGCGGCGCCGCGGCTCCCCACCTCGGCGCGCCGTCGTCCGGCGTTCCCACACCCCGGGAACAGTGCCAGACCAGCACTGCCAGACCCGCCCGGACCGACTCCCGGGCGGACCGCCTGACCGTCCGACCGCCCACCACCCACCTCAGCGAAGCCGGTGTCCGCTCCCGGCTCCCCCAGACGCCCTGTGCCCTTCACACAGGTACGCCTTCGGAGGCAGCCATGCAGGAAATCCTCGACGCGATCCTCAGCCCCGACACCACGTCGGCGGACTTCGCGGCGATCAAGCTCCCCGAGTCCTACCGGGCGGTCACGCTCCACAAGGACGAGGAGCAGATGTTCGCGGGCCTCGACAGCCGCGACAAGGACCCCCGCAAGTCCCTTCACCTCGACGAGGTCGCCCTGCCGGAGCTGGGCCCCGGCGAGGCGCTGGTCGCCGTCATGGCCAGCTCGGTGAACTACAACACCGTGTGGAGCTCGATCTTCGAGCCGGTCTCCACCTTCGGCTTCCTGGAGCGCTACGGCCGGCTGTCCCCGCTCACCAAGCGCCACGACCTGCCGTACCACGTGCTCGGATCCGACCTCGCGGGCGTGGTGCTGCGCACCGGAGCCGGCGTCAACTCCTGGAAGCCCGGCGACGAGGTCGTCGCCCACTGCCTCTCGGTCGAGCTGGAGTCCCCGGACGGCCACAACGACACGATGATGGACCCGGAGCAGCGCATCTGGGGCTTCGAGACCAACTTCGGCGGCCTGGCCCAGATCGCCCTGGTGAAGACCAACCAGCTGCTGCCCAAGCCCAAGCACCTCAGCTGGGAGGAGGCCGCCTCCCCCGGCCTGGTCAACTCCACCGCGTACCGCCAGCTGGTCTCGCGCAACGGCGCGGGCATGAAGCAGGGCGACAACGTGCTGATCTGGGGCGCCAGCGGCGGCCTCGGCTCGTACGCCACCCAGTACGCGCTGGCCGGCGGCGCCACCCCGATCTGCGTGGTCTCCAGCGAGGCCAAGGCCGACATCTGTCGGGCCATGGGCGCCGAGGCGATCATCGACCGCTCGGCCGAGGGCTACAAGTTCTGGAAGGACGAGCACAACCAGGACCCGCGCGAGTGGAAGCGCCTGGGCGGCAGGATCCGCGAGTTCACCGGCGGCGAGGACGTCGACATCGTCTTCGAGCACCCGGGCCGGGAGACCTTCGGCGCCTCGGTGTACGTCACCCGCAAGGGCGGCACCATCGTCACCTGCGCCTCCACCTCCGGCTACATGCACCAGTACGACAACCGCTACCTGTGGATGTCGCTCAAGCGGATCGTCGGCTCGCACTTCGCCAACTACCGCGAGGCCTACGAGGCCAACCGCCTGATCGCCAAGGGCAAGATCCACCCGACCCTGTCCAAGGTCTACTCCCTGGAGGAGACCGGCCAGGCCGCCCTCGACGTGCACCACAACAAGCACCAGGGCAAGGTCGGCGTGCTCTGCCTGGCCCCCGAACCGGGCCTGGGCGTGCGCGACGCGGAACTGCGCGAGCAGCACCTGCCGGCCATCAACCGCTTCAGGAACGTGTGAGACCACTCCGATGACCGAGCCCCAGAAGCGCGACCGGCCCTGGCTGATGCGCACCTACGCCGGACACTCCACCGCGAGCGACTCCAACGCGCTCTACCGGCGGAACCTGGCGAAGGGCCAGACCGGCCTGTCCGTCGCCTTCGACCTGCCGACCCAGACCGGCTACGACTCCGACCACATCCTCGCCCGCGGCGAGGTGGGCCGGGTCGGCGTCCCGGTCGGCCACGTCGGCGACATGCGCACCCTGTTCGACGGCATCCCGCTCGAACAGACCAACACCTCCATGACGATCAACGCCACCGCGATGTGGCTGTTGGCGCTCTACCAGGTGGTCGCCGAGGAACAGGGCGCCGACATCGGCAAGCTCACCGGCACCACCCAGAACGACATCGTCAAGGAGTACCTGTCGCGCGGGACCCACGTGTTCCCGCCCGGCCCGTCGGTGCGCCTGATCACCGACATGATCGCCTACACGGTCGGCAACATCCCCAAGTGGAACCCGATCAACATCTGCAGCTACCACCTCCAGGAGGCCGGGGCCACGCCCGTCCAGGAGATCGCCTACGCGATGTGCACCGCCATCTCGGTGCTCGACGCCGTCCGCGACTCCGGGCAGGTGCCCGCCGAGCGGATGGGCGACGTGGTCGCCCGGATCTCCTTCTTCGTCAACGCCGGCGTGCGCTTCGTCGAGGAGATGTGCAAGATGCGCGCCTTCGCCCGGCTCTGGGAGAAGGTCACGCTGGAGCGCTACGGGGTCACCGACCCCAAGCAGCGCCGCTTCCGCTACGGCGTCCAGGTCAACTCGCTGGGCCTGACCGAGGCCCAGCCGGAGAACAACGTCCAGCGGATCGTGCTGGAGATGCTGGCCGTCACGCTGTCCAAGGACGCCCGCGCCCGGGCCGTCCAACTCCCGGCCTGGAACGAGGCGTTGGGCCTGCCCCGGCCCTGGGACCAGCAGTGGTCGCTGCGCATCCAGCAGGTGCTGGCCTACGAGTCGGACCTGCTGGAGTACGGCGACATCTTCAACGGCTCCGAGGTGATCGAGGCCAAGACCGCCGCGCTGCTGGCCGGCTCCGAGGCGGAGATCGCCAAGGTGCTGGAGATGGGCGGCGTCATACCGGCCGTGGAGTCCGGCTACCTGAAGTCCAACCTGGTCGCCTCGCACGCCGCCCGCCGGGCCCGGATCGAGTCCGGCGAGGACAAGATCATCGGCGTCAACTGCTTCGACACCACCGAGCCCAGCCCGCTCACCGCCGACCTCGACACCGCGATCATGGTGGTCGACCCGGCCTCCGAGCAGTCCGTGCTCGCCGCCCTGGAGGCCTGGCGCGGACAGCGCGACGAGGCCGCCGCCCAGGAGGCGCTGGCCGGGCTCAAGGAGGTCGCCGCCACCGAGGCCAACCTGATGCCGGCCACCCTGGCCTGCGCCCGGGCCGGGGTCACCACCGGCGAGTGGTCCTTCGCCCTGCGCGAGGTGTTCGGCGAGTACCGCGCCCCCACCGGCGTGGGCGGCGCGCCCGTCGCGGTCGCCGCCGAACCGGGCGGGGAACTGGAGCAGGTCCGCGCCGCCGTCGCCGCCACCGCCGAGGAGCTGGGCGCCGGCAAGCTGCGCCTGCTGGTCGGCAAGCCCGGCCTGGACGGACACTCCAACGGCGCCGAGCAGATCGCCGTCCGGGCCCGCGACGCCGGGTTCGAGGTGGTCTACCAGGGCATCCGGCTCACCCCGGAGCAGATCGTCTCCGCCGCCGTGGCCGAGGACGTGCACTGCGTGGGCCTGTCCATCCTCTCCGGCGCCCACACCGAGCTGGTGCCCGACGTCCTGAAGCGGCTGCGCCGCGCGGGGGTGGAGGATGTCCCGGTGATCGTGGGTGGCATCATCCCGGCAGCGGACGGCGAGGCCCTCAAGGCCGCCGGCGTCGCCGCCGTGTTCACCCCGAAGGACTTCGGCATCACCACCATCATCGGCCGGATCGTGGACGAGATCCGCCTGGCCAACCGGCTCCAGCCGTGGACACCCGCACCGACCGCGGCCACCAGCTGACCACTGGAAGGAACAGACCCACCCTCATGACCTCTGTCAACCGCCTGCGCCCGCGCCGCTCCTGCCTCGCCGTGCCGGGCAGCAACCCGCGCTTCCTGGAGAAGGCCCAGGGCCTCCCGGCCGACCAGGTCTTCCTCGACCTGGAGGACGCCTGCGCCCCGCTGGCCAAGGAGGGCGCCCGCCACCTCATCGTCGACGCGCTCAACAACGGCGACTGGAGCGGCAAGACCCGCGTCGTCCGGGTCAACGACTGGACCACCCACTGGACCTACCGCGACGTGATCACCGTGGTCGAGGGCGCCGGCCCCAACCTGGACTGCATCATGCTGCCCAAGGTCCAGGACGCCGAGCAGGTCAAGGCGCTCGACCTGCTGCTCACCCAGATCGAGAAGACCATGGGCTTCGAGGTCGGCCGGATCGGCATCGAGGCGCAGATCGAGAACGCCAAGGGCCTGATCAACGTCGACGCCATCGCCGAGGCCTCGCCCCGGCTGGAGACCATCATCTTCGGCCCCGCCGACTTCATGGCCTCGATCAACATGAAGTCCCTGGTGGTCGGCGAGCAGCCGCCCGGCTACGGCGCCGACGCCTACCACTACATCCTGATGCGCATCCTGATGGCCGCCCGCGCCAACGACCTCCAGGCGATCGACGGCCCGTACCTGCAGATCCGCAACCAGGAGGGCTACCGCGAGGTCGCCCGCCGCTCGGCCGCCCTCGGCTTCGACGGCAAGTGGGTGCTGCACCCGGACCAGGTCGCCGCCGCGAACGAGATCTACTCGCCCTCGCAGGAGGACTACGACCACGCCGAGCTGATCCTCGACGCCTACGACTACTGCACCTCGGAGGCGGGCGGCGCCAAGGGCTCCGCGATGCTCGGCGACGAGATGATCGACGAGGCCAGCCGCAAGATGGCCCTGGTCGTCGCCGGCAAGGGCCGGGCCGCCGGCCTGCAGCGCACCACCAAGTTCGAGATCCCGGAAAGCTGAGGGCCTGAGCCATGCAGTTCGGACGCACCTACGAGGAGTTCGAGGTCGGCGCGGTCTACAAGCACTGGCCCGGGAAGACCGTCACCGAGTACGACGACCACCTCTTCTGCCTGCTCACCATGAACCACCACCCGCTCCACATGGACACCAACTATGCGGAGAAGACCACGGACTTCGGCCGGAACGTCGTGGTGGGCAACTACATCTACTCGCTGCTGCTCGGCATGTCCGTCCCGGACGTCTCCGGCAAGGCGATCGCCAACCTGGAGATCGAGTCGCTGCGCCACATCGCGCCGACCTTCCACGGCGACACCCTGTACGGCGAGACCACCGTCCTGGACAAGTGGCCGTCCAAGTCCAAGGACGACCGCGGCATCGTCCACGTCGAGACCAAGGGCTACAAGCAGGACGGCACGGTCGTCTGCGTCTTCCGCCGCAAGGTGATGGTGCCGACCGCGACGTACATCAAGGAGCGCGGCGGCGAGCAGCCCGGCCGCCCCGAGCCGCTTTCCTGAACACTCCCTCCCTCAGGGCTCCCCTATATAGGGGAGCCCGCAGACCCCGGACGGGAAGGCCGCCGTCATCGGCCGACCCCCACCCGGTCGGGGGCCCTGCTGCCGCAGCCACGCCGGCAGGGCCCCCGGAAATCCCCCCCCCCGCTCTTTCCCAGACATTCCGGAGCCGCACGATGGGACGCCTCGCACAGACCGACGGCCTCACCGAGATCCAGCGGGACATCCTCGCCACTGTGCGGGATTTCGTCGACCGGGAGATCATCCCGGTCGCGACCGAGCTGGAGCACAAGGACGAGTACCCGACCGCCATCGTCGAGGGCATGAAGCAGCTCGGGCTGTTCGGCCTCACCATTCCCGAGGAGTACGGCGGCCTCGGCGAGTCGCTGCTCACCTACGCCCTGGTGGTCGAGGAGATCGCCCGCGGCTGGATGTCGGTCTCCGGCATCGTCAACACCCACTTCATCGTGGCGCACATGATCAACGCCCACGGTACCCAGGAGCAGAAGGAGTACTTCCTGCCCCGGATGGCCGCCGGTGAAATCCGCGGCGCCTTCTCGATGTCCGAGCCCGGCCTCGGCTCCGACGTTTCCGCCATCTCCACCAAGGGCGTCAAGGACGGCGAGGACTACGTCCTCAACGGCCAGAAGATGTGGCTCACCAACGGCGGCACCTCCACCGTGGTCGCGCTCCTGTGCAAGACCGACGAGGGCGGCGACACCCCGTACAAGAACATGACCACCTTCCTGATCGAGAAGACGGCCGGCTTCGGCCCGAACCCGACCGTCCCCGGCCTCACCGTGCCCGGGAAGATCGAGAAGATGGGCTACAAGGGCGTCGACACCACCGAGCTGGTGCTGCAGGACGTGCGGATTCCGGCCAACCGTGTCCTCGGCGGGGCTCCGGGCCGCGGTTTCTACCAGATGATGGACGGCGTCGAGGTCGGCCGGGTCAACGTCGCCGCCCGCGGCTGCGGCGTCGCCCGCCGCGCCTTCGAGCTCGGCATCACCTACGCCCAGCAGCGCTCCACCTTCGGCAAGAAGATCGCCGAGCACCAGTCGATCCAGTTCAAGCTCGCCGAGATGGCCACCAAGGTCGAGGCCGCCCACCAGATGATGGTGATGGCCGCCCGCAAGAAGGACGGCGGCGAGCGCAACGACCTGGAGGCCGGCATGGCGAAGTACCTGGCCTCGGAGTACTGCAAGGAGGTCGTCGAGGACGCCTTCCGGATCCACGGCGGCTACGGCTTCTCCAAGGAGTACGAGATCGAGCGGCTCTACCGCGAGGCCCCGATGCTGCTCATCGGTGAAGGAACTGCGGAGATCCAGAAGATGATCGTCGGACGCCGGCTCCTGGAGGAGTACAGGATCGCCGAGTGACGACCCGGGCTCCCGGCTCCGGCGCCGGGAACGCGGAGTGATCACGGGGTCGTCCGGATTGACGGACGACCCCCTCCGAACCGCCGGTCGACGGGCGTGCGGGCCCGTCCCGGCAGAGCGCCGTGCCAGCCACGGACCCGGCCTGGTCCGCCGGGTCCGGCACGGCCTCCGGACAGCGGCCGCAGGGCGTACAGCTGCAGCGACGCGCCCTGCGGCCGCTTCCGTACACCCACGACCCCCGGTACGGCCCGTGTCCCCCTCCGGGTTCCGATCGCCGCCCTGCTGAGACAAGAGTCACCAGCCGTGTCCGGTCCCTTGGGAACCGGACCGGGGCGAGCTACGGTCGTAGAGGCGGGACGCGTGTACGCGCTCCCACCGGACACATGAACGAGCAGGCGGGTTGCCCACCCACCGTGTGCTCCCGATAGCATCCACCGGGACAGCAAGCCGTCCCTCTATTACCGATCCCGCGGTGGCCCCCGTCCAGCGGCCATGATCCCCCGCGACAAAGGTCTTCGATGCCCATCAGCCCGTCCCCTCACACCTCCGTCACGGACCGCGATGCCCTCGCCGCCCCGACGGCCGGTCGGCGACCCCGCGTGACCATCGCGCGCGGAGCCACCCCCTGGTTCGTCCCCACCCTCGCCACGGCCGCCGTGACCACCGCCCTCACCCGGCGCAACGGCAAGTGGGCCCTGGCTGCGGTACCGGCCTGCGCGCTCGGCGCGGGCATGCTGTGGTTCTTCCGCGACCCCGAGCGTGAGATCGGCACGGGCAGAGTGATCTCCCCCGCCGACGGCGTGGTCCAGAGCATCGACGCGTGGCCGGACGGCCGCACCCGCGTCGCGATCTTCATGAGCCCGCTGAACGTCCACGTCAACCGGGCGCCCCTGCCGGGCACGGTGACGTCGGTCGAGCACGTCGCGGGCGGCTTCGTGCCGGCGTTCAACAAGGACAGCGACCAGAACGAGCGGGTCGTCTGGCACTTCGACACCGAGCTCGGCGACATCGAGATGGTGCAGATCGCGGGGGCCGTGGCCCGTCGCATCGTGCCGTACACGGCCGCCGGAACCAAGGTCGAGCAGGGCGAACGGATCGGCCTGATCCGGTTCGGGTCCCGGGTCGACACCTACCTGCCGGCCGGCGTCGAGGTCGGCGTCGAGGTCGGCCAGAAGACCACAGCCGGGGTGACGCGCCTTGACCGTGACTGATCCTGAAACAATCGTCGGCCTGGACGACGAGGAGACGGCCCTGCGCCGTCGCCGCTGGGCGCGCGACCGCGAGCTGCGGGCACCGCGTTCCCCCCAGCACCTGTCCACCGCCGACTTCCTGACCCTGGGGAACGCCGTCTGCGGCTTCCTGGCGATCTACTCGATCACCACCGGGGTCCTGGTCCCGCACATCACCAACCCGGACGCCGCTCCGGACCGGCACAGCGCCGCCACCGCGGTGACGCTGCTGCTGATCGGCTCGATGTGCGACCTCTTCGACGGGCTGGTGGCGCGGAAGCTCCGCTCCTCCGCCCTCGGAGCGGAACTCGACAACCTGGCCGACCTGATCAGCTTCGGCATCGCGCCGGCCTACTTCGTCGCGGTCTGGGGCATGGTCTCCCAGGGCTCCAACACCAAGCTCTCGGCGCTGATCGCGCTGACCGTGCTGCTCGCGGTGGTCCTGCGGCTGGCCCGCTTCTCGGCCGTCAAGATGCGGCCCGGGGTGTTCCAGGGCATGCCCTGCCCGATGGGCGCGATGACGGTCATCGCCATCGTGCTGCTCGACCCGCCGTTCCTGCCCGGTCTGCTCGCCATCTTCGGCGCCGCGTACCTCATGGTCAGCCGGATCGAGTACCCGAAGCCGCAGGGGCTGCTGGCCACCGCCACGCTCTGCTGGGTCGTCGTGGCGATCGGCTGCCTGGCCGCCTGGGCGACCGGGCTGCCCGGGGGCGACACCCTGATGCACGTCGGCGCCTTCGCCCAGATCACGCTCGCGGCCATGGCGCCGCTGCTGGTCATCCGGCGCAAGGTCGGGCAGAAGGTCGGCGACGTCCGCGCCCGGCGGGCGGAGTCGCGGCTCGGCTGAGCCTGCGTCCGCGATCTCGCGATGAGGAAGGGCCCGGAACCTGATGGTTCCGGGCCCTTCCTCGTGCTCGTTGCCGCTCGTGCTCCCGTTCCTGGTCCCGCTGCCGGGTCACGCCCCGCCGGTGTGGACGCTGAAGGCCGAGCGACGGGCCGCCCGGGCCACGCCCGGGTCCGGGTGCACCCCGGAGACCGCCGTCAGCACCGAGGCCGCCCGCGGGTGCCCGGACTGCCGGGCCCGGGCGAACAGCCGCACCGGGTCACCCGCCGCGGCGCCCTCGACGTGGCCGACCAGCAGCTCCGTCTCACCGTGGTCCAGCACCGCGGCCGCGGTGTCCACCCACAGCCAGGCCGCGTCCTCGGCGCCCAGCACGTCCGCCGGGGAGACCCCCTCGTCGGCCCGCTCGGCCAGCCACAGCAGCGCGTACGGGCGCAGCACCGGCGCGTCCACGGCCGCCCGGACCGCCTGCTCGGCGGGCCCGCCGGCCACCCGCAGCGCCTCGAAGGCCAGGCCGCGCACCAGCGCGTCGTCGCCCCGGGCGGCGTCCAGCAGCTCCGCCACCGCGCGGTCCGCCGGGCGGGCCGCCACCCAGGCGCGGAACTCCGCCCGGGCCGGGCCCGGTGAGTAGTCGGCGCAGGCGTTCAGCAGCTCGAAGGCGCTCTGCTCGATGTGCCCGGCCGCGGTCTGGGCGACCGTGCAGATCTCCTCCAGCTTGGCCCGCACCGCCCAGTGGCCCAGCGGGGACAGCTCGGCGGCGGCGTCCCGGCGCACCACGGCACCGACGGCCGCCAGGCCGTCCAGCATCCAGTCCAGGACGGCGGCCACGTCGGAGGGCGCGGGCGGGGTGTCGATCTGCGGCGCCCGGCAGGTGCCGCGCACCGCGGACACCGCCGAGGCGGCGTGCGGGACGGGCGACAGGCCCGGGTTGCCCAGACCGGCGCCGACCCGGCGCTCGTCCAGGCCGCGGCGCAGCAGCTCCAGCAGCTCGCTCTCCTGCACCGGACCGTCCACCAGGTGCAGGAAGGACAGCAGCTGCGGGGCCTGGTCGACGGCCTGGCCGGCCAGGACGGCGAACACCCCGCGCAGCGCGGCGGGCGGGACCGGGGCGAGCAGCGTCCAGGCGTCGAACAGGCCGGACCAGCCGCGCACCACGGCCTCGTCGTCGTGCTCCCAGGCATGCAGGCGCCAGCCGGGGCCGGCTCCGCCGTCCCGGGCCTCCACCAGGCCCACCAGCAGCGCCTGGCCCCAGGCCTTGGCCGCCGCGCCGACCGTCATGGCCAGCGCCCGGCCGGCCGCCCGGGCGTCCTCCGGGAGCAGCTCGCCGCGCTTGTCGACCTCCGCCAGCTCCCCGGCCCAGCGGGCGATCCGGACGGCGTCCACCAGCATCCGACGGGCCAGCGGCGCCAGTTCGGCCGGTGCGGGGAAGCCCTCGGGCACCGGAACCCGGCCCCGGCCGGGCGCCGGCGCCGGCCCTCGTCGCCGGGGTACACCTGCCCCGCCCGGCCTGCCACCGGCGGGCCGGTGGGCCGTACCGGGGAGACGGGTCACCGTCGCACCGGTACCGATCGTCGGCGGGAGCGGGGCATCACGGTCGCGCGGGTTCCGAGACGTCACGTCGAGCAGTCTTCCCCTTGCACCGGCCTTCTGTCACATCCGGTTGTCCGTACGACCGCTCGGCCGGGGACGGGGCCCGGGCGAGACCCAGGCAAGATCGGGCAACAGAGGCAAACCGCCTGGCCGGAAACGTGTGGCGGGGCCATGCCAGGGTGGTGGCGGGGTGTCGCGCTGCCCGTTCGAACGGTCACTCTCCGTGTCCGGGTGGGCGTCGAGGGGCGCGGGGGACGGGGCGGGGTGGAAGCGGAACACCGGGATCCGGCCAGGTCGCGGGCGCCGGCCGGAACGCGGCGCTGCACCGGAAGTCGGCCGGGCCGACTTCCGGTGCGGCGGGTGTCTTCCGGTGCGGGGGGCGTCCGGTGCGGCGGGTGTGACCTCCGGTGCGGCGGGGGGCTCAGAGGAGGGGGGTGAGCCAGCGCCGCAGGAGTTCGCCGTAGTGGTCCGGCGCCGAGTTCCACAGGGCCGCGTGCTCGGCCCCCGGGAAGCGCTGGAGGCTCACCACGTCGTGGCGGGCCGCCGCCAGGCGCTGCACGGTGCCGAAGGGGGCCAGCTGGTCGTCCGGGCTGTGCAGCACCAGCGTCGGGACCCGCAGGTCGGTGCCCTCCGCGAGCCGGGAGAAGTCCGCGAGGTCGACCCCGGTGCGGCCCTGCGCGGCCAGCGCGCCGAGCTCTGCGGCGACCCCGGTGTAACCCGCCCGGGCGGCGTCCCGGCGGGCCGAGGCGGGGAGGTCCAGGACCACCGAGTCGAGCACGATGCCGCGGACCGCCTGGGCCCAGGCCGACCGGGCCGCCGCCTGCAGGACCATGGTTGCGCCCACCGACCAGCCGTAGAGGATCACCCGGCCCGCCCCGCTGTCGAGCGCCAGCCGCACCGCCGACTCGACGTCCCGCCACTCCGTCTCGCCGAAGTGGCTGAGGCCGTCCGGCGAGGCGGGGGCGCCCTCGTCGCCGCGGTAGGTGACGGACAGCACCGGCAGGCCCAGGCGGTGCAGCACCGGCAGGACCGGGAGGGTCTGCTGGCGGTCCGCCTCGGGCCCGTGCACCAGGATCACCCAGGTGCCGCGCGTGCCGTCGACCCGCCAGGCGGGGAGCGGGCCCAGCTCGCCCTCGGCGGCGGTGTCGGTGAAGGACAGGCCGAGCGCCCGGGTCGGATCGCCCAGGTGCACCCGCGGCGTGAAGCGGACCTCGGTGCCGGGGACGAGGGTGCCCCGGTCGGCCCGGACCAGCCGACGGGTGACGCCCTGCTCGTCGCGGTGCAGGATCTCCTCGACCACCGCGTGCCCGCCGTCCTCCCACTCCACGGCCCAGCGGCCCGGCCGCAGGCTCTCGGGGCGCCGGTTGAAGGTGACCCGGCCGGCCGCCAGGCTCTGCACCAGCACCGGCCCGGACTCCGATCCCCCGGCCCCCGGCCCCGCCCCCGGCCGGACCATCCGCTCCGAGGCCCGGCGGCCGATCACCAACACGGCCGCCCCCGCGGCGGCGGCCGCCACGACGGCTGCGGTTCCCCAACGCATCTCGATCCCCGCTCTGTTTCACGCACCGGACGGTTTTCGAGCACCAGTCCACCGGCGCACCGCACCCCCGGCCACCGGGCTGGCCCGTCCGGGGGACGGGGACGGGAGGGGAAGGGAGGGGACGGCGGGTGGGAGGGGACGGGAGGCGGCGGGCCGGGTCAGACGGGGACGGCGGGGTCCCGGGTGCTGAGGAGCTGCCAGAAGCGGGGGGTGAGGGGTGGGGTGGCGGTGCGGGGACCGGCCGTGGCGCCCCAGTAGGTGGGGGCGTGGTGCTCCTGGTGGAGGACCGGGAGGACGGCCGCCAGATCGGCTTCGGGGACGGGGACGAGGCGGGCGATCGGGCGCAGCTGGGACTGCCAGCGGCCGGTCACGCACTGCCGCAGGAGGCGGTCGAGGGCCTCGCCGCGGCCGGTGGCCTCGACCAGCTCGGTGAGCCGCAGGCCCAGGGCCTGGGCGAGGGCGTGGGTCTGGTCCGGCTCGCCGTCCCAGTGGCCGGTCAGTTCGGCCCGCCGGTAGTCGGCCGGCGCCATGCCGACCCGCTCGGCGACGGTCTCCTGGGTGAGCTCGCGGGCCAGCCGGTGGTCGCGCAGGCTCGTCGGCCGGCCGTCCATCAGCTCGGCGACGGGGCACCAGAGGGCGCGGGCCAGCGCGATCAGCTCGGCCTCGCCGGGCCGCGACCCGCCGAGCTCCCAGGCGAGGACGTGACCGGGGAGCAGCCGCACCCCGTGCGCGGCCATCCCCTCGGCGACCTGCTCGGGGGTCAGCCCGAGGCCGGCCCGGTGGGCGCGGGCGGCGCCGGGCGCGAACGGCACCGGGGCGGGGGCGACGGCGGGTGGCTTTCTGCGGCGCATGGCCCGAACCGTAGGCGCGGCCGGCGCGACGCCCCCAGCCGCCGAACGCACGAAGCCGGGCCGGTCGGGCCGCCGCCGCGCTGGGCGATCGCACAGGCCCGGAGCGGGCCGTTCCTGTGACCAACCCCTCCGTGACCTCGGTTGACTCCCGGATCGGGCCCGTGATGGGATCCTGGGGCCAAACGGAGGCATGGAGAGGAAGCCGGTGCGAGTCCGGCGCGGTCCCGCCACTGTCACCGGGGAGCACGCCCGGAAATGCCACGGTGGTCCGTCAGGAGCCGCTGGAAGGCCCGGGGGTGCGTCCGACCCGGAAGCCAGGAGACTCTCGCCCCCGGTACGTCGATCCAGGGCGCGGACCCTGAGTGAGGACACCCACGCGATGCGCGCTGCCCCGCCGGACCCCGACCACCCGCTGCCGTGCGCCCGCTGACCCGCGCCGCCGCCTTCGCGCTGGGGGCCGTCGCGGGCTACGCCGCCGACGCCCGGTTCGCCGACCCGCGCCGCGGCCACCCGGTCGCCCTGTTCGGCAGCGCCGCGACCCGCCTGGAGCGGCGCCTGTGGCGCGACGACCGCGCCGCCGGGGCGGCGTACACCGCGCTGTGCGTGGGCACGGTCGCGGCCGGGGCGCTGGCCCTGGACCGTACGGTCGGCCGGCACCCCCTGGGCCGGGCCGCGCTGGCCGCCGCGGCGACCTGGACGGTGCTCGGCGGCACCTCGCTGACCCGGGAGGCGCGCACCATCGGCCGGTCGCTCGCCGCGGGCGATCTGACGGCGGCCCGGGAGCGGCTGCCGCACCTGTGCGGGCGGGATCCGAGCGCGCTGGACGGGCCGCAGATCGCCCGCGCGGTGGTCGAGTCGGTGGCCGAGAACACCGCCGACGCCGTGGTGAACGCGCTGACCTGGGGCGCCCTGGCGGGCACGCCGGGGCTGCTGGCCTTCCGCGCGGTGAACACCCTGGACGCCATGGTCGGCCACCGCTCGCCCCGCTACGCCCGGTTCGGCTGGGCGTCGGCCCGGCTGGACGACGTCGCGGGCTGGCCGGGCGCCCGGCTGACCGCACTGCTGACGGTGGCCGCCGCGCCCGAACCGCGGACCGCCTGGCGGGTGTGGCGCCGGGACGGCTCCGCGCATCCGAGCCCGAACGCGGGCCAGGCCGAGTCGGCGTTCGCGGGCGCGGTGGGCGTGCGGCTGGGCGGGACTCTTCGGTACCCGCACGAGCCGAAGGGCGCGCCGGAGCCGAAAGCGACGAGCGACAAGCGACCGACGCAGGAGGGAGCGCCGGAGCGTGGGGGCACCTCCCGGCCGCCAGGCTGGGGGAGACCGTCGGCTCCGGGTCAGGAGCGCCCGGAGGCGAGTGCGGAGCCGACTGCCCGAGTGGAGCACCGGCCGGTGCTGGGGGCGGAGCTGCGGCCCGTGACGGTGGACGACATCGAACGGGCCTGCGCGCTGTCCCGGCGGGTGGGCGTGCTGGCGCTGGGTACGTCCGTCGCGGGGCATCTGGCGATCCGTCTGTGGAGGAGGGGCACGGCATGAGCAACGCGCTGCTGGTCGCGGGAACGACCTCGGACGCGGGCAAGAGCGTGGTGACGGCCGGGATCTGCCGTTGGCTGGTCCGGCAGGGGGTGCGGGTCGCGCCGTTCAAGGCGCAGAACATGTCGCTGAACTCCTTCGTCACCGCCGACGGCGCCGAGATCGGCCGGGCCCAGGCGATGCAGGCGCAGGCCGCCCGGGTGGAGCCGGAGGCGGCGATGAACCCGGTGCTGCTGAAGCCCGGCGCGAACGGCCGCAGCCAGGTGGTGCTGCTCGGCAGGGCGGTCGCCGAGGTGGGCGCGCTGGACTACCGGGAGCGCAAGCCCGTCCTGCTGGAGCGCGCCCTGGAGTGCCTGGCGGACCTGCGGGCCCGCTACGACGTGGTGGTCTGCGAGGGCGCCGGGTCGCCCGCCGAGATCAACCTGCGCGACCGGGACATCGCCAACATGGGCCTGGCCACGGCCGCCGCGCTGCCGGTGGTGGTGGTCGGGGACATCGACCGCGGCGGGGTGTTCGCGGCGATGTACGGGACGCTGGCGCTGCTGTCGGCGGAGGACCAGCGGCACGTGGCGGGCTGGTTCGTCAACAAGTTCCGCGGCGACGCCCGGCTGTTGGCGCCCGGGCTGGAGATGCTGCGCGAGCTGACCGGCCGGCCGGTGCTGGGCACCCTGCCGATGCTGCCGGGGCTGTGGCTGGACGCCGAGGACTCGCTGGACCTGTCCACCGTGGCGGACCGGGCGGACGGGCCCGGCCCGCTCGGGGCGGACGTGCTGCGGGTGGCCGTGGTGCGCTTCCCCCGGCTGTCCAACTTCACCGACCTGGACGCGCTGGCGCAGGAGCCGGGCGTGCTGGTGCGCTGGGTGACCCGGCCGGAGGAGCTGGCCGACGCCGACCTGGTGGTGCTGCCCGGCACCCGGGCCACCGTGGCCGACCTGGCCTGGCTGCGCGAGCGCGGCCTGGAGCCGACGCTGAAGGCGCGGGCGGCGGCCGGGCTGCCGATCCTCGGGGTGTGCGGCGGCTACCAGATGCTGGCGCGCTCGATCGAGGACGAGGTGGAGTCCGGGGCCGGGACGGTCGACGGGCTCGGGCTGCTGCCGACGCACGTCCGCTTCGGCGTCGAGAAGGTGCTGGCACGGCCGGTCGGCATGGCCTACGGGCAGCGGGTCGAGGGCTACGAGATCCACCACGGGGTCGTCTCCGTGGAGGGCGGCGAGGCGTTCTTCTCCGATGACCGCGGGCAGGGCCTGGAGGGCTGCCGGGTCGGCCCGGTCCTGGGCACCACCTGGCACGGCGCGCTGGAGAACGACGGCTTCCGCCGTGAACTCCTGCGCGAGGTCGCCGAATCGGCCGGCCGGGCGTTCGTCCCGGCGCCGGACACCTCGTTCGCCGCGGCGCGCGAGGCCCGGCTGGACCGGCTGGGCGACCTGATCGAGGAGCACGCGGACACCGACGCGCTGTGGAAGCTGATCGAGGGCGGGGTGCCGGCGGCCGGAACGCTGCCGTTCCTCCCGCCCGGGGCACCTGGGAGTGACGCATGAGTGACGTCCGCTATCCGTTCACCGCGATCGTCGGCATGGCCGACCTGCGGCTCGGGCTGCTGCTGAACGCGGTCTCGCCGGCCGTGGGCGGCGTGCTGGTGCGCGGCGAGAAGGGCACCGCCAAGTCGACCATGGTGCGCGCGCTGGCCGGGCTGCTGCCCGCCATCGCCGCCGTGGACGGCTGCCGGTTCGCCTGCGACCCGGCCGCGCCGGACCCGCAGTGCCCGGACGGCCCGCACCACGCCCCGGCCGGCTCGGAACGGCCTTCCCAGCTGGTCGAGTTGCCGGTCGGCGTGGCCGAGGACCGGATCGTCGGCTCGCTCGACCTGGAGCGCGCGCTGGCCGAGGGCGTCAAGGCGTACGAGCCGGGGCTGCTGGCCAAGGCGCACCGCGGCGTGCTGTACATCGACGAGGTCAACCTGCTCCAGGACCACGTGGTGGACCTGCTGCTGGACGCCGCCGCGATGGGCCGCTCGTACGTCGAGCGCGAGGGCGTGTCGGTGCGGCACGCGGCGCGGTTCCTGCTGGTCGGCACGATGAACCCGGAGGAGGGCGAGCTGCGGCCGCAGCTGCTCGACCGCTTCGGGCTGACCGTCGAGATCGCCGCCACCCGGGACCCGGCCGAGCGCGCCGAGGTGGTCCGGCGCCGGCTCGCGTACGACGCGGACCCGGCCTCGTTCGCCGCGCGGTTCGCCGAGGACGAGCGGGCGCTCGCCGAACACATCACCGCCGCACGGGAGTTGCTGCCGAAGGTCGAGCTCACCGAGGTGGCACTGCGTCAGATCACCGCCGTCTGCGCGGCGTTCGAGGTGGACGGGCTGCGCGCGGACATCGTGATGGCCCGCACCGCGGTCGCGCTGGCCGCCTGGGCGGGGCGCACGGAGGTGCTGGAGGAGGACGTCCGCAAGGCCGCCCAGCTGGCCCTGCCGCACCGGCGGCGGCGCAACCCCTTCGACGCCCCGGGGCTGGACGAGGAGCAGTTGGACCGGACGCTGGAGGAGCACGCCCAGCCCGACGAACCGCAGCCGGACGACCCGGAGCCGGAGCCCGAGGGCGACGGTCCGGGCGATGACGGCCCGGGCGACGGTGGTCCGGACGGCGGCGGCGACGGCGGCCCCGGCGGTGGTCCGGACGGCGGCGGCGCACCCGAGCCGTCGGCCCCCGAGAACAGCACGGCGGACCCCGCGGCGGACTCCACCGCGGCGCCCGAGGCGCCCGCGCAGCAGCCCGTACCGGCCCAACACCCCTCCCCCGCACGGGAGTCGGCGCCGGTGGCGGCCGGCGACCCGTACCGGACCAGGCTGTTCACCGTGCAGGGCACCGGCCACGGCGCCCAGGGCCGCCGCTCCCCCGCCGAGACCACCGGCGGGCACACCATCCGGGCCCGCCGGCCGCAGGGCATGCTCAGCCGACTGCACCTGACCGCGACCCTCCAGGCCGCCGCGCCGCACCAGGTGGCGCGCGGGCGGGCCGGTCGGGCGCTGGTGCTGCACAAGGACGACTTCCGCGAACAGGTGCGCCAGGGACGGGAATCCAACCTGGTGCTGTTCGTGGTGGACGCCTCCGGCTCGATGGCCGCCCGGCAGCGGATGACCGCCGTCAAGGGCGCGGTGCTGTCGCTGCTGATGGACGCCTACCAGCGCCGGGACAAGATCGGCATGATCACCTTCCGGGGCGCGGACGCCGAGCTGGCACTGCCGCCCACCTCCTCGGTCGAAGTCGGCGCCGCCCGACTGGAGACGCTGCCCACCGGCGGGCGCACCCCGCTGGCGGCCGGCCTGCTGCGCGCCCACGAGGTGCTGCGGGTGGAGCGGCTGCGCGACCCGAACCGGCGGCCGCTGCTGGTCGTGGTGACCGACGGCCGGGCCACCGGCGGGCACGACGCGCTCGCCCGCTCGCAGCGCGCGGCCACGCTGTTCGCCGCCCAGGGCACCGCGAGCGTGGTACTGGACTGCGAGTCCGGACCGGTCCGACTGGGCCTGGCCCGCACCCTCGCCGGGCTGCTCGGCGGCAGCGCCGTCAGCCTGGACGAACTGCGCGCGGAGGGCGTCGCCTCGCTGGTCCGCGCCAACCGTGCCGCGAATCCCGCGACTTCTGCGACTTCTGCGACTTCGATGCGAAAGGCGGCCTGAGCCGACATGCCCAAGGGTGTTCCCGAGAGCGTTCCCGACGACGGCCTGACCACCCGCCAGCGCCGTACCCAGCCGATCACCGCCGTGCACACCGGCCCCGGGAAGGGCAAGTCCACGGCCGCCTTCGGGATGGCGCTGCGGGCCTGGAACCAGGGCTGGTCGGTCGGGGTGTTCCAGTTCGTGAAGTCCGCCAAGTGGAAGGTCGGCGAGGAGAACGCGCTGCGCGTGCTCGGCGCCTCCGGCGAGGGCGGCACCGTCGACTGGCACAAGATGGGCTCCGGCTGGTCCTGGATCCAGCGCTCCGCCGAGCAGGAGATGACCAGCGAGGAGGCGGCCAAGGAGGGCTGGGAGCAGGTCAAGCGGGACCTCGCGGCCGAGACCTACCGCTTCTACGTGCTGGACGAGTTCACCTACCCGATGCACTGGGGGTGGATCGACCCGGCGGAGGTCGTCGCCGTGCTCCGGGACCGCCCGGGCAGCCAGCACGTCGTCATCACCGGCCGGTACGCGCCCGAGGCGCTGACCGACGTCGCGGACCTGGTCACCGAGATGACCAAGGTCAAGCACCCCATGGACGCCGGCCGCAAGGGCCAGCGCGGCATCGAATGGTAGTCCCGCACCAGTGAACGTTCCCCGCCTCGTCATCGCCGCGCCCTCCTCCGGGGCCGGCAAGACCACCGTCGCCACCGGCCTGATCGCGGCACTCGCCGCGCGCGGGCTGGCGGTGTCGCCGCACAAGGTCGGCCCGGACTACATCGACCCGGGCTACCACGCGCTGGCCGCCGGGCGGCCGGGCCGCAACCTGGACGCCTTCATGTGCGGGCCGGAGCGGATCGCGCCGCTGTTCCTGCACGGCGCGGCGGGGGCGGACGTCGCGGTGGTCGAGGGGGTCATGGGCCTGTTCGACGGGGCCTCCGGGCGGGGCGAGCTGGCGTCCACCGCGCACGTGGCCAAGCTGCTGCGGGCGCCCGTGGTGCTGGTCGTGGACGGCTCCTCGCAGTCCCGCTCGGTGGCCGCGCTGGTGCACGGCTTCGCGTCCTGGGACCCGCAGGTGCGGCTGGCCGGGGTGATCCTCAACCGGGTCGCCTCCGACCGGCACGAGCAACTCCTGCGCGAGGCCCTGGAGGAGGGCTCCGGAGTGCCCGTGCTGGGCGCGCTGCGCCGCTCGGCGGCGGTGGCCACGCCGTCCCGCCACCTCGGACTGATCCCGGCGGTGGAGCGCTCGGCGGAGGCGCTGCGGGCCGTCGCGGACATGGGGGCGCTGGTCGCGGCCTCGGTCGATCTGGACGCCCTGCTGGAACTCGCCCGCACCGCGCCGGAGTTGGACGCGGAGCCGTGGGACCCTTCGGCGGAGGTCGCGCCGGTCGCCGGAGTCGGGGGATCCGATGGGTCGCTCGGCGGACGGCCGCGGATCGCGGTGGCGGGCGGCGCGGCGTTCTCCTTCTCGTACGCCGAGAACGCCGAACTGCTCGGCGCGGCGGGCGCGGAGGTGGTCCCCTTCGACCCGCTGCACGCCTCGGCGCTGCCGGCGGGAACGGCAGGGCTGGTCATCGGCGGCGGGTTCCCGGAGCTGTACGTACGGGAGTTGAGCGGGAACGCCGCGCTGCGCGACGCGATCGCCGCGTTCGCCGCGGCCGGCGGGCCGATCGCCGCCGAGTGCGCCGGACTGCTGTACCTGGGGCGGGAGTTGGACGGCCTGCCGATGTGCGGGGTGCTGGACACCAGCGCCCGGATGACCGAACGGCTCACCCTCGGCTACCGGGAGGCCGTCGCCCTGCACGACTCCCCGCTCGCCCCGGCCGGCAGCCGGGTGCGCGGGCACGAGTTCCACCGCACGGTCTGCGAGCCGGGCGCGGGCGACCACCCCGCCTGGGGCTGGCGGCTGCCCACCGGGCCGCGCACCGAGGGCTTCGCCGCGGGCAATGTGCACGCCTCGTACCTGCACCTGCACTGGGCCGGGGCGCCCGCGCTGGCCGTCTCCTTCGCGGCGGCCGCGGCGGAGTTCAGCGCGGGCCGGCGGGACAGCACCGGCTGACGGGACGGCGTCGGCCGGCGGGACAGCACCGGCTGACGCCTGCGGTTAATGCCGGGGCGAGGCGTGCCGCGCACTCCTAGGATGCCCGCATGCCTCATGTGATCGTTCTCAACGGCGGCTCCAGCTCGGGCAAGTCCAGCATCGCCCGACGCCTCCAGGAACTGCTGCCGGAGCCCTGGCTGCACCTCGGCGCGGACACCATGGTGAGCGCGCTGCCGCCGTGGCTGCTCGGCGGCGGCGACGGCATCGGCGGCCTGGACGACGGGGACGGCACGGTGGAGGTCGGGCCGGTCTTCGCCCGGCTGGACGCCGCCTGGACGCTGGGCGTCGCGGCGATGGCCCGGGCCGGGGCCCGGATCGTGGTGGACGAGGTGTTCCTCGGCGGGGCGGCCTCACAGCAGCGGTGGCGCGCGGCGCTGGCGGACCTGGAGGTGCTCTGGGTCGGCGTGCGCTGCGACCCGGCGGTGGCCGCCGCCCGGGAGGCCGCGCGCGGCGACCGGGTCGGCGGGATGGCCGCGGCGCAGGCCGAGTCGGTGCACGAGGGGGTCGGGTACGACCTGGTGGTCGACAGCTCGCGGGCCTCGGTGGACGAGTGCGCGGGGCTGATCCTGGCGCGGATGACGACCGGGAGCTGAGCCGGACAGGCCCTAGAGGGTGAGGGTCTGCCAGCCGCGGGTGATCTGCTCGTGGACGGCGGTCGGGTCCGGTGCCGTCGGCTGGGCTGCCGCGAGTGCGGCCAGCAGGGCGGTGCCGTCGGCGGGGCGGGCGGCCGGGTCGGTGGAGAGGGCGTGGTGGATGACGGCGGCCAGGGTCGGGTCGAGGGCCTGGACCGCCGCGAGTGCGGTGGGTTCGGGTCCGGTGTCGACGATCCGGCGGATCACCGCTCCGGTGTTGGTCGCGGCGAACGGGCTGGTCCCGTGGGCCGCGCAGACCACGCAGCACGCCCAGGCCCAGATGTCGGCGGCCGGGCCGACCCGCTCGTCGCCGAACTGCTCCGGCGCCATGTAGGTCAGGGTGCCCGGGCCGCCGCCGGTGGCGGTCAGCCGGGTGCCGTCGACGATCGCGGCGATGCCGAAGTCCAGCAGGCGCGGGCCGGCGGTGGTCAGCATGATGTTGGCGGGCTTGAGGTCCCGGTGGACCAGTCCGAGGCGGTGCACCCCGGACAGGGCGACCGCCAGTGCCAGCGCGAGGGCGCGCAGTGCCTCGGCGGAGCGGATCGGGCCCTGCTCGCGCAGGTGGGCGTCCAGCGGGCGGCCGTCCAGCAGTTCCATGGCCAGGTAGGGGCGTCCGGCGTCCACCCCGCTGTCCAGCACCCGGGCGGTGTAGGCGCCGGGGACCATCGCCAGCACCTCGGACTCGCGCTGGAAGCGGCGCAACAGGTCGGCGTCGTCGAGGAGTTCGAGGTTGATGGTCTTCAGCGCGACCTGGGTCGCCGAGCCTTCGCGGCGGGCGAGGTAGACCGTGCCCATGCCGCCGGAGCCGATCCGGCCGAGGAGTTGATAGCCGCCGATCGTGCGGGGCTCGTGGGCGCTCAACGGCTGGCCGACGGGCGGGGCGGGCTGCACGGGCGGGGCGGGCGGGACCGGAGGCGCCGGGGGCGTGAACTGGGTCGGGACGTACGGGTTCTGCGGCTGGGCGTAGGGCGCCTGCGGCTGGCGGTACGGCGTCTGCGGCGGCGCCGTCGGGGCGTACGGGTTCTGCGCGGCGAGCGCCGCCTGGAACGCCTGCGCCGCGTCGGCCGACCCGCCCGCCCGGGCACCCGCCGCGTCGTCGCCGACCGGCTTGGGCTTGCGGCTCACCAGGACGGCGACGAGTTGGTAGAACGCCGCGGCGACGACCAGCGCGACCGGCAGGAGGAACAGTCCGAGCGCCGCCCGGAGGACGAGCAGGCCGATGACCCGGCGCCGGGTCCCGCTGGACGTCCAGACCTCCCGGGGCAGGCCGACGGTCAGCAGGTTGCGCTGGGTCAGGTGGCAGAACAGCAGCCAGAGCAGCAGGCAGACCACGAAGACGCTGATGTACTCGATCCGGGCCAGGCTGAGGGCCGTGTGCGTCGGGTAGGCGATGTACCTGGCGTTGGCGGGGTCGAAGGACTGCTGCAGCACTCTGGAGTTGAAACCCCCCAGGACGTTGGCGGACACGAAGACCACGAGCCCCGCCGCGCCCAGCAGGCCCACCGCCAACTCGCCGACGGTCGCACCGGTGCCGCCCGGCGCACCGGCGGTCGCATCGGCGCCGGTCGCCGCCAACGCCCGTCGCCGAGTGGCCGTCTGCGAGCGCACCAGCACCGGCAGGGTCACCAGCCGGAGCAGCAACGCCGCACCGATCGTCATCAGTACGGCCACGTCCAACGTGCTCAGCATGATTCCCCCTGGCTGATCGAGCACACGGAGTATAGGCGGCGGCCCGTCAGGCGTCCCCACCCAGCAGCGAGGTGAGGTAGCGGTCGATCTCCGCGCGCAGCTCCTCCGGCATCGGCACGTGCCAGTGCCCGCTGCCGGCCGTCGCGTTGAACAGCACGCCGTCGCACCAGCGGATCAGCCGACGGGCGTCGCGCTCCGGGTCGGTGGAGCCGGCCCGGGCGAGCAGGTCGGCGGCGAGGTCGGCGAAGCGTGCCCCCAAACGGTCGTAGACGGCGCGCAGTTCGGGCCGGCGGGTGGCCTCCAGGGCGAGTTCCAGGCGGGCCAGGGTGAGCCGGCGACCGCTGGTGAGCGCCTGGAAGAGCGCCTCGGCGGCGATCCCGGCCAGGAGTTCGCGCGGCGGGACGGCGGAGGGCGACCGGCCGCCCTCGGCGAACACCGGGTAGTCGGCGGTCTCCCGTTCGACGATCCGGGTGAGCACCAGCTCCAGCAGGGCGGCCCTGGTCCGGGCCAGGTTGGAGGTCGAGCCGGCCGGCAGGCCGGACGCGTCGTCCACGGCGCGGTGGGTGAGGCCGCGCAGGCCGGCGTCGGCGATCAGGTCAATGGCGGCGTCGGCGATCAGGGTCGGGCGCGGGGGCGTCATGGGTCCGATCATGGCCTTTCCCTTCGGGCTCCCCCAACTCATCGAGCTCCCCCAACTCACTACAGTCGTAGTTTACGGGCAACTACATGTGTAGTACGGTGCCGGAACAGCCCTCACTACACCCGTAGTGAGCAGTTCGTTGCCAGCTCGTGCGACAAGAGGAGTCCCTCATGGGCCTGCACCAGGCGATCGTCATCGGCGGCGGCATCGGCGGCCTGACCGCCGCCCTCGCCCTCCATCGACAGGGCGTCCCCGTCACCGTCCACGAACGCGCCGCCTCCCTGGAACCGGTCGGCGCCGGACTCGCCCTCGCCCCCAACGCGCTGCGCGCCCTCGACCGGCTCGGTGTCGGCCCCCGGCTGCGCGCCCTCGCCGCCCCGCACCCCGCCATCGGCGTGCGCCACCCCTCCGGCCGCTGGCTCGCCCGCACCAGCACCGCCGCCGTCGAGGCCCACTTCGGCGACCCGGTCGCCGCCGTCGCCCGCGCCGAGGTCATCGCCGCCCTGGTGGACGCCCTGCCGGAGGGCACCGTCCGCACCGACTCCCCCGCCACCGTCGTCGACCCGGGCAGCGGACGGCATCCCGCCGTCGTCCGCACCGGCGACGGGGAGCGGCCCGCCGGGCTCGTCGTCGCCGCCGACGGCATCCACTCCGCCACCCGCGGCCTGCTCTTCCCCCACCACCCGGGCCCCCGCTACAGCGGCTTCACCACCTGGCGCGCGATCGTCACCCCGGCCCGCCGCCCGGCCGCCGCCGGCGAGGTCTGGGGCCGCGGCCGACTCGCCGGGATCGTCCCGCTCGCCGACGGCCGGGTCTACGTCTACGGCGCGGCCCTCGCCCCGGCCGGCGCCCGGGCGGCCGACGACGAGCGGGCCGAACTCCAGCGCCTGTTCGGCGACTGGTGCGCACCCGTCCCCCAGCTGTTCGCCCTCGCCGAGCCCGACCGGGTGCTCCGCAACGACGTCCGGGAACTCGCCGACCCGCTGCCCGCGTACCACCACGGCCGGGTCGTCCTGCTCGGCGACGCCGCCCACGCCATGTGCCCGTTCCTCGGCCAGGGCGCCTGCCAGGCCATCGAGGACGCCCTCGTGCTGGCCGCCCCGCTCGCCCCCGCCACCGACCTCGCCACCGCTCTCCCCGCCTACACCGCCGCCCGGCTCCCCCGCACCACCGCCGTCGTCACCGCCTCCCGCCGCACCGGCAACCTGGTCGCCCTCTGCACCCCGGCCGCCACCCTGCTCCGCACCACCGCCCTCACCCTGGCCGGCCTCCTCCCCACCCGCGCCCTGCTGAGCCGCTCCGCGGGCATCTACGACTGGCAGCCGCCGACGCTGACCGGCGGGGCGTGAACGGGGGCCGGCCGCTCCCGGCGGCCTGAGCCGGCCGGCGGGGAGCGCGTCGAACTGACCCCACGAGCCGGACGCCTCTCGGACTTCGACGCGCCCGAGGCTTCCCCCACGCCGTCCGCCGCTTCGCCCGCGAGCTCCCCGCGGTCGACGCAGAGGAGCGCGTCCAGCTCGACACGGGCCGGAACGGGGGCCCGACGGTTCGTCGTCGACGGTGTCGACGTGTCGCGAACCGTCGATCCGGCGGAGGCGCTCGCCGCCGTCCGCCGGGAGTTGGCGGCGGCCGTTCCCCCACGGGACTGACACCCAGGCACTGAACGCCTCGCGGGGAGCAGCCCGGGCGAGGTGGGCGGGCCGCACCAACAGACCGATTGTCAGCGGCGGTTGGGAGGATGGCCAGCATGACGGACGGGCGGGGCAGCCGGGCGATCGGCGCGTACTGGGACGCGGCGGCGTCGAGCTTCGACGACGAGCCGGATCACGGGCTGCGGGCGGCCGGGACGCGGGAGGCCTGGGTGCGGCGGATCCGGGAGTGGTTGCCGGCGGGTCCGGTGGAGGTGCTCGATGTCGGTTGCGGGACGGGCTCGTTGGCGGAGCTGGTGGCGGCGAACGGGCACCGGGTGACCGGGGTGGACCTGGCCCCGCGGATGGTGGCGCGGGCCCGGGCGAAGCTGGCGGCCGCCGGGTTGCCGGGGCGGTTCCTGGTGGGCGACGCGGGCGCGCCGCCGGTCCGGGAGAGCGGCTTCGACGTGCTGCTCTGCCGCCATCTGGTCTGGACCCTGCCCGAGCCGGAGCGGGCGCTGGACGCCTGGGTGCGGCTGCTCCGGCCCGGCGGGCGGCTGGTGCTGGTCGAGGGGCGCTGGCGCGAGGCCGGCGGGCGGGTGGAGCCGTACGTCGCGGGTGCCGGGCGGCTGCCCTGGGACGGGGGCGTCGGTGCGGAGCAACTCGCCGCGGCGGTCAGGCCGTTGGTGGCGCGGCTGCGGATCGTGCCGCTCAGCGGGGAGGCGGAGCTGTGGGGCGGCCCGGTGACGGACGAGCGCTACGCCCTGGTCGCCGACCGGTAGCGGAGGTCAGGAGGCGCTGCCGAAGGTCCCGTTGAGCGGGTCGGCGCGGAAGCAGGCGACGCAGCGGAGCCGGGTGTAGATCGCCACCGTGCCCATGCAGACGTCCTCGCGGCCGTCCAGCGGTGAGGTGGAGTCGGCCGGGCCCCCGCAGTCCAGGCAGCGCCGACGGGGCCGGGCGATGACCGAGCAGGCGCGGCAGACCAGGTGGGTCGGGTGTTCGGCGTGCACCACGACGGGCTGCGGGCCGCCGTACAGCAGGTGGTCGCACCAGGTGCAGGACTCGTCCTGCTGCGCGGCCAGCATCCGGTCCCGGGTGTCCCGTTGCCACTTGGCCGCGTTCTGCAGCGGCACCTTCACCGGCGGGCCCCAGCCGGCGGCGGCGAGCCACTGGGCGCCCTCGGCGCCCGCCGCCCGCAGTTGGTCGTCGACCGCGATGTCCCTGGGGGTCTTGCGCTTCATCGGCCCTCTCCTCCGGTGCGGTGGCCCACCGGGATAACGCGGCCGGACGGGTGGTGGACACGCGAACCACCCCACCGGGGCGCGGGGAGCGCCCGGACCGGTTCAGCCGAGCCGCTCGGTGTCGCCGTGGGCGAGGAGCAGTTTGCGCAGCAGGACGTCGAGTTGGGCGCGCTCGTCGGCGTCGAGGGCGGCGAGGATGGACTCCTCGTTCCGGATGTGGCCGGGCAGGGCGGCGTCGATCAGCTCCTTGCCGGCCGGGGTGAGGCGGACCAGGACGGCTCGGCGGTCGGTCGGGCAGGGGTTGCGTTCGACCAGGCCCTTGGCGGAGAGCTTGTCGACCCGGTTGGTGATGGCCCCGGAGGTGACCATGGCGGACTTCAGCAGCGCCCGGGCGTTGAGTTCGTAGGGCTCGCCGGAGCGCCGCAGGGTGGCGAGGACGTCGAACTCGGAGGAGTCCAGGCCGCAGGTGAGGAAGTACTCGCGCAGGGCGTTGTCGACCCGGGCGTTCAGCCGCCGCAGCCGACCGATCAGGGCCATCGCCTCCAGCGGGAGGTCGGGGCGGTTCCTGGCCCACTGGTCGGCGATGTCGTCGACGGTGTCGCGCTGCTGCATGGCCTGCCATCTCCCTCGGGCTCCGTGCGGCGACCGTCCGCCGCTCGTCGTTCGCCGGTCCCCGTCCACCGGTCGTAGATATCTTAACATTCATATACTTGACGTTCACGGATCCCGGGGCGTAGAAATATCTCAACGTTCAGATAATCAACGTTGAGGGGATCGGGAACACCATGGACCGCAAGCGCGCAGGGATCGCCGCCGCCGCCGCACTCGCCCCGGCCGCCTGGGGCACCACCTACCTGGTCACCACCCAGCTGCTGCCCGAGGGCCGCCCGCTACTGCTCGCCGCGCTGCGGGCGCTGCCCGCCGGGCTCCTGCTGCTGTTGATCGGCCGCAAGCTCCCCAGGGGGCGCTGGTGGGGGCGTGCGGCGGTGCTCGGGATGCTCAACATCGGGCTGTTCTTCCCGCTCACCTTCGTCGGCGCCTACCGCCTGCCCGGCGGCGTCGCGGCCACCATCGGGGCGATCCAGCCGCTGCTGGTCGCCGGACTCTCGATCGGCGTGCTCCGGGTCCGGCCCGGGCGACGGGCCCTGCTCGCGGGAGTGGTCGGGGTCGGCGGGGTGGCGCTGCTGGTACTCAAGAGCGGGGCCGCGCTGGACGGCGTCGGGATCGCCGCGATGGTCGCCGCGATCGGACTGATGGCCACCGGCACCGTCCTCACCCGCCGCTGGGGCCGCCCGGAGGGCGCCACCATGGTCGACCTCACGGCATGGCAGCTGCTGGCCGGCTCGGTCTTCCTGGTCCCGCTCGCGGCCCTGGTCGAGGGCGCGCCGCCGGCCCTGAGCGCGGCCAACCTGGCGGGCTTCGCCTACCTCGGCCTGTTCAGCACCGCGGTCGGGTACGTCCTGTGGTTCCGCGGCATCGAGCGGCTCGGCGCCGGGCCGGCGTCCTTCCTGGGGCTGATCAACCCGGTGGTGGCCACGGTCGGCGGACTGGTCGTCCTCGGCCAGACCCTCACCGCGTGGCAGGTGCTCGGCCTGGTGCTGGCCCTCGGGGCGATGCTCATCGGCCAGGCCCCGGCCCGCGGGACGGCCACGGCCACCGCCGCGGTGGGTCAGGCGGCCGCGGGCGAGGCTGCCGAGGTCGAGACGGCCGGGGTCGAGACGGCCGCGGCACACACGCCCGTACGACAGGCGGCAGCCGCCCGCTGACGGCCCCGCCCCGGACCCGCACCCCGCACCCCCGCCCCGCCCGGCCGCTGCCCGGCGGGGCGGGTCAGCCGGTGGCGCGGATGTAGATGTCGGCGGCGCCCGGGAGGCCGCCGGGGACGGTGGCGACGTAGATCCGACGGGCGGTCGGGGCGTGGGTGGGGACGGCGGACGGGGTCGCGGTCGGGGTGGGGGTCCACGTCGGGGTCGGGGTCCAGGTCGGGGTGGGGGTCCAGGTCGGGGTGGGGCTCGGGTCGGGCGTGCCGTCCTCCGGATCCCCGTCGCCGGTCGCGTCCGGGCCCTCGGCGATGTCCGGGGCGGCGTCGGTCGGCGGCGGGTCGGACGCGACGACGGCCGGCTCGGGGGTGGGCGTCGCGGTGGGCGGCACGGTGGACGTCGCGGAGGGCCTCGCGGTGGGCGTCTCGGAGGCCGGCGCCTCCGGGAGCTCCGGGGCCTCGGCCGGCTCGTCACCGCCGAGGGCGGCGGCGAGGTCCGGCGGCAGCGGGGCGGCCGGACCGGGCTCGGGGAGGTCGTAGGTGCGCAGGAACTCGCCGAGGCCGGGCTCCCTGCCGCCGCCGAGGCGGTAGTGCAGGTAGGCGACGGGCGCGCCGTCCGAGGTCCGGGTGTAGACGGCGCCGACCGGGACGTAGTAGCGACCGGCACCGGGGTGCTGGGAGGGGTGCAGGCCGGCCAGGCGCTCGGCGCGGTCCCGGTCGGTGTCCCGGCCGACCCGGCCGATGGTGAGCGCGTTGACGCCGCGCACCACCAGGGCGGCGCCGGCGGACACGCACAGCACCAGTCCGACGGCGACGGTGCGCCGCAGGACCGGCCGGCCGTGCAGGGCCGGCCAGGAATCGGTGACCATGCGCTCGGGCGGGATGCCGTCCACGGTTTGCTCGCTCCCCCGTTTCGCTCAGGACGTCCGATCGAGACGATCGTCCCGGACCGCAGTCCCGGACAAACGTCTCGGACAGATGTCTCGGACGATCGTCCGTCCGGGACGATCGTCCGACACCTGCGATCAGGACGTCACACTCTGCTCGACGTGGGACCGTAGCGGAGAGTTCCTCAGCCCAGGTAGGCGGGGGCGACGGCGGCCTTGGTGACCAGCCGGGGAGCGCCGGAGCCGTCGGCCGGGACGGTCCACAGGTCGGCGCCGTAGTCCCCGGGCAGGGCGTAGAGCAGCGCGCCGCCGTCCGACCAGAGCGCCTGGTCGTCGATGTTGCGCTGCTCGGCGGTGGCGGTCTCCGTCCCGCTCGCCAGGTCGAGCACGTACAGCCGCCACGGGGAGTCGGCGGGCAGGCCGGGGACGCGCTTCTTGTACGCGATGCGGGTGCCGTCCGGGGAGAGCGAGGGGCATTCGACGTTGTCGTGCAGCGTGGTGAGGGTGCGGGCGGCGAGGTCGCCGCGGACCAGGTGGGTCTGCCCGGAGCTGGCCAGGGTGGCGTAGAAGGTGTTGTCGTCCGCGAAGGTGACGCCCCAGATGTTGATGTCGTGCGCCTGGTACGGGTGGCCGTCCTTGACGACCGCGAAGTCCTCCAGGTTCTCCCGCAGGTTCCAGTCCCGCACGTCCACGATCGAGGTGCGGGTGGAGAAGTTGGTGCCCGCGTAGGAGTCGCCGCTGACGAAGACCGTCCAGGCGGCGAGGTGCCCGGACGGGGAGACCCGGGCCCGGGTGGGGATGCCGGCGGCGGGGAAGGCGCGCCGTGCGTGCAGGTGGTCGTCGAGGACGACGGCGCGGTAGGTGTCGTCCAGCGCGCCGTGCTGGGCCTGGAGGCAGATGCCGGTGCCCGCGGCGGCGTGGAAGCGCAGGCACTGGGTGCCGGAGGCGGTGCGCGGGCCGTCCGGCCGGTCGGCCGGGACGGTGGTGATCTCGTCCCGGTGCGGTCCCCAGGCCATGTTGCGGAACAGCAACTGCCGCCCGTTCGACGGGACGTCGAGGGAGACCGGCCCCGGGCTGACGGGCGGCCCGCCGGCCTGGGTGCGGCCGCGTTCGGCGGTGCGGTCGGCCGCGTAGAGGACGGCGCCGGTGCCGACCGCGCCGAGCACCAGGACGGCGAGCAGCAGCACGATCACCCGGCTGCGGTTGCTCTGCAGGTTCACGGACTCTCCAGGTTCACGAGCGCTCCGGATTCACGAGCGCTTCTCGTCGGCAACGGGCTCGGCGGCAACGGGTCCAGCGGCAACGGGTTCCACGGCCACGGGTCCAGCCGCCACGGCGCGCCCGGCGGGTTCGGACGTCCGCAGCACCACCGCCGCGCCAGCCACGCACAGCGCCAGCGCACCCGCCGACCAGGCCAGCGCGGTCGAGCCGCCCACCACGCTCCACAGCGCGCCGAACAGCAGCGAGCAGGCGAACCGGGCCAGGGCCTGCCCGGTGCCGACCAGGGCGAGCCCGGCGCCGCGCTGCTCGACCGGCACCGTGTCGGCCGCCGCGGCGGCGAGCACCCCGTCGGTGGCGGCGTAGAACGAGCCGTGCAGCACCAGCACGCAGACCACCGCCGGCAGCCCGCGCAACGGCGAGAGCAGCAGCCCGTACGCCAGCAGCAGCACCCCGTGCCCGAGCAGGAAGAGCCGGCGGCGCCCGACCCGGTCGGCCAGCGAGCCGAGCGGCACGGCGAGCAGCAGGAAGGCGGCGGCCGTGCCGAGCGGCAGCAGCGGGAACAGGTTGACGGACAGGCCGAGTCGGCGCTGGATCAACAGGTAGAGGAAGGAGTCGCTGACGGTGGTGAGGCCGAGCAGCACGGCGCACAGGGCGAGCCTACGCAGCCCGGGCAGACGGAGCAGGGTGAGGCTGCTCCGCAGTGTCGGCGCGGTGGTTGACGATGCGTCAGCACTCAGCCGGTTCGGCACGAAGAGCAGCAGGATCAGCACGCCCAGCACCGCGACGCAGGCGCTGACGGCGAACACCGCGTCGTAGCCGTGCCGTTCGCCGCCGTCGGCGAGCAGCGGCCCGCCGGCCAGCCGCAGCACCAGGAAGGCGGTGAGCGGTCCGAGCAGCGCGCCGGCCGTGTCCATCGCCCGGTGCACGCCGAACGCCCGGCCGCGGTGGGCGGGTTCGGTGGCCAGCGAGATCATCGCGTCCCGGGGTGCGGTGCGCAGGCCCTTGCCGGTGCGGTCGGCGGCGATGACGGCGCCGATCAGCGGCACGGTGTGGACGAACAGCAGCAGTGGCCGGCACAGCGCGGACAGCCCGTACCCGACGGCCGCGACCGTCTTGTGGCGGGCGGTCCCGTCGCGGCCGCGGCGGTCGGCGAGGTAGCCTCCGGCCAGCTGGACCAGGGCGCTGAAGCCGTTCTGGATGCCGTCGAGCAGACCGAAGCCGAGCGGGGAGAGGCCGAGTCCGGTGAGCAGGTAGAGCGGCAGGACGGCGTTGACCATCTCGGAGGAGATGTCGGTGACCATGCTCACGGCGCCGAGGGCGAGGACCGCCCCCGGCACGGAGCGCAGGGCGGCGCCCCGCCGCACCGGGCCGGTGGCCGGTGCGACGGGGGCCTTCGAGCTGTGGGAGTCCGCGACGTACACGGGCGTCAGTTCCAGATGCCGGTGATGTCGGAGGCGTTCGCGGAGTTGCCCGCGTGGGCGTTGACGCCCGCCAGGTCCTCCAGCGTGTGCAGCACGTCGTAGTGGTTGTAGGTGGTGGCGGTGGAGCTGCCGGGGGCGACGTGGGCGCCGTAGACCATGGTCGGGATGCGGTTGCCGGCGAGCCGGTTGTCCTCGTCGAAGGTCACGACCAGCAGGCTGTTGTGGCTCTTGGCCCACTGGGCGTAGCCGTCGAGGTTGCTCTGCAGCCAGGAGTCGCCGGTGCTCACGGAACAGTCGTGCATGTCGTTGCACAGGTCCGGGACGACGAAGGAGACCTTGGGCAGGGTGGTGTAGTCGGTCGGGAAGGCGTCCATGCCGTAGGCGCTGGAGGTGGGCACGTTGCCGAAGCCGAACCACGGGTTGTGCTTCTGCGCGTAGTTGCCGCTGCTGCAGTCGGTGGCGCCGACGCCCGGCAGGCCCTCGTTGTAGCTGGCCCAGGTCTGGTTGGCGGCGAGCAGCTCGGAGCCCAGGTTGGGCTGCTGGAGCGCGCCGACGTCGACGCAGCTGTCGTCCGTGACGCCCTGCGAGCTGCCGGAGAAGATCATGTAGTAGTTGGGCTGGCTGGGGTGGGTGAGCGCGAACGACTGGGTCAGCGTCGCGCCGCCGGCGGCCAGGGTGTTGTTGAAGTACGGCGCATCGGAGCTGCCGATGACCTGCGAGTACGCGTGGTTCTCCATCATCACGACGATGATGTGGTCGGGCGAGGGCAGGCCGGCCGCGGTGTCGGCGGCCGCGTCGCCGCTCGCGGCCCACAGGCCGAGCGAGCCGGCGACCAGGCCGAGGCCGGCGGCGAGGGCGGTGATCGGGCGGAGCTTGCGACCACGGGCGGGGCGCGGGTCGGTGGTGGGGGCGGCGGTGGGGGTGCCGTGTTTGCGGAGTCGTGCGAAGGCCATGGGGTCCTCCGGTTGTCGGGGCTCCCAGGACGGGAGCGCCGAGAACAGTAGGATCGCGGCAGTGACGTGTACCGCACAAGAGAAGTGAAGAACAGGCGAACAGCTGCGAGGCCGTGCCCGTACGGAGTGACCGGACACGAAGGGACCTGCGACGGAGGTCCCGCCCGGCGCCGTACCCGGCGCCTCCGCGGAGGTCGTACCCGGCACCGCGCCGGGCCTGGCGGCGGAGGTCACACCCGCCGCGATTGACCCCTTTCGGCCGCCCGTGGTGGGATCACGGGGGCCCACGAACGCAGGGCCGGGGACGGCAAGGAGTGCGGGACGTGATCGGACTGGTCGCCATCCACGGGCCGGGCCGCCCGCTGGCCGACGAGCTGCAGGCCCACTGGCCGGAGAGCAGCCACGTCTACCGGGCCTCCCGCGGCAACTGCTTCCAGGCGCCGGAGGCCATGCAGTTCGCGCTCGACCGCCACCGGCAGGTGATCGCCGTCGGCCCGCTCGCCACCGTCGTCGGGCTGCTGACCGGCGGGCTCGTCGCCCGCCCGAGCGACACCGAGGTGCTCTGCCTGGACCCGGGACGACGCTGGATCATCCCGCTGGCCCACACGGACTCCGCCGAGGAGCTGGCCCACGAGGTGGCCGCCGCCCTCGGCGTCACCCCGGTGCTCACCGGCCCGCTGCCCGCCCCCGAGGACCCACTGGCCGTCCTGACCCCGCACGCCGTCCGCTACTGGCGGGGCGGCGGCGCGGCCGCCGGGCAGGCGGCCGCCGACGGCCGGCCGGTCCGGCTGGTCGCCGAGGTGCCGTACCCGCTGCCCGCACTGCCCCCGAACGTCCGGCCGGACGCGCCCGAGGACGCCCCGGTGCTGCGGATCACCGACCGGGAGGACCCGGACGGCAGCGACCTGCTGGTCGTCCCGCGCACCCTGGTGGTCGGCATCGGCGCCGGCAGCGCCGCCGAACCGGCCGACGCCATGCGGCTGTTGACGGAGGTGCTCAAGGAGACCGGCCATCTGCGCCCGGCGATCGCCCGGGTGGCCACCGTGGCGGGCAAGGGCGACCACCCGGCGGTGCGCTGGGCCGCCCGCTGCCTGAACGTGCCGGTCGACGAGCACCCGGCGGAGGAGCTGGCCCGGCTCACCGTGCCGAACCCGTCCGAGGCCGTCGGTACGGCGGTCGGCACCGCGAGCGTCGCCGAGGCGGCGGCGCTGGCGAGCGCGGGCGGCGGTGAACTCGTCGTCCCCAAGCGGAAGTCGGCGACGGCCACGGTGGCGATCGCCCGGGCCGCGGTGCGCGGGCGACTGGCCCTGGTCGGCCTCGGCCCGGGCGACCACGACCTGCTGGTCCCGCGCGCGCTGACCGAACTGCGGCGCGCCTCCGTGGTGGTGGGCCGGCCGGCGGCGGTCGAGGCGGTGGCCGGACTGCTCCGGCCGGGCACCCGACGGGTCGCGGTGCCCGAGCCCGGGTCGGTCCGGAACACCCGCGGCGAGGTGCTGGACCGGGCCGGGGTGCCGACGGACGGCGCCGGCGAGGTGGTCGACCACCTCGGGGCGGCCGTCACGCTGGCCGCGCACGGGCATGCGGTCGCCCTGGTCGCGCTCGGCGACGGCGCGGGGCTCACCGTCCCGCCCGGGGCGTACGAGCTCCACCGGGTCCCCGGCCTGCCCGAGACCCCGAAGCTCCCCGGCCTGCCCGGACCCCACAGCCTGCCCGAGACCCCCGAAACCCCTGACCTCCCCACGGACGGAGCCCGCGCATGACGGCCCACGAGCCCGACCTGCGCCACCACGGCGACGCCGAGGTGCGGGCGGACGGCCGCGACCTGGTCGACCTCGCCGTCAACGTCCGCACCGGCACGCCCCCGCCCTGGCTGCGCGAGCACCTGGCCGCCACCCTGAGCACCCTCGCCGCCTACCCCGACCAGTCCGCCGCCCGCGCCGCGGTGGCCGCCCGACACGGGCGCCCGGTCGAGGAGGTGCTGCTCACCTCCGGGGCGGCGGAGGCCTTCGTGCTGCTCGCCCGCGTACTGACGGCTCGTCACATCGCCGTCGTCCACCCGCAGTTCACCGAGCCCGAGGCCGCCCTGCGGGACGCCGGACACCGGGTGCACCGGGTCCTGCTCTCCCCCGAGGACGGCTTCCGGCTGGCCGCCGTCCCCGCCGAGGCGGACCTGGTGGTGCTCGGCAACCCGACCAACCCGACCTCCGTCCTGCACCCCGCCGAGGCCGTCGCCGCACTCGCCCGCCCCGGGCGCACCCTGGTGGTGGACGAGGCCTTCATGGACACCGTGCCGGGCGAGCGGGAGTCCCTCGCGGCCGTCCGGGACCTGCCCGGGCAGGTCGTCGTCCTGCGCAGCCTCACCAAGACCTGGGGCCTGGCCGGACTGCGGATCGGCTATGTGCTCGGCCCGGCGCCGCTGATCGCCGCCCTGGGCGCCGCACAGCCGCTCTGGCCGGTCTCCACCCCGGCGCTGGCCGCCGCCGAGATCTGCAGCGGCCCGGCGGCGCTGGCCGAGGCGGACCGGGCGGCCGCCGAACTCACCCTGTGGCGCGACTACCTGGTGAAGGGCCTGGCCGCCTTCCCGACCCTGCGGATCCACGGCGAGCCGGCCGCCTCCTTCGTCCTGGTCCGGCTGCCGGGCGCGGCGGCGGTCCGCGAGCGGCTGCGCGAGCACGGCTTCGCCGTCCGGCGCGGGGACACCTTCCCCGGCCTCGGCGAGGACTGGCTGCGGATCGCCGTCCGGGACGAGGGGACCACCGACCGCTTCCTCACCGCCCTGCAGCAGGTGCTGGGTCCGGCCTGAGCCGGGCCACCCCGCCCCCCGCCCTCAGCCCTCAGCCCTCAGCCCTCAGCCCGGCCCGAGCCTGACCACGTCACCGGCCCCGACCCGGCCCGGCGCCAGCACCTGCGCGTACACCCCCGTGCAGGGCAGCGCGGGCATGCCCTCCAGCGGGACCAGCCGGTTGCGCTCGGCCGGGACCCGCAGCGCCTCCGTCCGCCGGGGCAGCGGGCCGTGCCGCAGGGTGGGGACGGCGCAGCGCGGGGTGGGCGCCACGATGCGCAGCCGCAGCGTCTCCCCGATCGCCAACTCCCGCCCCACCCAGGCGTTCTCGACGAAGCCCTCGCCCTCGGTGCGGATCACCAGGTTCGGCCGGTAGCGCTCCGCGTCGACGCCCACCGCCGCCAGCGTGGAGCTGGTGATCAGGTGCAGCGGAGCGAAGTCGAAGAAGCCGCCCGCCTCTGCGGCGCGCCCCAACTCGCTGAGCGTCACCGGGACTTCCGCCTCGATCCCGTGCGCCAGCACCTCCTCCGGGACGGCCCGCTCGACCGTCGCGCCGGGCGGGCGCTCGGCGATCAGGGTGAGCTTGCGGCCGAACGTCTCGGACAGCTCCGCCTCGTCGACGGAACGCCCGTCTGGGCCGGTGATCGCCACCCGGCCGTCCGCCGCGGTGGCCGCCGAGTAGTCCAGCAGCCCGGCCCAGCGGCGGGGGTTCTTGGCGCTGGCCACCCGGCCGCTCGCCACGTCCAGCAGCGCCCGGCCGCGGTCCCCGGCGAGCCCCCGGCCGTCCACCGTCACCGCCGAGAGCTCCTCGCCCAGCAGCGACTTGACCGGATAGCGGCGCAGCCGCTCGACCCGCCCGACCTGCTCCTCGCTCAGCACGGCGACTCCTCCGCCCACTCCCGCAGCGCCGCGAAGTGCAACTCCCGCAGGCCGGCCCGGGGGTCGACCCAGAGCGGCAGCGCCTCCCCCGGATGGTTGGCCGCGATCCACTCGATGTCCGCCGGCCCGAGCTCGTCGTCCAGCCAGACGAACGGCCGCCCGGCCGCCCACGCCACCACGTCCCTGGTCTTCCAGTACAGCCCGCCCGGGTCCTCGCCGAACAGGTTCGTCCAGCGGATGTACGGCAGTTCGGGCAGGCCGAGGCGCGGACCGATGAAGGTGTTCGCCTCGTCCATCCAGGTGGTCGCCCACACCAGCTCGTACGGCAGCGACAGCAGCTCCGGCCCGTGCTCCGGGTTCAGCCACACCCGCAGCGGCTCCACCTCCGCCCGCGGCAGCGGCGCGTGCCGGGCCACCCAGGACTCGGGCAGCAGCCGGTGGGTGCCGTAGCCCTCGGGGCAGTCGGTGTCCTGGGCGGCGTAGGGGTTGAGCGGCCCGTCCACGTCGAGCAGGAGCAACGGCCGCCCGGTCACGCGGCGGCCGCCCAGTCCCGCAGGGTCGCGAAGTCCTCGGCGAGCAGGCCGATCCGGGGATTGACGTGCAGCGTGAGCGCCGGGGCCGGGTGGTGGGCGGAGATCCAGGCGGCGTCCTGCGGGCCGAGTTCGTCGTCCACCCAGACGAACGGCCGCCCGGCCGCCCACGCCACCACGTCCCTGGTCTTCCAGTGCAGCCCCTCCGGGTCCTCGGCGAACAGCTCCGTCCACGGGATGTACGGCAGTTCGGGGAGCCCGAGGTTGGGGCCGATGAGCACGTTGGCCTCGTCCATCCAGGTGGTCGCCCACACCAGCTGGTACGGCAGCGACAGCAGCTCCGGCCCGTGCCCCGGGTTCAGCCACACCCGCAGCGGCTTCGCCTCGCCCTCGGCCCGCCGGCTCTGCCGCCGGGCCCACCAGCTGGGCATCAGGTCGTGGCTGTCGTAGCCGGCCGGCCGCCGCAGCCGGGGCGCGGCATAGGGGTTGAGCGGTCCGTCCACGTCGAGCAGGAGCAGGGGCTGCTGGGTCATGTCGTGAATTCTCCGGTGGCCGTGCGGAATTGACCAGCGGTTTGCAGGCGCCATCACCGGTCACGGCCGGCACCGTTCCCGACCGGCACCGGTCCCCACCGATACCGGTCACGACCGGCACCGGTCACGGCCGGCGCCACAGGCCGCGGCCGGCCAGCAGCGGCAGGACGCCCTCCCCGAACCAGTACGCCTCCTCCAGGTGGGGCATGCCCGACAGCACGAACTCGTCGATCCCCAGCTCGTGGTACTCGGTGACCAGGTCCGCGACCTCCCGGTGGCTGCCCACCAGCGCCGTCCCCGCGCCGCCGCGCAGCAGCCCGATCCCGGCCCAGAGCCCCGGGTACACCTCCAGGCGCTCCGACGAGCCGCCGTGCAGCGCGAGCATCCGCCGCTGGCCCTCCGACTCGCTCTCGGCCAGGGCCCGCTGGGTCTCCCGGACCCGGCCCGGGTCCATCCCGGCGAGCAGCCGCTCGGTCTCCGCCCAGGCCTGGGCGGAGGTGTCCCGGGTGATCACGTGCAGCCGGATCCCGAACCGCACCGACCGGCCCCGGGCGGCGGCCAGCTCACGGATCCAGCCGATCTTGTCCCGCACCTGGCCGGGCGGCTCGCCCCAGGTCAGGTAGACGTCCGCGTGCCGGGCCGCGACGTCCCCGGCCGCCGGGGAGGAGCCGCCGAAGTACACCGGCGGCACCGGATCGGGCAGCCGGTTCAACCTCGCCCGCTCGACCCGCAGATGGGGGCCGTCGTGGTCGACCGTCTCCCCCGCCCAGAGCCGCCGGGTGATCTCCAGGAACTCCCCGGTGCGCGCGTAGCGGGCGTCCTTGTCCAGGAAGTCCCCGTACGCCCGCTGCTCCGCCGACTCGCCGCCGGTCACCACGTTGAGCAACAGCCGCCCGCCGGACTGCCGTTGGTAGGTCGCCGCCATCTGCGCCGCCAGCGTCGGGCTGATCTGCCCGGGCCGGAACGCCACCAGGTACTTCAGCCGCTCGGTCACCTGGGTCAGCATCGCCGTGGTCAGCCAGGCGTCCTCGCACCACGCCCCGGTCGGTGTCAGCACCCCCTCGAAGCCCAACTGCTCGGCACTGCGGGCGACCTGGCCCAGGTAGGCGATGCTCGGCGGCCGGTCGGAGCCGGCCGTCCCGGGCGTCGAACCGTGCCCGCCGCCGACGATGCCCCGGCTGTCGCCGTTGGTGGGGAGGAACCAGTGGAAGGTGAGAGCCATGAACGGACACACTCCTGCGGCCGGTACTGCCTGACGTCGGTGGTGTTTCGGAGAACCCGCGAACTCACCGACGACGACAGCCGGCCGCCCACACCCGCGCCAGGTCCACGTACAGACGGCGCACGAGGAGGGGGCGGCCCGGAGTGGTCATGGACCGATTCTCCGGGACTCCCCCTCCTCGTTCAAGAGGCGTCCGGCCGCTCCGGGCGGCCGGGTGGCCGGGTGGCCGGGTGGCACTACGGCCGCGAGCTCCAGCCGGTCCAGGTGCCGTCGACGTCCCGGGCCCGGGACCACCAGCGGCCGTCGGTACCGTGCACGTCGAAGCGGAAGGCGCCGTTCATGGACTGCGCGGAGATGCCCAGCCGGCCGTCCATGCTGCCGCCGAGGGACTTCCAGGCGGTCAGCTTGGTGGAGTTGGCGATCGTCGACCGGGTGTACACCTGGTGGTTGGTGCCGATCACCAGGATCAGCCGGGTGCCGTCGCGGAAGTCGAAGAAGGTCGCGCCGGTGGGGCCGTAGTAACCGCCGCACAGGAAGTTGCCGCCGAACACCGGGTCGCTGCACTGAGAAGGCGCCGGCTGCAGCGTGCCGCCGCCGGCATCGACACCGCCGGCGTCGACGGCCTCGACGGTGGCGGCGTCGGCCTCGACCGCCAGGGCGCGCACCGTGCCCGGCTTGCCCGGCTTCGCGGGCACGCCCGGCGTGATCGGACGACCCGTGGGTGCCGGAACGGCCGGCACCGTGACCCGCGGGACCGGCGAGGCCGCGCCGGGGCTGCTCGCGGCGGCCGAGAGGGGTGCGGCGGCCAGCCCGATGCCCGCGAGGACGACGGTGGACCCGAGGGCCACCTTGAACTTGTTCATGCGCGCTCCTGAGTGCGACTGTTCGGGCCCCGGCCGGCGACCGGTCGACGGGGAGAAGCCCCCGCGGCCGTTCCGGACGGCCCTCACCGGTAGCAACGGGACTTCCTGGCCGCCGAGTTCAACCGTCCACCCACCGTCCGCCCCGGTGCCGCACGCACGACCGCCGGGCCTCCCCTCCAGGTGGAGGGGAGGCCCGGCGGGGCGCTCAGGAGGGCGCGGGGATCAGACCTGGCCGGCCTTCTCCAGGGCCTCGCAGCAGGTGTTGATCAGCAGGCGGGTGACCACGTAGGGGTCGACGTTGGCGTTCGGGCGGCGGTCCTCGATGTAGCCCTTCTGCTCCACCTCGACCTGCCACGGGATGCGGACCGAGGCACCGCGGTTGGAGACGCCGTAGCTGTAGACGTTCCACGGGGCGGTCTCGTGCTTGCCGGTCAGACGGGACTCGATGTCGGCGCCGTACTGGGTGACGTGCTCCAGCACCTTCTCCTGGGAGGAGCCGAGCGACTCGCAGGCGGTGATGATGGCGTCGTAGCCCTCGCGCATCGCCTTGGTGGAGAAGTTGGTGTGGGCACCCGCGCCGTTCCAGTCGCCACGGGCCGGCTTGGCGTCCAGGGTGGCGTCGATGCCGAACTCCTCGGCGGTGCGGTAGAGCAGGTAGCGGGCGATCCACAGGTCGTCCGAGACGGTCAGCGCGTCGACCGGGCCGATCTGGAACTCCCACTGGCCGGGCATGACCTCGGCGTTGATGCCGCAGATGGCCAGGCCGGCGTCGATGCAGCGGTCCAGGTGCAGCTCGACGATCTCGCGGCCGAAGACCTCCTCGGCGCCGACGCCGCAGTAGTAGCCGCCCTGCGGGGCCGGGAAGCCGCCCTCCGGGAAGCCGAGCGGGCGGGAGCCCTTGAAGAAGGTGTACTCCTGCTCGATGCCGAAGATCGACTCCTGCGCGGTGTACTTCTCCTCGACCTCGCGCAGCAGGGCACGGGTGTTGGACTCGTGCGGGGTGCCGTTCGTCTCCAGGACCTCACACAGGACGAGGATGTTGTCGCCACCGCGGATCGGGTCCTTGACGACCTTCACCGGCTCCAGCACGCGGTCCGAGGCGTGGCCCTCGGCCTGGTTGGTCGAGGAACCGTCGAAGCCCCAGGTCGGGATCTTGTCGGCGTTGGGCAGGACGCGAGTCTTGGAACGGAGCTTCGCGGTCGGCTTGGTGCCGTCGATCCAGATGTACTCGGCCTTGATTGCCACGACGTGTCCCTCGCATTGCTGGGTGGTGGGTGCCCGCGTAGCGTCGCAAGTCGCCGTTTCCCGGTTGTTCCTCTCGTGTAACGCGCATGTGAACCAACCGTCCGCATCGACACGGTCACGGTGCGGGAGTGCCAGGCGTGGCACTCCCGCCGTCCGGAGTGACCAAAAGGATGAGGAACGGCCGCCCGGCGGCCCGGGGCGCGGCCGGTCAGCCGCGGCGGGCGTGCGCGGACCGGCGGCGCCGGGTGGCCCACAGGGCGGCCGCACCGCCCGCGACCAGGGCGGCCGCACCGGCGGCGAGCGGGCCGGTGGCGCTGCTGCCACCGGTGGTGGCGAGCCGCTCCGGCTGCCCGGTCGGCTTCTCCACCGCCGCCTGGGGCACCGCGGCCCGCGAGGTGCTGGTGTCGACCACCGGCTGGGCGGTGGGCGCGCCGGTCGGCGCGGCGCTCGGGCTGTCCGTGGGGGTGGACGGTACGGGCTTCTCGCAGCTCACCGAGGCGACGGTGATCTTTCCGGTGACCTTGGCGACGTTCAGGTTCAGCGGGTTCACCTCCACCTGCACCTCCAGGGCCGAGGCGGCGGCGGTGGTCGTGGTGGTGGTCTTCTTGGAGAACTCCACCGACACGCTGCCGACCAGCGGCACGTCCACCTTGGTCGGGCCGTAGAGCCCGACGGTGACGGGCTTGCCCAGCACGGTGAGCTTGGCGGGCGCGACCACGTCCGCGGTCGGCTGCCCGTCGACCGGGCAGGTGGCCTCGGCGCTCATCGCCTCCAGGCCGAGCAGCGCGGTGGCGGGCAGGCCGGGGGCGTGCACATCGGCGTTGACCAGCTTGACGGAGGCGGCGGCGCCCTTGGCGTCGACCCGGGTGACGGACTTGCCGATGTCGGCCTTGACCAGTTCGACCGGGGCGGCCTGGTCGACCCCCGCCACCTTGGCGGTCAGCACGGAACCGTCGCGCTGTGCCGGGGACTCCACCTTGTTGAGCGCGATGTCCACCGGGACGGCCACGGAGTTGTTCAACAGCTTGACGTCCAGGGCGACTTCGGCGGTCACGGCGCGCGCCTTGCCCGGCGACGCGGTCGGCGCGGAGGCCGGCACCGGCGCCGCCTGGACGGGCCCGGCGGCGAGCGCGGTACTCGCCACCACGACGGCAGCGGCGGAAACGATTCGGCGAGAAGACAAGGCGGTACCCCCACACAGATGAAATGGTGAGCCGCCAGTCTTCTCGAACGATCTGTCACATGAGCAGCACGGAACGTCATTTCACCCGTTGGGGTGAGTTTGGCGTTCCGCCCTGACGTGACTCTGCTACGGCAAGCCCGACTCCGTTACGGCAGCCGCCAGTCCACCGGCTGCGCCCCCTGCCGCACCAGCAGCTCGTTGGCCCGGCTGAACGGCCGCGAACCGAAGAAGCCGCGGTCGGCCGACATCGGGCTCGGGTGCACCGACTCGACCGTCGGGATGGTGCCCAGCAGCGGGCGCAGGTTGCGGGCGTCGCTGCCCCAGAGGATCGCCACCATCGGGCCGCCGCGCGCCACCAGCGCCCGGATCGCCTGCTCGGTGACCGCCTCCCAGCCCTTCCCCTTGTGGGCCCGGGGGTTGCGCGGCTGCGTGGTCAGCGCCCGGTTCAGCAGCAGGACGCCCTGCTGCGTCCAGGGCGTGAGGTCGCCGTTGGACGGCTGCGGCAGACCGAGGTCGGTGCCGTACTCCCGGAAGATGTTGATCAGGCTCGCCGGGATCGGCCGGACCTCGGGCGCCACCGAGAAGCTCAGGCCGACGGCGTGGCCGGGGGTCGGGTACGGGTCCTGCCCGACGATCAGGACCCGGACGTCGGCGATCGGCTGCTGGAACGCCCGCAGCACGTTCGGCCCGGACGGCAGGTAGGTGCGGCCGGCCGCAATTTCGGCGCGCAGGAAGTCGCCCATCGCGGCGATCTGCCCGGCGACGGGCTCCAGGGCGGTGGCCCAACCGGGCTCGACGATCTCATTCAGTGGACGCGGTGCCATGGGCGTCACCCTATCGGCCCATACCGACAGAGCGTCACCGCAAACGATCACCCCACCGGCCGCCCCGCCGACCGCCCCCGCGCCAGCCCCGCGCCGCCCCGGCGTCACCCCACCGGCCGCCCCCGCAGCACCACCAGCAACGGGTCCGCGAGCACCCTGACGTCCGCCCGCGGGTCCTCCCGGTACACCACGAAGTCGGCCGGCGCACCCTCCTCCAGCCCGGGCCGCCCGAGCCAGGCCCGCGCCCCCCAACTCGCCGCCGACAGCGCCTCCGCCGGGCTCAACCCCGCCTTCACCAGCTCCGCCACCTCGTCCGCGACCAGCCCGTGCGCGAGCGAGCCGCCCGCGTCCGTACCGACGAACACCGGGATCCCGGCGTCGTGCGCGGCCCCCACGGTGTCGTACCGGCGCTCGTGCAGCCGCCGCATGTGCGCCGCCCAGGCCGGGAACTTGGACTCCCCGCCGGCCGCGAGGTCCGGGAAGGTGGCGATGTTGACCAGCGTCGGGACGATGGCCACCCCGCGCTCGGCGAAGGCCGGGATCAGCTCCTCGGTCAGTCCGGTGGCGTGCTCGACGCAGTCGATGCCGGCCGCCAGCAGGTCCGGCAGCGACTCCGCGGCGAAGCAGTGCGCGGTGACCCGCGCGCCCTCCTCGTGCGCCGCCGCGATCGCCTCGGCCAGCGCGTCGCCGGGCCAGCAGGCGGCGAGGTCGCCGCGGTCGCGGTCGATCCAGTCGCCGACCAGCTTCACCCAGCCGTCGCCGCGCCGGGCCTCGGCCCGGACGTACGCGGCGAGGTCGCCGGGCTCGATCTCGTGGGCGTAGTTGCGGATGTAGCGGCGGGTGCGGGCGATGTGCCGCCCGGCCCGGATGATCCGGGGCAGGTCCTCGCGCTCGTCGATCCAGCGGGTGTCGGCGGCCGAACCGGCGTCGCGGATCAGCAGGGTGCCGGCGTCACGGTCGGTGAGCGCCTGCTTCTCGCTGGTCTCGGCGTCCACGGCGCCGTGCGCGTCCAGGCCGACGTGGCAGTGCGCGTCCACCAGACCGGGCAGCACCCAGCCGGTCACCGTCCGGACGTCCCCGGCGGTCGGCGGGCGGGAGAAGCTCACCGTGCCGTCCACCACCCAGAGTTCGTCCCGGACCTCGTCCGGACCGACCAGCACCCGACCCCGCACGTGCAGCACCGCGCCATCGCTCATGGCCGCACTCTACCGACGCGACCGTGACCTGTAAGCAGTGAAAATGCGGCACACTCGTTCCGGCACCCACCGATCCGTACCCGGCCCGCACCCGAAAGGTTCTGCACCGTGAGCCCCTTCCTCGACCTCCCCCCGCTCAGCGCCGCCGGGTTCGCGGCGATCGAGGACCAGGTGGCCGCGCTGCTGCACACCGACGCCGACGTCATCGTCACCCAGGGCGAGGCGCTGCTCCCGCTGGAGGCCGCGATCCGCGGCGCCGCCCACCCCGGCTCCACCGCCCTCAACATCGTCACCGGCCCGTACGGGCAGACCTTCGGCAACTGGCTGCGCTCCTGCGGCGCGACGGTGGTCGACCTGGCCGTGCCCTTCGACAGCGCGGTCGGCGCCGAGCAGGTCGCCGAGGCCCTCGCCCGCCACCCGGAGATCGACTTCGTCTCCCTGGTGCACGCCGAGGCCGCCACCGGCAACACCAACCCGGTCGCGGAGATCGCCGCCGTGGTGCGCGCGCACGGCGCCCTGCTGATGCTCGACGCGGTCGCCTCGGTCGCCGCCGAGCCGCTGCTCACCGACCAGTGGGGCATCGACCTGTGCGTCATCGGCGGCCAGAAGGCGATGGGCGGCCCGGCCGGGGTCTCCGCCGTCTCCGTCTCCGAGCGCGCCTGGGAGCGGATCGCCGCCAACCCGGCCGCGCCGCGCCGCTCCTACCTGTCGCTGCTCGACTGGAAGGAGCGCTGGACGGACGCCGGCCGCGCCGTACTCCCGCACGCCCCGGCCCAGTTGGAGATGCTCGCGCTCGGCGCCTGCCTGGACCGGATCGCCGCCGACGGCCTGCCCAGCGTGATCGCCCGCCACCGCGCCGCCTCCGCCGCCACCCGGGCCGGTGCCCGGGCGCTCGGCACGCTCAGCCCGTTCGTCCACCAGGACGCCCACGCGGCCCCGGTCGCCACCACCCTGCGCACCGCGGCCGGCCTGCACGCCGCCGAACTCGCGGCCGGCCTCGACCCGGCGCTGCCGGTCCAGCCGGGCGGCGGGGCGCTGGCCGCCGAGATGCTCCGGGTGAACCACTACGGCCGGGCGGCCTCGCTGGACACCGTCCGCGCCTGCCTGACCGCCCTGGCCGGCGCGACCGGGGCGGACGCCGTACCGGCCCTGGCCGCCGCCGAGGCCGCCTGGACCGCGACCGCCGGGGTGTAGTCCGCCACCGCCTCACCCCACCGGACAACGCCCCACCGGACAACACCCCGCCGAACGACGCCCCGCCGGACCACCGCCCGGCGGGGCGGAGCGCTGTCCCGGGCCGGGCGCCGCGCAAAACGGAACTCCGACCCCATAAGGCCCACTTCGGCCCCTCCGAGCACTCCGCGTGCAACCTTTCTCCACACCCGCGACATCAAAGTGTTGTGGACTCAAATCGCCCTCCTATATCGACCACACGGAATTCCGCCGACGACACCGCGGATTCCCGCCCGTCCCGCAACTCGCCGCTCCGGCTGGTCCGCTTCGGCGCGACCTTCCTCGGGGTGAGCGTGGTGTCCGGCGTCCTGGTGGCGGGCCTCGCCCTGCCGGTCGCCGGCGGCATCGGGTTGACCGCCAAGGACACGGCGGAGGGCTTCGACGACATCCCCGACGATTTCAAGACCCCGCCGCTGACCCAGGCGACGCAGATCTTCGACGCCAAGGGCGGGCTGATCGCGAAGGTCTACGAGCGCGACCGCACCGTCATCCCGGCCGACCAGATGTCGCCCTTCATGCGGCACGCCCAGGTCGACATCGAGGACGCCCGGTTCTACGAGCACGGCGCCGTCGACGTCAAGGGCATCGTCCGCGCACTCGGCAAGAACGCGGAGAGCGGCACCACCTCCCAGGGCGCCTCCACGCTGACCCAGCAGTACGTGAAGAACGTCAACGTGGAGAAGGCCGGCGACGACAAGGACGCCGTCCAGGAGGCCCAGCGCAAGACCCTGGGCCGCAAGATCCAGGAACTGAAGATCGCCGTCAAGCTGGAGGAGGAACTGCCCAAGGACCAGATCCTCACCAACTACCTGAACATCACCTACTACGGGAACGGCGCCTACGGCGTGGAGGCCGCGTCCCAGCGCTACTTCAGCAAGAGCAACAAGGACCTGACCGTCGCCGAGGCGGCCACCCTGGCCGGACTGGTCCAGAACCCGTCCCAGTACGACCCCAAGCTGCACCCGAGCGCCGCCCAGAAGCGCCGGGACACCGTCATCGACAAGATGCTGGAGAACAAGCACATCACCGCCGACCAGGCGAAGGAGGCGAAGGCCGCCCCGCTGGGTCTGAAGTACAAGGACCCGCAGAACGGCTGCATCACCGCCAAGGCCGGCCTGGGCTTCTTCTGCGACTACGTCCGCCACGTCGTCAAGCAGGACCCGGCCTTCGGCAAGAGCAGCGAGGACCGCAAGAAGGTCTGGGACCAGGGCGGGCTGAACATCTACACCACCCTCGACCCGGACAAGCAGGCCGCCGCCCAGAACGCGGTGAGCAGCAACGTGAAGGTCACCGACTCCGTCTCGGCCGCCGCCAGCATGATCGAGCCCGGCACCGGCAAGATCCTCGCCATGGCCCAGACCCGCCCCTACGGCCTGGACGCGACCAAGAACCAGACCGTGGTCAACCTCAACGTCGACGCCGCGATGGGCGGCGGCACCGGCTTCCAGCCCGGCTCCACGTTCAAGCCGATCGTCGCGGCCGCGGCCCTGGAGGCGGGCCTGCCGACGAACCAGGAGTACAAGGCACCGAACGCGATGCCGTACCCGAACATGAAGACCTGCGACGGGACTTGGCGCAATGACGCCCGCCCCAAGACGGTGGTGCCCAACGAGTCCCCGAACGAGAAGGGCCCCTACCAGCTCAAGGAGGCCATGGCGCGCTCGATCAACACCTACTTCGTGCAGATGGAGCAGGAGATCGGCCTCTGCGCGGTGAAGCAGATGGCCAACAAGCTCGGCATCACCACCAAGGCCAGCGGCAAGCCGCTCGAAGAGGTTCCCGCGATGGCGCTGGGCGTCGAGGAGATGAGCCCGCTCACCATGGCGAACGTCTACGCGACCTTCGCCGCCGAGGGCACCCACTGCAACACCCTCGCCATCGACAAGATCACCACCGTGGACGGCAAGGACGTGCCCGTCCCGGCCGGCCACTGCGAGAAGGTGCTCTCCGACGACACCGCGGAGGCGATCAACACCATCCTGAACGGCGTGACCGTGGACGGCACCGGCTCCGCGCTCAACCTGGAGGGCAACCGGCAGATCGCCGGCAAGACCGGCACCTCGGACCACAAGAAGGCCGCCTGGTTCAGCGGTTACACCCCGCAGCTCGCCACCTCCGTCTGGCTGGGCGGCCCGGCGGGCGGCGTCGAGATGCGCAACATCACCATCAACGGCCGCTACCACTCCGAGGTGTTCGGCGCCGACGGCCCCGGCCCGATCTGGCGGGACGCCATGAACGACGCCCTGCGGGGCACGTCCAAGCAGTCCCTGCCGATGGCCGACATCCCCGACCCGGTCACCAAGCCCGACCCGAGCACCACCGGAACCGGCACCAGCCCCGGCACCAGCCCGGGCACCGGGACCGGCGCACCGGCCACCGCCCCGGCCGACCAGCAGCACTGACGACTCCGCCCCGCCGAGCGCTGCGCTCGGCGGGGCGAAGTGCTGCGCTCGGCGGGGCGAAGTGCTGCGCTCGGCGGGGCGAAGTGCTGTGCGGGAAGCGGCCGTTCAGTGCCCGCCCGGGTCCACCACCTCGACGCCGCGGATGTTCCGCTCGATCTCCTCCGCCGGCAGCGCCGCCGCCAGCGCCCAGTAGTAGACGACCAGCGAGAACAGCACCACCACCGCGATGTCCCACCACAGCGGCAGGTTGCCCCGGGCGCCCACGCCGAAGGTGCCCTGCCAGGAGACGACCCCCATCCCGATCAGGTAGACCGGCAGCCACTGCCCGGCCCGGAAGTCCATCCGCGGCGCGTTCGGCACCCCCTTCGACACGGCGTGGGCCGAGTACCCGCCGAGCAGCAGGTACCCGATCAGGATCGCCAGGCCCAGCCGCCACAGGGTGTCCCAGCCGGACCAGTAGATGACCAGGCTCGCCACCGCGAAGGCGGCCGGTGAGATCACCGCGCCGCCGGGCAGACGGTACGAACGCTCCATCGTCGGCAGCCGCTTGCGCAGCACGCCGAAGGCCAGCGGGGCGCCCGCGTACATCAGCACCACCGCCGAGGTGATGAAGCCGACCAGCCGCTGCCAGCTCGGGAACGGCAGGAAGCAGAGCACCCCGGCGATCCAGGCGATCAGCAGGCCGAGCCAGGGCACCGCGCGCCGGTCGGTGTACTGGAGGGCCCGCGGCGCGTAGCCGTTGCGGCTGAGGCCGTAGGTGACCCGGGAACTGGAGGTGATGTACACCAGGCCGGTGCCGGCCGGCGAGATCACCGCGTCGACGAACAGGACGGTGGCCAGCCAGCCCAGGCCGATCAGGGTCGCCAGGCCGGCGAACGGGCCGCTGATCCCGGGGTAGGTCAGGGTGCTCCAGCCGTGGGTGAAGGTGGAGGGCGGCAGGGCGCCGATGAAGACCACCTGGAGCGCCAGGTAGACGATCGTGCCGATCACCACCGACCCGAGCACCGCCCGGGGGATGTCCCGGGCGGGGTTGCGGCTCTCCCCCGCCCACTGGATGGCCTGTTCGAAGCCCAGCAGCGCGAAGATCACCCCGCTGGTGCTGATCGCCGCCAGCACGCCCTTGGCACCGTCCGGCGCGAAGCCGTGCACGCTGAAGTTGGAGCCGTGGAACTCGGTGAGCCCGAGGACGAAGACGGTCAGCAGCGGGATCGCCACCTTCCAGACGGTGGCGGCGCTGTTGGTGTGCGCGAGCAGCCGGACGCCGAGGAAGTTGACCGCCACGAACACCCCGAGCAGGGCGGCCGCGACGAGGAACCCGGTGCCGGTCAGCGTCAGGTTCCGGTGCAGCAGGCCGTCCGCCCAACTCCAGTGCTGGGCGTAGTTGATCATCGCCTGCACCTCGATCGGCGCGATGGTCGCCGCCTGCAGCCAGGTGAACCAGCCGAAGGACATCCCCGCGAACCCGCCGAAGGCGTAGTGCGGGTAGCGCGCTGTCCCGCCCGCGACCGGGAACAGTCCGCCCAACTCGGCGTGGATCAACGCCAACAGGACGATCGCCACCGCCCCGATCCCCCAGGACAGCATCGCCGCGGGCCCCGCCGCGACCGCCGCCTTCTGCGCCCCGAACAGCCACCCCGACCCGATGATCGCCCCCACCGAGGCCCACAGCAGCCCGGCGACCCCCACCTCGCGCCTGAGCCCGGTGTGCCCCTCGGCCGCCGGTCCCGGGTCCGTCCTGTGCGCCATCGCGGCCACCTCTCGCGTCGGGGGGGAAATCCACCCCGACAGTGCCGCAGCCCCCTTCGCCCCCTCCCCCGAACACACCCCCCGACCTGCGCACTCACCCGAACGGCCGGACGCCCGCGTGACCGCTTTCGGCCGACACCTCCCGACACAGTTCCCGTGGCGTTCACCCGCCCGGCACGCGCTCCTCACCGAAGGCAGGCAAGCTCCGGCCAAGCGGATGAAGTTGGCTATACAACTTCACCCCGAAAGGCCAGCCGAGGAGGACACCCATGACCGAGCAACCGCCGCCCTACTGGCTGCGCGACAACTGCCCCTGCGCCGAGTGCCGGGACCCGCGCAACGGACAGAAGCTGTTCCAGATCGACGACCTGCCCGCGGACCTCGCCCTCGCCGCGAGCAAGGAGATCGACGGCAACCTGGAGGTGCTCTGGTCGGACGGGCACCGCTCCCGCTACCCGCTCGCCTGGCTCGCCGAGGAGGCCGACGGCGACGGCCGCACCGAGCGGGACAAGCGGCTGTGGACCGCCGCCGACTTCGCCCGCGGCCTCCCCGAGGCCGACTGGGAGGCGTACCTCACCGACCCCGCCGAGCAGGCCGCCGTCCTCGCCGCCGTCCGCCGCAGCGGCTTCGCCCTGCTGCGCGGGGTGCCGACGGTGGAGCGCCAGGTGCTGCGGGTGGCCGAGAGCTTCGGCTACGTGCGGGTCACCAACTACGGCGAGCTGTTCGACGTCCGGGTCGAGCCCGACCCCAACAACCTGGCCTTCACCAGCGTCGCCATCGCCCCGCACACCGACAACCCGTACCGCGACCCGGTGCCCACCCTCCAGCTGCTGCACTGCCTGGAGAACTCGGCCACCGGCGGCGACTCCGGCCTGGTGGACGGCTTCACGGCGGCGGCGGTCCTCCGGGACGAGGCCCCCGAGGCCTTCGCCACCCTCACCCGCACGCCCGTCCCCTTCGTCTTCCGCGACCGCCGCACCGAACTGCGCGCCGACCGCCCGCTGATCGACGTGGACCCGCTCGGCCGGATCCGCGAGGTGCGCTTCAACAACCGCTCGATCGGCACCCTGCGCGCGGGCGCGGACGAGCTGACGGCCTTCTACGCCGCATACCGCCGCTTCGCCGCGATCACCCTGCGCCCCGAGCTCCAGCTCACCTTCCGGCTCGGCCCCGGCGACTGCCTGATCTTCGACAACACCCGGCTGATGCACGCCCGTACGGCGTTCCAGCAGGACGGCCACCGGCACCTCCAGGGCTGCTACGCGGACCTCGACTCGCTGGCCGGCACCCTCGCCGTGCTGCACCGCCGCACCGCCGCCCTGGACGAGCTGGCCGGGCTGTTCGCGGGCCAGGGCGCCGGGGAGTACCTGGGCGAGGCGGTCACCATGGCCGAGCACATGCTGCAGGCCGCCGCGGCCGCCGAGGCGGCGAACGCCCCGGGCCACCTGGTCGCCGCCGCCCTGCTGCACGACGTCGGCCACTTCTTCGACGAGCACGGCCAGGAGTCCACGCACGGACGGGATCTGATGGAGGGCCAGGACAATCGGCACAGCCACACCGGCGCCGACCGGCTGGCCCGCTGGTTCGGCCCGGAGGTCACCGAGCCGGTGCGGCTGCACGTGGCCGCCAAGCGCTACCTGTGCGCCGTCGAGCCCGACTACCGCGCCAAGCTCTCCGAGGCCTCCGAGTACACCCTCCAGGTCCAGGGCGGCCCGATGGACGGACGGGAGGCCGCCGCCTTCGCCGAACTCCCGGGCGCCGTCGACGCGGTGGCCGTCCGCCGCTGGGACGATCAGGCCAAGGAGGCCGGCGCCGGGACGCCGGGCTTCGACCACTACCGCCCGCTGCTCGCCTCGCTCATGCGCTGAACGTCACGCGCCGAACGTCACGCGCCGAACGTCACGCGCCGGACGTCACGCGCCGGCCCCAATCGCACCGCCGCGCCCGGGAGTTCAGTCCAGCTCCCGGGCGTGCCGCGAAAGCGCCGACGTGGCCAGCGAGTTGTGCACGCTGAAGGCCACCGTCCCGGGCAGGTAACGGTCCTGGGACCACTCCACCGGGGTGCCGGTCGGGTCGGTCGTCCGCCGCCGCTCGCGCAGCAGCGGCCCGCCCCGGCGGCAGCCGAGCAGCCGGGCGTCCTCCCCGTTGGCGGCGACGATGTCGATGGTGTGGTCGGCGTCGGTGAACAGGATGCCGTGCTCGCGCAGCACCTCGGTGTGCGAGACCACGTCCGGCGGCAGCTCGGCGACGATCTCGCCGACCCGGGGCGGGTAGACGGTGCGCTCGACCATCACCGGCGTGCCGGACAGCGTCCGCAGCCGGACGGTGACGTACACCTCGGCGCCCGGCTCCAGACGCAGTTGCTCGCGCTCGGCGGCGTCGGCCGGGCGGCGCACCAGGGAGTCCAGGATGCCGCCGGGCTCCTCGCCCATCGAGTACGCCCAGTGCGTGAAGCTGAGCAGTTCGGAGAAGCTCTGCACCCGGGCCCCGCCGAGCACCACCCGCCGGGTGCCGCGGCGGGAGGTGACCAGCCCGTCCGAGCGCAGCACCGCGAGCGCCTGCCGGACGGTGCCGCGGGAGACCCCGTACTGCTCGGCCAGCGCACCCTCGGCGGGCAGTCGGCCCGCCTCGCCGTACGCGCCGGTGGTGATGGCCTCGCGCAGATCGGCGGCCACCTTGCGGTACAGAGCTCCGGTCTCGCGCTCCACGGGGCGCCCGGGCTCCACTGCCACGTCAGTCAATGTCCCTCCTGGGGCGGTGTCCTGCGCAGCCGTACCGGCGCGGACAGCCCGACCTTATCCCGCTGCGCAGTTCGAGCATCGCACCGAACGGATCACGCTCCGATGGCCGGATTCCACCGTTCCCGCAGCCGACCCCGGTTCTGGGCCGTCCGTTCACCTTCCCGTCACCGAACTCCGGGTTACTTACCTCCGTCAGCGAAGTTGGCTAGTCAACTCGGACGGTTCCGAACGGATACCGGACGAAGGCGACAAGGACCCTTGACGGACGCCGGACGGATCCACGCCACGGCCACTCGCACGATCGATCCCCCGATCAGATCCGACACCACTCCCGTGCAGCACCCCCCTCGCAGTACACCCGATCAGGAGACTGACCCGTGTCCGTGCACCGTGCCCGTTCCGCCGCCTTCGCGGCCGTCCTGACCGCCGCCGCGCTGTCGCTCACCGCCTGCGGTTCCGCCGGCTCCACCTCCGCGAAGTCGAACGACGCCTCGGGCGCCAAGAACGCCAAGACCGCCACCTCGGTCGCCGACTTCGGCGGGATGGACGGCCTGGTCGCCGCCGCCAAGAAGGAGGGCAAGCTGCACGTCATCACGCTGCCGCGCGACTGGGCGAACTACGGCAAGCTGATGGACGACTTCAAGGCGAAGTACGGCATCGACATCGAGGACGAGAACCCGGACGGCGCCAGCCAGGACGAGATCAACGCGATCACCTCCCGCAAGGGCCAGGACCGCGCCCCCGACGTCGTCGACCTCGGCTCGGCCTTCGCGATCAGCGCCGGCAAGCAGGGCCTGCTGGCCCCCTACAAGGTCGCCGACTTCGACAAGATCCCGGCCACCATGAAGGACGCCAACGGCCTGAGCTACAACGACTACGGCGGCTACATGTCGATCGGCTGCGACGCCAAGAAGGTGTCCGTCTGCCCGAAGACCTTCGCCGACCTGCTGAAGCCCGACTACAAGGGCATGGTCGCCCTGAACGGCAACCCGACCAAGGCCGGTGCCGCCTTCGGCGCCGTGTACGCGGCCGCGCTCGCCAACGGCGGCTCGCTGGACAACATCCAGCCCGGCATCGACTTCTTCGGCAAGGTCAAGCAGGCCGGCAACTTCAACCCGGTCGAGGTCACCCCGGCGACCATCGAGAAGGGCGAGACCCCGATCTCGATCGACTGGTCGTACCTGAACGCCGGCTACAGCGACAAGTTCAAGGACAAGGGCATCGACTGGCAGGTGGCCATCCCCTCGGACGGCTCCTACGCCCAGTACTACAACCAGGCGATCAACAAGGACGCCCCGCACCCGGCCGCCGCGCGCCTGTGGGAGGAGTACCTCTACAGCGCCCAGGGCCAGAACGGCTTCCTCGGCGGCTACGCCACCCCCGCCCTGTTCGACGCCATGAAGGCCGCCGGCACCCTCGACGCCACCGCCGCCGCCAAGCTGCCGGTCGTCGACAAGCCCTTCACCACCTTCCCGACCCAGGACCAGACGGACGCGGCCAAGAAGACCGTGACCGAGAACTGGGCCAAGGCGATCGCGGGCTGACCTGAGATGACCACGGCTCCCACCCCGGTGCCGGCCAACGCCTCCGCCGCCCAGAGCGGCGGGGGCGCCCCCGGCCCCGCAACCACCTCCCCCACCATCGTCACGGCCGTCGAGACCGCCGCGGCCAAGGCCCCCCGCCCGGCCGGGCGCCGGGCCCGCGGCAGCCGCGCCTGGCTCGCCGCCCTCCCGCTGATCCTGTTCTTCCTGATCGGCTTCGGCCTGCCGGCCGTCGCCATCGCCATCGGCGCGTTCACCACCTCCACCGACGCCCCCGACGGCGGTGGGACCTTCACCACCGACAACCTCACCGGCTCGCTCCAGGGCGCCTACTGGACGGCCCTGTGGGGCAGCGTGAAGCTCTCCCTGCTGACCGCGCTGATCGCCGCCGTGGTCGGCCTGCCGCTGGCCCAGGCCGTGGCGACCTCCCGCTTCCGGGCGTTCCGCGAGGCCGTGATGTCCGCCTCCGGCGTGCTGGCCAACTTCGGCGGCGTGCCGCTGGCCTTCATGTTCGTCGCCACCCTCGGCAACGCGGGCGAGGTGACCAAGAAGTTCGGCCTGACCAAGCACGGCTGGAACCTCTACACCTTCACCGGCCTGTCGGTGGTCTACCTGTACTTCCTGGTCCCGCTGATGGTCATCACCATCACCCCGGCCCTGGAGGGCCTCAAGACCCAGTGGCGCGAGGCGGCGTCCAACAACGGCGCCACCGGCCTCCAGTACTGGCGGCACGTGGCGCTGCCGGTGCTGCTGCCCTCGCTGCTCGGCGGCTTCGTGCTGCTGTTCGGCGCCTCCTTCGCCGCCTACGCCACCGCCGAGGCCATGGTGGGCAGTTCGGTGCCGCTGATCTCGATGCAGATCGGCGACGCGCTGTCCGGCAACGTCCTGGTCGGCCAGGGCAACCTCGCCCTCGCCCTCGGCCTCGACATGATCGTGGTCGCCTGCCTGGTGATGGCCGTGTACCTGCCCCTTCAGCGCCGGAGTGCCAAGTGGCTCGCCTGATCAATCGCATCCGTTTCGGCCGCGGGCTGGTCCTGCTGATCTGCGGGATCTACTTCGCGGTGCCGATGGCCGCCTCGCTGTGGTTCAGCATCGACGACAACAAGGGCGGCACCACCTTCCGGGCCTACACCCAGCTGGTGAGCGCCCCCGGCTTCACCGACAGCCTGGTGCTCAGCCTCGAACTGGCCGCCGTCACCGTGGTGGTGCTGCTGCTCCTGCTGGTCCCGGCGGTGCTCGCCGCCCGGCTCGGCGCGCCCAAGCTGCGCCCGGTGATCGAGATCATGTGCTCGATGCCGCTGGTCGTCCCGGTCGTCGCGCTCACCACCGGCATCATCGGGGTGCTGCGCTGGGGCCCGGACTACCTCCAGGACACCCCGCTGTTCCAGACCATCGTGGCCATCCAGGACCCGGCCTTCCCGATCGTCCTGATCATCGCGTACGTGCTGATGGCACTGCCGTTCGCCTACCGGGCCATCGACGCCGGACTGCGCGGCGTGGACGTGGCCACCCTGGTCGAGGCCGCCCGCAACTGCGGCGCCGGCTGGCTGCGCGCGGTGTTCACCGTCGTCCTGCCGAACCTGCGCAGCTCGCTGCTGAACGCCGCCGTGCTCACCGTCGCCCTGGTGCTCGGCGAGTTCACCACCGCGTCCATCCTCGGCTTCACCCCCTTCTCGGTGTGGATCAACTCCAACGGCAAGAGCGACGGCCAGATGTCCGTCGCGGTGTCGATGCTCAGCCTGCTGATCGTCTGGCTCGTCCTGCTGCTGATGTCCGCCGTCGGCCGGGGCCGCAAGGCCGCCCGGTCCTGACCCGGCGGCGGCACCGCCGCCCGGCCCCGACCGAGGGCGGCCCGGCCGCCCGGTCCTGATCCGAAACCCCCTTGTTCTCCAGGAGTCACCAGTCATGACCACGGCCACCGCCCTCGCCGACGGCGTCTCGACCGCCCCCGGCAGCGCCACCGTCGAGTTCCGCTCGCTGCGCCGCGCGTTCGGCGCCACCACCGCCCTCGACGGCCTGGACCTGACCGTCAACCCGGGCGAACTGCTCGCCCTGCTCGGCCCGTCCGGCTGCGGCAAGACCACCGCGCTGCGCATCCTGGCCGGCTTCGAGCAGCACGACTCCGGCGAGGTGCTGGTCGACGGCCGGGACATCACCTCGATCCCGGCGCACAAGCGCGACGCGGGCATGGTGTTCCAGTCGTACAGCCTCTTCCCGCACCTGACCGCGCTGGACAACGTCGCCTTCGGGCTGCGGATGCGCGGCACCGGCAAGGCCGAGCGCCGCAAGCGCGCCGGGGAGCTGCTGGAGCTGGTCGGCCTGCCGCACCGCGCCGAGCACTACCCGCACCAGATGTCCGGCGGCCAGCAGCAGCGCATCGCGCTGGCCCGCGCACTCGCCCTCCAGCCGCGCGTGCTGCTGCTGGACGAGCCGCTGTCCGCGCTGGACGCCAAGGTCCGCCTCCAGCTGCGCGAGGAGATCCGCCGCCTCCAGCAGGAGCTGGGCATCACCACCCTGTTCGTCACCCACGACCAGGAGGAGGCGCTGTCCATGGCCGACCGGGTCGCGGTGCTGCGGGCCGGGAAGCTGGAGCAGTGCGCCACCCCGTCCGAGCTGTACGGTCGGCCCGCCACCGCCTTCGTCGCCGAGTTCGTCGGCACCATGAGCCGCATCCCGTGCACCCGCACCTCGGACGGCGTCGAGGTGCTCGGCCGCCGGCACGCGGTGGACGGCGAGATCCCGGCCGACGGCGAGCTGCAGGTGCTGGTCCGCCCGGAGAACGTCCTCCTCACCCCGGCCGCGGACGGCCCGGCCCAGGTGGTCACCGCGTCCTTCCTGGGCGCCGTCAGCCGGCTCACCGTCCGACTGGCCGACGGCACCGAGGTCAAGGCCGACCTGCCCACCGAGGCCGCCGCCGCCCTGCCGGCCGGCTCGCGCGCCGAGCTCACGCTGCCCGAGCGCCCGGTCCTGGTGGACCGCCGCACCGTCTGAACCCCCGCCGTCCGGGGGCCCGGCACCCGCTGAGATCCTCGTACCGCCACTGCACCCTCTGAAGAACACCCGAAGGTACCGCCATGCCTGAATCCGTTCCGTCCGCCCCCGTTCCGTCCGTCCCCGCCCCGCCCGCCGCCGTCCTCTTCGACATGGACGGCACCCTGGTCGACACCGAGCAGCTCTGGTGGCAGGCCGCCGCCGAGCTCGCCGAGGAGCTGGACCGCCCGCTCACCGACCAGGACGCCCCCGAGGTGCTCGGCCAGGCCGTCGAGCACACCGCCGCCCACCTGCACCGGGTCAGCGGCACCGACCGCACCGAGGCCGAACTCGCCCTGGTGCTCGGCGAGTCCTTCGCCGCCAAGGTCGCCGCCGAGACGGTGCCGCGCCCCGGCGCGCTGGCCCTGCTGGCCGCCCTGCGGGAGGCCCGGGTGCCCACCGCACTGGTCTCCGCCTCCCCGCGCCTGGTGGTGGACCTCGTCCTCTCCGCCATCGGCCGCGACTGGTTCGCCGTCACCATGGCCGCCGAGGACACCCCGCGCACCAAGCCCGCGCCGGACCCGTACCTGGCCGCCGCCGAGCGGCTCGGCCTGGACCCGGCCGCCTGCGTCGCCGTCGAGGACACCCCGACCGGCGTCGCCTCCGCCGCCGCGGCCGGCTGCGCGGTGCTCGCGGTGCCGTCCACCGCCGTCCCGATCCCGGACGGCGAGCGGATCACCCTGCTGGACAGCCTGGAACTGGTCGACCTCGCGCTGCTGGGGAAGCTCAGCGCCGCCCCGGCCGTTTGACAGCGACATGCCCTACGTTCTGCTCACCCTCGCCATCCTGAGCGAGGTCTGCGCCACCAGCTGCCTCAAACTCACCGAGGGGTTCACCCGCCTCTGGCCCAGCCTCGCGGTCGGGGTCGGCTACGCGCTGTCCTTCTACCTGCTCGGCCGGGCGCTCAAGCACATCCCGGTCTCGGTCGCGTACGCAGTCTGGTCCGGCGCCGGGACGGCGGCGGTCGCCGGGATCGGCGTGGTCGCCTTCGGCGAGTCGCTGGGGCGGCTGCAGTGGGTCGGGCTCGCGCTGGTGATCGTCGGGGTGGTCGTGCTCAACCTCAAGGGTGGTCACTGACCTCCCCTCACCATCCGTTCTCCGGACCGGGGCGGGGGGCGGGCCCCCCCCCCCCCCCCCCCGCCCCCCGGGGCCCCGCCCCGCCCCCCCCCGGGGGCCGGAAAACCCCCACGGCAAAAAAGAGGGGCGGTGTTACCGACACGCCGACCCAGACCCGGGCC
>NZ_JBIVHS010000008.1:0-242446 GCF_044749365.1 Kitasatospora sp. NPDC089509 | reverse complement strand
GTTGTTGTGGGGGGGGGGGGTGTTCAACACCCCCTCGGGGGCACACCGCCCCCCCCCCCCCCCCGGGGCGCGGGGGGGGGGGGGCCCCCCCCCCCCCCGGCCCCCGCCCCGGCCGTACGGAACCCGTATCGGCCCCGTACGGGATCCGTCAAAGCCCAATCTCCTTACAGGACGGCGGAGTTAACCTCACGCCGACAGCAGACCGGCGACAACGGGGGTGCTCCATGGCCGTCCTCACGACCGGGTACGTCGTCCAGAGCAGCGCCGACCGGCACCGCCGCCTCCGCCACGCACTGGCGGTCATCGGCCTGTCCACCGGCCTGATCCTCGGCGTCATCGCCGTGGACGTCTACCTCGACCGCCGGCTCGCCATCGTCCTGGGCCTGCTCTACCCCGCCGCCCTGATCGCCGTCTTCACACTGCGCGGCGAGGCCGTCCGCAACCCCGCCTTCCAGAAGGCCCTGACCGGGTGCCTCGCCATCATGACCCTCACCGGCCTGTTCGCGTACCTGCTCGGGGCCAACGCCTGGCGCGGCCTGATCCTGCGCTCCGGCAGCGAGGTGACCGCCGTGGTCCGCGCCGAGCGGATCGAGAAGTCCAACCGGGGCGCCGTGTCCCGCTCCTACGCCCTGACCACCCCCGACGGCACCCCCGTCCCCGGCGGCGACCTCCGACCGGACACGGCCCGCTTCCGGCCCGGTTACGTGATCACCGTCCGGATGGACCCGACCGGCCGGGTCGCCCCCGAACTCCCCGGCGAGGCCGACTCCCCCGCCCCGCTCCTGGGCTTCCTCACCCTCAACGCCGTCCTCGACGGCATCATCCTCTGGTCCGTCCGCCGCCCCACCGACCGTCGAGGCACGTGACTCGCCTCACTCCGCCGCCCTGAAACCCCGTCGGCCCACCGGCCGTCCTGTTCTTCGCACCATCTCCGATGGACGGACAGTGCGGGGGGATCAGCCGTGGGTGATGACGCCGCCAAGGCCGGCGGACCGGAGTTCAAGATCCGGCCGGGCGAACCGACGGACGCCGCACCGACCTTCGAGAACCGGAGCAAGGCGCTCAGGGAGCCCCTGAGGACTCCCATGAACTCCTACCTGGCAGGATTCTTCGAGTCCTATCTCAACATCGAGACCGCACAATACGTGGACCGCCTCAAGCAGACCGTCACAGGCCTGCCGAACTGGAGTGAGCGCCTGAGGAAGCTGTTCGACGAATTGCTCACGGAGCGGACCGCGACCCGGGGCGAATTTTGCGACCGCACCTTCATCGAATTCGAGACCGACGAGGAGATGTACGCGTACCTGGAAGAAGTCCGGGCATACCTCTTCCTCGGCGCCACCGAAATCCCGCTCCCGCCCGACTGAGATCACATGGAACCCGAACTCGCCGGATTCATGCGGCAGTACCTCAACGTCGAGATGGCCTTCTCCTCCATGGAGCGCCTGAAGACGACCATCAGCAGGTCCAACCCGGCCTGGGGAGAGGACCTGCAGAGGTGGTTCACGCAACTCTTCGAGGAGCGGGATCTCACCCGAGGCGAGTACTGCGAGCTCACCTGGGTCGAGTTCGAGACGGACGAGGAGATGTATGCGTATCTGGAGAAGCTCCACACCTATCTCTTCCTCGACCAGGGGGAACTCCCCCTGCCTCCCGACTGAGGATGCGGGCGTACGCTTCCACCCCGTCGTAGCGAGGAGCGGGGGAAGGTCATGGCGGGGACGCGGAGCAGACGTGCGACGGTGGTGCTGACCGCCGCCCTGGTGGCGGCGGTGCCGGCCGGGACGTTCGGGCTGGTGGCGGTGAGCACGTACGTCGGGCTCGGGACGGCCTGGCTGCTCGGGCTGGTGATCGGGGTGGCCTGGATCGTCGGGCTGGTCCGGTTGCTGGGAGGTCCGGTGGGCTGCTGGGCGGCGATCCTCTCGGTGGCGCTGTGGGGCGGGGCGCTCGGGGAGGTGATCTCGGCCCGGGACGCGGTGATCCTGAACGCCCGTGGGCTGACCGTGACCGCGACGGTCGCCGAGGCGCACGACCACCCCGGCGACAAGCACCCGAACTCGACCTACGACCTGGCCGGCGCGCTCGGCCTGCCGATCCCCAACGGCACGGTGTACGGGGGCCTGCACTCCCACGCCGTCGGCGACCGGGTGGTGATCCGCTACGACCCGGAGGGCGTCGCGGCGGCGACCGCCCCGGGCGACGTGGACTTCGCGAAGGACCTGACGATCGCCGCCGCCCTGGACGCCGTGCTGATGGCCGCCGTCGCGGGCCTCGGCGTGGCGGTGGCCCGCAACGGCCGGCCCCGGCGGGTCCCGTTCCGGCGCGGACGCACCATCAGCGGGAAGAAGGACGGCTACCCCCGCACCACCCGGGCCCGCAGGTAGTTGCGCCGCCCGAAGTTGGGCTCGTCGACGGCCGTCAGCTCCTCGACCTGGAAGCGGTACAGCGCGGCCGCGCCGCCCCCGGTGAGGTACTGCCGCCGGACCTCCTCGTCCTGGGCGAAGGCCGGGTAGCGCCCCTGGTACGCCGCCAGCGCGGCCTCGGCCTGCCGCCCCCAGGCCTCGCTCGCGCTGCCGGTGAGCTGCAGCCCGCGCAGGTGCTCGCCGAAGGCCGGCGGCGGCAGGAAGACGGTGGCGGCGGCCCGGGCCTCGTCGGCCAGGTGGTGGCTGTGCCGGGTGGAGCGCTCGCTGACGAAGTACAGGACGAGGTCCTCGTCGTAGGCGAAGAAGGCCAGGTTGGCGTGCGGCCCGTGCTCGTGGCCGGCGGTGGCGAGGGTGAGCACCATGGCCTCGGCGAGCAGCCCTTCGACGCCCTTGTTCAGCAGGTCGCCCGGCCAGTCCCCCTGCGTGATGTCGAGTCGGTACGGCATTCGGCACTCCCCTCCGCTGGCGCCCGGCGCCTTCGTGCCCCGGACACGACTGAGCCGGGCGGGCGCCCCCGTCAGGGGCACCGCACCCGGCTCATATGCTCCACCCGCCGTCCGAAACCGGACAAGGGGCCGACAGGTCACGGACTGGCTAGTACTGCCGCGCCCCGGCCGAGGCGTAGCCGCGGCTGACCACCGGCGGCGTGCCGGGGCCCAGCAGGGGGCGCAGCGCGCCGGACCGCATCCGGTCCACCAGCGGCCCGCAGCGGCCGGCCAGCGGGGCCAGCAGCAGCGCGACCACGATGCCGACCAGGGCGCCGACCGCCACGTCGTGCGGGTAGTGCACGCCGACCCAGACCCGGGAGGCGGCCATCAGCGCCGCGAAGACGGTGGCGACGACGCCGAGCCGGCGGCTGACGAACCAGAGCGAGATCGCGGCGGCGAAGGCGATCACCGAGTGGTTGCTCGGGAAGGACCAGTCCCCGGCGGCCGGGCAGGTCTCCAGCGAGATGCTGCCCTTGATCTGGGCGCACGGCCGGAGTTCCTCGACCATGCCCTTGAGCACCGAGTTGATCCCGTACGCGACGACCACGATCACCGGCGAGGCCAGCACCCGGGCCATCACGGCGGAGTCGGCGCCGCGCGCCCGCCACCAGGCGTAGAGCATGAACAGCGCGAACAGGCCGAGGCCGATCGCCGACCAGACCTTGATCACGTCGTCCAGCCAGTGCGGGGCCGACTGGGCCCACCCGTTGACCCGGGTGTAGAGACCGCCGTCGATCCCGCTGCCGTCGTAGACGGCCAGGGCCCGAGAGGACATCACACGTCACCTCCGTGACGGCGCGCCTTACGGGCGCGGAACAGTTCGAGAACAATGGGGAACACGGAGACAACTACTACCAGACCGATGATCGGCAGCAGATATTGGTCGATCCCGGGAATCGAGGATCCGAGCCCGTACCCGGCCAGCACCACGCCGACCGTCCAGACCACGCCGCCCGTCACCTGCCAGAAGGTGAACGAGCGAGCCGGCACTTCGAGTACGCCGCACAGCGGATTGAGCACCGTCCGGACCACCGGGATGAACCGGGCCAGGACGATCGCCTTGCCGTGCCCGTACTTGGCGAGCAGCTCCTCGGCCCGGGCCACGCCCTCCAGCAGGCTCTTGCGCCGGGTGCGGGCGAGCAGCGCCCGGCCGCCGCGCCGACCGATCAGGTAGCCGACCTGGGCCCCGGCGAGCGCACCGACCAGGGCGGCCGGGATCACCTGCCACAGGTGCAGCTGCGGCCCCTTGGTGGCGCCGGGCACGCAGAGCAGGCCCGCGGTGAACAGCAGCGAGTCGCCGGGCAGGAAGAAGCCCACCAGCAGACCGGTCTCGGCGAAGAGCACCACGGCGATGCCCAGTGCGCCGAAGGCGGCGAGCAGCGAGGAGGCGTCCAGCACGTTCACCGCGAGGTGAGCGGCCGGATCGGCAGGGAACTGGAGCAAGGCTGGCGGACCTCCCGTACGTTGGAGGGCGGTTTCCCCGCGGTTCGCCGCAGGACCCGCCCGGACCGTCTACAGTGACGTAGACGGTCTACATGACTGTAGACGAAAGTTGGAGGAAGCGCCGCCATGTCCGACGTACCGTCCGCCCGTCGGCCCGCCGGGGAGCTGGAGGCCGAGGTGCTGGCCGCCCTGTGGTCGGCCCGGCAGCCGATGACGCCGCAGGACGTCCAGACGGCGCTCGGCGGGGACCTCGCCCGCACCACCATCGCGACGATCCTGGCCCGGCTGCACGACAAGGGGACGGTCGAGCGCACCCGGGCGGGCCGCGCCTACGCCTACACCCCGACCGTCCAGGACACCGCGGGCCTCGCCGCCCGCCGGATGCACACCGAGCTGGGCCGCGAGGCCGACCGCTCCACCGTGCTCGCCCGGTTCGTGTCCGACCTCTCCGCCGAGGACGAGCAGCTGCTGCGCGCCCTGCTCGGCGGCGGTGACGGCAACGGCGGTGACGGCAACGGCGGCGACGGTCCACGACCGGGATCGGCGGGCGCGCCGTGATGATCGCCGTCTGGGCGCCGCTGCTGCTGCCCTTCCTGACCGCCCCGCTGGCCCGCCGGCTCGCCGAGGCGCTGCCGCCCCGGGCCGCGGCCTGGCTGCTGGCCGGCACCGCCACCGTCCTGGCCGGCGGCACCCTCTGCTCGCTCGGGCTGCTCGCCGCCGCCGGACTGCTCCAGCTGCCCCCGGTCGCCGCCCTCGGCCACCTCTCGCTGCCCTGGCTCACCGCCGACGCACCCGGCGCCCCGCTCGCGGCGGCCGTGGCCGGCCTCGCGCTGGCCGCGCTCACCGCCCTGGCGGTCCGGACCGTCGGCCGCCGCCGCCGGGAACTGCGGGCCGCCCGGGCCGCACTGCCCGTCGGAACGGCCACCGGGACCGCTCCGACGGCCCCCGGGACGGCCGCTGAGACGGCCCCCGACCAGCATCCGGACATGCGCCCCCGGAGCGCCTCCGTGCGCCGGGCGCGCGCCACGGACCGGCTGCGGCAGGCCCTGGAACGGCTGCGCCACCCCGCCGAGCACCCGCTCACCGTGCTGGACGACGACCGCGCCGACGCCTTCGCCCTCCCCGGCCGTCTGGGCCGCCCCGGCCGGACCGGCGAGCCCGGGCGGATCGTGGTCACCTCCGGCATGCTGCGCGCCCTCAGCGGGCCGGAGCGCTCCGCCCTGCTCGCCCACGAGCGCGCCCACCTGACCGGCCGCCACCACGTCTTCCTCGCCCTCGCCGAGCACGCCGCCGACCTCCACCCGGCGCTCCGCCCGCTGCGCGCGCCCCTCGGGTACCACCTGGAGCGCTGGGCCGACGAGGTGGCCGCCGCCCGGGTCGGCGACCGCACCGTGACCGCCCGCGCGGTCGGCCGGGCCGCCCTCGCCGCCAGCCGCTCGCCCTGGCCGGCCCGCCCCCGGCTGGTCGCCGCCGCCCACTCCGGCCCGGTCCCGCGCCGGGTCGCCGCACTGCTCCAGCCCCGCCCCTCCACCACCCCGGCCACCCGGCTGCGGGCCGTCGCCCTGGCCCTGGCCGCCTGCCTGGCCCTGACCACCGGCGCCACCCTGGAGGCCACCGCCGACCTCCACCACACCGTCGAGACCGCCCAGCACGAACCCGGCACGGAGCGCTAGGGCGGCTCCGACGCCCTGGGACCCGCACCGGGCCCCGCCCCGGGACAGCGCACCGCACCACCTCGGAACGGTTTCCGTACCGACCGGTATCCGGACTTGGCAGACCCCGTCCCCACATGCCCACCGCACCCGTACGCTTTCGTCAGCGCGTCGACCCCGACGCGTCCTCGAACGGCGGCGAGGAGCAACGCGAGTGCGGCAGACCGGACGGCAGTCCCGACGACCAGAACGCCGCACCCCGCCGACCGCGACGGAACTGGCCAAGGTCCACGAGCGGACCCTCGCCGACGCCGCCGCCCGGGAACTCGTCCTCCCCGAGACCGGCGGCCCGGGCGGGCCCGGCCGGCTCGAACCCCGCCCCGAGATCGGCGACTCCTGGGCCCGGCTGCGCCGCCTCGGCCTCGACCCCGACACCGGCGCCGCCACCGTCCTGCTCGGCCCCGCCGAGCTGGAGCAGCGCCGCCGGACCAGCGGGCTGGACAACGTCATGCCGGTGCTGCGCGAGACCCTGCTCGCCCCGGTCGGCCAGGCCCCGCTGATCCTCGCCATCGCCGACGCCGACGGCCATGTGCTCTGGCAGGAGGGCGAGCGCGGCCTGCGCCGCAGCGCCGACCGGATCGGCTTCGTCACCGGCGCCCGCTGGATCGAGGAGAGCGTCGGCACCAACGGCATCGGCGTCGCACTGCGCGCCCAGCGCCCGATGCACGTCCACTCCGCCGAGCACTACCTGCGCAGCCACCACACCTGGACCTGCGTGGCCGCGCCGGTGCACGACCCGGCCACCGGCCGGCTGGTCGGCGCGGTCAACCTCAGCGGCCCGGCCCGCAACGTCCGCCCGTACCTGCTCCAGCTCACCGCCACCGCCGCCCGGCTCGCCGAGACCGAACTGCGCGCCCACCGGCTGGAGGCGCTGAACCAGCTGCGCACGCTGGCCGCCCCGCTGCTCGCCCGGGTCGGCGGCCCGGCCCTGGTGGTGGACGCGGCCGGCTGGACCGCCGCCTCGGCCGGGCTGCCGCCACCCAGCCGACTGCGGATCCCCAGCGAGGGCTGGGCCCCGGCCGCCGTGCACTGGGTGCCGGGGCTGGGCGAGTGCGTACTGGAACCGCTCGCGGACGGCTGGCTGGTCCGCCCGGTCCGCCGGGCCCGGGACGGCGAGCCGGACGGCCCCGGCACGGTGAGCGCCGAACGGGCCGAGGGCGCCCGGCTCCGGCTCGACCTGCGCCGCCCGGACCGCGCCGAACTGTCCGTCCGGGGCACGGCCGACAGCTGGTCGCACCCGGTCAGCCCGCGTCACGCCGAGCTCCTGCTGCTGCTCGCCACCACCCGCGAGGGCAACACCGCGGCGCAGCTCGCCGAGGCGCTGTTCGGCGACGCCGGGCGGACGGTGACGGTGCGCGCCGAACTCTCCCGGCTGCGCCGCTACCTGGGCGGCCTGCTGGCCCACCGGCCGTACCGCTTCGCCGACTCGGTGCTGGTCACCGTGGAGGGGCCGGAGGACCCGCTCGACCTGCTGCCCGCCTCCACCGCGCCGGCCGTCCGGCGGCTGCGGGCGGAACTGGCGGCGGGCCTGGTCCGGCTGCCGGACGCCGCCGGGACCGTACCGCCGCCGCGGCGCGCGGCCGAGAACGGCGTTCCCGGTGCGACCGGCGTTCCCGGTACGACCGGCGTTCCCGGTACGACCGGCGTTCCCGGTACGACCGGCGTTCTCGGTCAGCCCAGGAACGGCACCGCCGGGGTTCAGCCGCCCGTGAGCAGGGCGGCCAACTGGGCGTCGGTCGGGCCGCAGTCGCGCTCCGCCTCGGCCGAGACCAGTGCGTAGGTGCGGTCCAGCCAGGACTGCACCCGGGGCTTGGAGGCCTCCAACAGGGCGCTGCCGTGCGGGGATTCGAGCGCCAGGTGCAGCGTCGAGCCGTGGCAGGGGCAGTAGGCCGGCCACAGCTTGACGTCGCCCTGGCCGCTCAGCGTCCGCAGTCCGTCGCGCAGCAGGTCGCGTGAGAACACCCAGTCCGCCTCGTCCGGACGCCCCACGTGGAAGGTCAGCAGCACCTCGTAGGGGCGTGCGGCGTCGAAGCGGAACCGGGTGCGCACCTCGCCGACCACTTCCTCGCCCAGCGAGATCCGCAGCATCAGCACCTCCTCCACCGCCGCCGGAGCGGCGGTGGAGCCGCCCCCATCGCCGCCCGTGGGGGTGGCGGCGAGGGGGGCACTGGAGGCTGCGGACAGCGGGTCGGGCGGCATGACGGTCTCTCCGGGAACGGCGCGGGATGCCATCAGCCTGCGCCACCCGCGACCGGGCGGGCAAGGGTTGCAAGGGGGTTGCAACCACCCCTGGACGACCCGACGAACCACCATCAGTCCTATCAGACGGATCGTCAACTTCCTTTTGTCGAACGGATGTCCGGAAAAGCCGTCGACCAGGTCTGCACTCCGGCCGCCCGCTGGTACGCTCTCCCCCTCCCCGCGGCGGGACCGGCCCCGGGACGGCCGGATCCGGGCCCGGCGGCGGTGCGTGGGAGAATACGGCGACGCGACGGCGGCTTCGGGGAGGGAGGGGTCCGGTGGCTGTGCGTGGGGAGACCACGCGGGACGTGCAGCACGAGCCCGCACGACAGGGTCGGCACGGGCGGCCGCGCCCGTTCGGCGGCCGGTTCCGACTGCCCACCCTGCGCTTCTCCGGTGCCGCGATGGCGATGTCCACCGTGGTCGGCATCAGCATCGCCACCACCCTCCTGCTGAACGAGCAGCAGGGCATCGGCCGGCGGGCCGGCGTCGCCCGGGTCGGCACCAGCCCGCCGCCCAGCCCCGGCGACACCGACCAGGCCGAGACCGCCTCCGACCAGACCACCGACGCCCCCGCCCCCTCCGGCCGGCCGCACCCGCCGAAGCCCTCGGGGCACGCCCCGGCGCATCCGTCCGGACCCGCGAACGCCGCGCCCACCCCGCCGTCCGGCCTGCGGACGGGCAGTGCGGTCCCGGTCGTCCCGTCCGTCGGCGGGGAGGCCGCCACCGGGCACGACCCACGGTCCGCGACGGGCAGCCCCGCGGGCGGCTCCGGGCCGAACGCCACCGAGGCGGGCGGGCGGCCTGGCGCCACCGGACCCTCGGCCTCGGCCACGGCCACGGCCCAACCGTCCGGCACATCCGGTCAGTCCGGCGCGTCCACCGCGTCCGGTCAGCCCAGCCCTTCCGCCGGACAGCCCGGTCAACCAGGTCAGCCCGGACAGCCCGGCCCCTCGGGGCAGCCCGGACCGCCCGGTGCCGGAACGGCCGACGCCGGCCGGTCCCCGCGCCCGCCCGCACTCCAGCCGGCCAACCCCGCCCGGCCCGGTGCTGCCGTCGGCCCGGTCGGTCCCACGCCGGGCACCACGGCCCCCGGCTCCACCCCCCGCCCTGACGACGCCCCCGCCGCCGGGGCCGAGGACGCCACCCCGGAGGCCGAGCGGACCCTGACCGGCACCGGCCTGACCGGCCCGGTCGGACGGGACGGCCTGCGGCACGCCCTCGACCTCACCGTGACCGAGCCCGTCACCGCCCTCCAGGCCGAATTCCGGCTTGTCCCGGGCGAGTTGGCCCCCGGCAGCGGCACCGCCTGGACCGACCTGCCGGGCGCCGTGGTGACCGTCCAGCAGGAACGCGGCAGCCTGGTCTACCGCTTCACCACTCCGCCCGGCACCGACGTCAGGCCCGGTCGGTACGGATTCGCGGTGCGCGGCAGCCGCCCGGCCGACCACCCCGTCGGCCCGACCCGCAGGCCGGGCCCGCAGGAGAGCTGGAACGCCGCCGCCTTCGGCATCGACCACCCCCGTGCGGTGGCCGCGCTCGGCGGCTTCGGCCCGCTGTCGCCGCAGCCCGCCCAGCAGTTGGCCCACCGGTCCCGCTGACCGCCGCCCGCCCGCCTGCCGTTCCCTCCCCTTCCCACCGCCCACTCGACCGTTCCGATCGTCCGACGATCAGCCGGCCGGGCTCATCCCCGCACCTCCGTTCGTTACTGTGAGCAGCACCCGGCCCGGCGCCCCCACCGGCCCCGGCCCGGGCCGTCGTTCCGGATCCGAGGAGGAGTCCTTGTCCACCGTCCTGACCCAAGGCGGCAATGCACCGCTGACCGCCGCGCGGGTGACCGTCGAGGTCACCGCGCCCAAGGCGCTGGACGTCTCCGGCCTGTTGCTGACCGAGAACGGCAAGGTCCGCTCGGACGCCGACTTCGTCTTCTTCAACGCCCCGCACGGACCCGGCGTCAGTCTGCGCCCGGCCACCGCCGGGGCGCCGGACGCGATCACCGTCGACACCACGGCCGTCCCGGCCGGGATCAGCAAGGTCGTGGTCACCGCCAGCCCGGCCGACCAGTCCGCGACCTTCGCCGGGATCGAGCCCACCGCCACCGTCCGGGACACCGAGACCGGCGAGGTGCTGGTCACCTTCACCCCGCCCCGACTGGGCCGGGAGACCGCGCTGATCGTGGTCGAGGTCTACCGCCGGGGCGGCGCCTGGAAGGTGCGCGCGGTCGGCCAGGGCTACGCCGACGGCCTGGCGGGCATCGCCACCGACTTCGGCGTCACCGTCGACGACTCCCCGGCCCCGGCCTCCGCCGGTGGGGTGACCGTGCAGTTCACCACCCCGCCGCTGCCGCCCCTGCCCCCGGTTCCCCCGGTGCCGCCGCTTCCGCCCCTCCCCGAGGTTCCGCCGCTGCCCCCGTTGGACCCCCGGATCGCCCTGGCCACCATCCCCGCCATGCCCGCCGCCCCACCGGCCCCCACCCCGACCGTGCCCGCGCCGGCCGCCGCCGAACGCCCCAAGGTCACCCTGGACAAGGGCCGGGTCAACCTGGTCAAGGGCAGCTCCGTCTCACTGGTGAAGAACGGCCGCCCCTTCCTCTCCTCGGTCCGGATGGCCCTCGGCTGGGAGTCCGCCGCCCGCGGCCGCGACATCGACCTGGACGCCTCCTGCCTCGCCTTCGACGCCCGGCACAAGCGGCTGGAGACGGCCTGGTTCATGAAGCTGACCATCTTCAACGGCGCGATCTCCCACTCCGGTGACAACCTGGTCGGCGGCGACGGCGGCGACGACGAGGCGATCACCGTCCACCTGGACGGCCTGCCGGCCGAGGTCCACGCGCTGGTGTTCGTGGTCAACTCCTTCTCCGGCCAGAACTTCACCGAGCTGCGCAACGCCTACTGCCGCCTGGTGGACGTCCGCACCGAGGAGGAGCTGGTCCGCTTCGACCTGACCCACTCCGAGCCGCGCACCGGCGTGGTGATGTGCAAGCTGGTCCGCCGCCCCTCCGGCGAGTGGGAGATGACGGCGCTCGGCGAGTTCGTCGACGGCAAGACCGCCCGGGCGATGATCGAACCCTCCGCCGCGCTGCTCTGACCCCTGCCCCCGGCCCAGCCCGGAACGTCACGCCCACGCCCGCGAATTCACCCTCCTGGGGTCTCAAGTCGTCCACGGATCGACTCGATTGACTCTCCGGGGGGTGATTCGCGTTCTCCCCCGCACTTCCGCACCCGTGCACCCGTGGAGGAGAGACCGTGCGCCGCTTCCCGTCCCGCCTCGCCGTCGCCGGCACCGCCGTCGCCCTCGCCGTCGGCCTGACCACGCCCACCGCCGCCCAGGCCGCCGCCAAGCCCGCCGTCCGGGCCGGCGCACTGAAGTGGGCCACCCTCGGCGACTCCTACACCGCGGGCCTGATCGCGGCCGCCGGTGCCCTGACCGAGCCCGAGGACGGCTGTGCCCGCACCACCGGCTCCTACCCCGAGCTGATCCGCCAGGAGCTCGGTCCCCTGGCCGACCTGCACAACCCCAGCTGCAGCGGCGCCACCACGCTGAACGTCTACGCGGACAAGCAGATCCCGCAGGGCCGCCCGCTCCCCCCGCTCGGCACCGACCCCAACGCCCCCTACCCGGCCGTCCCCCCGCAGATCGACGCCGTCGCCCCGGAATCCGACGTGGTCACCGTCCAGGTCGGCGGCAACGACCTCGGCTTCGCCCAGATCCTCAAGGACTGCATCGAACTCGGCGCCGCCAACCTCGGCACGGGCACCCCCTGCAAGGACAAGTACAACGCCCAACTTCCCGACCGCTTCGCCCAGTTGCGCAACAACTACGACACCATGCTCGGCGCGCTGCACCAGCAGGCCCCGAAGGCCCGGGTGATCACCGTCGGCTACCCCCATCTGTTCCCCGCGGACACCACCCGCTGCCGCTACGGCGACCTGCTGCAGTTCGGCACCTTCACCCTCGGCGACCTCGCCTGGGCCCGCACCAACATCCTGGAGCCGCTCAACCTGGCCATCGAGCAGGTGAGTTCGGCCCAGCAGGACACCTACGTGGACCTCTACCCCGGCTCCGCCGGGCACAGCGTCTGCGACTCCGACCACTGGATCAACGGCCTGCTGAGCAGCGTCGTCCCGCTCCAGTACGCCCTGGTGCACCCCAACGCCGAGGGCCAGGCCTTCATGGCCGCCCAGGTCGAGTCCACCGTCCTCGGCTGACGGTTCCCCGGGAAAACCACTGGCGTACCCCGTCCCCGGGGATCATCCTGGCCGGATGATCATCCGCGAAGCCACCCCCGAGGACTGGTCGGCCATCTGGCCGTTCTTCCGCACCATCGTCGCCGCCGGCGAGACCTTCCCCTACCCCCTCGACATGCCCTCCGAGCTGGGCCGGGAGTGGTGGATGCACTCCGCCCCCGACCGCACGGTGGTCGCGGTGGACGACGACGGCCGGGTCCTCGGCACCGCCACCATGAACCGCAACCGCCCCGGCAACGGCGGGCACGTGGCCAGCGCCAGCTACATGGTCGACCCGGCGCACCACGGCAAGGGCATCGGGCGGGCCCTGGTCGAGGACAGCATCGACTGGGCCCGCCGGGCCGGCTACCGCGCCATGCAGTTCAACGCGGTGGCCGCCAACAACCACCATGCCGTCAAGCTCTACCGGTCACTGGGCTTCGAGATCGTCGGCACCGTCCCCGAAGCCTTCCACCACCCGGTCGACGGCTACGTCGGCCTGCACGTCATGCACCTCCCGCTCTGAGCGGCCTACTCCTCGATCGCCCCGCCGACCCGCCGCAGGTGCTGCCGGAAGCTGTACGACGGGTCGGCGGCCCGCCCCTCCAGGTACTCCTCGAACCGGGTCTGCCGCCGCAGGGTGTCCCCGGCCGTGATCCGCTCCGCCTGGGTGCGCTCGGTCCGGGCGATCACCTCCGCCGTCGCCAGCACCTCCTCGACCCGGTCGGCCGGCACGAACAGCACCCCGTCGGCGTCCGCGAACACCACGTCGCCGACCCCCACCCGGTGCGGCCCGAACCGCGCCGACTCCAGCGCCTCCGGCTCCCGCCCGTCCAGCCGCAGCGGGCCCAGCGGCAGCGCGCCGTAGCTGAACACCGGCAGCCCGATCTCCACCAGCTCCGGGGTGTCCCGGTGCAGCCCCCACACCACGATCCCGGCCACCCCGGCGGCCCGCGCCTCCAGCACCGCGAGGTCCCCGATGCAGGCCTCGTCGGTCCGCCCGCCGTTGTCGATCACCAGCACGTCCCCGTCGAGCGCCGACCCGTACGCCTCCAGGAACACGTCCACGCTCCCGTAGTGCCGCACCGGCAGCACCCGCCCCGCCACCCGGGCCCCGGCCACCACCGCCGCCACCCCCACCGGCGCCGCCCGCACCCCCACCCCGAGCCGCACACAGGCATCCGCCACCAACGGCGTGGACAGCTCCGCGAACTGCTTCAACATCCCCAACTCCTCCCGCCAAAAACCCAGTTGACCAGCCCCGAAATCCTACGCCGGGCCCCAAACTCACACCATCGAGTGAAAGTCCGCCGTGTACTGCATAACCCGACCAATGGGCGAATAGCGTGACGTTCATCCGAAGGAGGGGCATCATGAGTGCTGTGGCGCATGAGCAACCGATCACGAACTCCCCATCGCAGGCCGACATCCTGCTGGAGAGCTTCCTGAGCCTGCACTCCCCCGAAGGCTTCCGGGCTGAGCTCATCGAGGGAGAGATCATCGTGGCACCACCGCCGGACGGCGATCACGAGGACCACATCAATCACCTGACCAAGCAGGTGATCCGGCGTTCCAAGACCGACATGAGCCTGTCCAACAACAAGGGCCTTCGCCTGGTGAGTGGCGGCCTCTGTCCGAAGAACCACGTGATCCCGGACGCCATGTACGCACCCGAGGAGCTCCGCATCCTCCGGGGTGCGCCACCATGGATGGAACCGGACGGCATCGAGCTGGTCGCCGAAGTCACCTCCAGCAAGCCCAACCAGGACCGCATCGCCAAGCGGCATTGCTACGCCCGGGCCGGCATCCCGCTCTACCTCCTCATCGACCGCGAGAAATCGCAGGTCAGCCTCTTCTCCAAGCCCCACCGCGACGAGTACACCGAGGTCCACCTCGCCGCCTTCGGCGAGCCCCTCGCCCTCCCCGCCCCGTTCGAGTTCGAGCTGGACACCAAGGACTTCCTCTGACCGCTCCCTGAACACGAAAACGGCCCGCACCCCCCGTCAGGGGTGCGGGCCGTTCCGCCGCTGCGGCGCCGGGTCAGCTACGGGTGGCCATGGCGCGCAGGAAGAAGGTGAGGTTGGCGGGGCGCTCGGCGAGGCGGCGCATGAAGTAGCCGTACCACTCCTGGCCGTACGGGAGGTACACCCGCATGGTGTTGCCCTCCTCCGCGAGGCGCAGCTGCTCCTCGGGGCGGATGCCGAACAGCATCTGGTACTCGAAGGAGTCCCGGGTGCGGTTGTTCCACTGGGCCAGCTGGCCCGCGATCTTGATCATGTTGGGGTCGTGCGAGGCGATCATCGGGTAGCCCTCGCCGGCCATCAGGACCTTCAGCGCGCGGACGTACGCGAGGTCGACCTCGTGCTTGCCCTGGAAGGCGACCGACTCGGGCTCCTTGTAGGCGCCCTTGCACAGGCGCACGCGGGAGCCGGGGCCGGAGAACTCGCGGCAGTCGGCCTCGGTGCGGCGCAGGTAGGCCTGGAGGACGACGCCCAGCCAGGGGTAGTCCGCCCGCAGCTCGCGCGCGATGGCGAGGGTGGAGTCGGTGGTGGTGTGGTCCTCCATGTCGAGGGTCACCGTGGTGCCCGCTGCGGCGGCGGCCTCGCAGATGCGGCGGGCGTTCTCCAGCGCGATCTTCTCGCCGTCCACCGGCAGGAACTGGCCGACGGCCGACAGCTTGACCGAGACCTCGGCGCCGGCCGCCAGGCCGGTCTCCTTGAGGGCCTTGAGCAGGTGCTCGTAGGCCTCGGCGGTGCCGGCGGCCTGGGCCGCGTCCTGGGTGTCCTCGCCGAGGTGGTCGAGGGTGACCTTGCGGCCGGTGGCGATCAGGTCGTCGGTGGCGGTCACGGCGTCGTCGAGGACGTCGCCGGCGACGAAGCGCTCGACTATCGCGTGGGTCGGGGGGAACTTCTCGACCACGGTGCGGACCTGGGGGGACCGGGAGGCCGCGAGAAGGGCGGAACGGAGCATCGTGACTCCAGGAGCTGGTGTTTCCAAGGGTGGCAGAAAGAGGGCCGGGGCGGCGGTACGGGGGTGAGCCGCCGCCCCGGCGGGGCGGCGCCCGGCTGCGGGACCGGGCGTCGCGGGTGACCGTTGGCTACGGAGCGAGCCGGTTGGTCGGGGGGCTGGTCAGCCCATGTGCGGGTAGCGGTAGTCGGTCGGCGGGACGAAGGTCTCCTTGACCGAGCGGGTCGAGGTCCACCGCGCCAGGTTCTGCTTGGCGCCGGCCTTGTCGTTGGTGCCCGAGGCCCGGCCGCCACCGAAGGGCTGCTGGCCGACGACGGCGCCGGTCGGCTTGTCGTTGATGTAGAAGTTGCCGGCGGCGAAGCGCAGCTTGTGCATCGCGTCCTGGGCCGCCGCGCGGTCCTGGGCGATGATGGCGCCGGTCAGGCCGTAGGCCGACACGGACTCCATCTGGGCCAGCATCTCCTCGTACTTCTCGTCCTCGTAGACGTACACGGCGAGGATCGGGCCGAAGTACTCCTCGCGGAAGTACTCGGCGGCCGGGTCCTGGCAGACCAGCACGGTCGGGCGGACGAAGTAGCCGACGGAGTCGTCGTAGGTGCCGCCGGCCAGGACCTCGACGGTCTCGTCGGCCTGGGCGCGGTCGAGGGCGGCCTTGTTCTTGGCGAAGGCGCGCTCGTCGATGACGGCCGACATGAAGTTGGACAGGTCGGTGACGTCGCCCATGGTGAGGCCGTCGACCTCGGCGGCGAACTCGTCCTTGAGGCCGGCCCAGATCGAGGCGGGGACGTAGGCGCGGGAGAGCGCCGAGCACTTCTGGCCCTGGAACTCGAAGGCGCCGCGGGTCATCGCGGTCTTCAGCACGGCCGGGTCGGCCGACGGGTGGGCGACCAGGAAGTCCTTGCCGCCGGTCTCGCCGACGATCCGCGGGTAGGTGCGGTAGCCGGCGATGTTGTTGCCGACCTCGCGCCACAGGTGCTGGAAGGTGGCGGTGGAGCCGGTGAAGTGGATGCCGGCCAGCGACGGGTGCTTGAGCGCGACGGCGGAGACGTCCAGGCCGTCGCCGGTCACCATGTTGATGACGCCCTTGGGCAGACCGGCCTCCTCCAGCAGCTGCATCAGCAGGTGCGCGGAGTACTGCTGGGTCGGGGACGGCTTCCACAGCACCACGTTGCCCATCAGCGCGGGCGCGGTCGGCAGGTTGCCGGCGATCGCGGTGAAGTTGAACGGGGTGATCGCGTAGACGAAGCCCTCCAGCGGGCGGTGGTCGCTGCGGTTCCACACGCCGTCCGAGGAGATCGGCTGCTCGGCCATGATCTGGCGGGCGAAGTGCACGTTGAAGCGCAGGAAGTCGACCAGCTCGCAGGGGGTGTCGATCTCGGCCTGCTGGGCGGTCTTGGACTGGCCGAGCATGGTGGCGGCGGCCAGGGTCTCGCGCCAGGGGCCGGCCAGCAGGTCGGCGGCCTTGAGGAAGATCGCGGCGCGCGAGTCGAAGGAGAGCGCCTGCCAGGCCGGGGCTGCGGCCAGGGCAGTGTCGATGGCCTCCTGCGCGTCGGCCTGGGTGGCGTTGCGCAGGGTGCCGAGCCTCGCCGCGTGGTTGTGCGGCTGGACTACGTGGATCTCGGTGCCGCCGCCCATCCGGCGCTCACCGTTGATCGTCATGGTCAGCTGGACCGGCTCCTGGCCGCCCAGCTCCTTCAGCTTGGCCTCCAGGCGAGCCCGTTCCGGGCTGCCGGGGGCGTAGCTGTGGACCGGCTCATTCACCGGCGCGGGGACCTGGGTCACAGCGTCCATAGAGCGCACGCTCTCCTTCGTTCAATGCGGGGGGATTGCCTGCGCGGGTCACACGCGGGCCACAGCACGAACGCTATTCCTGCCCGCCCGGCCACTTGATTGGCCGGGCGGCTAAATTCCCCCGTACGGCGTTGTCCGGCCCGACGAAGGCGGTCACGCCGCGGTCACGACCGCCCGTCAGGCGGCCCGCCCGGCACGCTTCCCCCGACCCACCGGCACCCCTGGCACCACCGGCACCACCCGCCGCTCCCAGTCGATCCGGTACCCGTGGACGGGGCGGAGCATCTTCTCCGGGCTCATGAAGGTCTTCATCGCGATCGGCGCGACCGCCCGGAACAGCATCCGGGCGACCGGCCCGGAGGCCTTCTGGTTGTTGGTGCGCACCGCGTCGGCGGCGATCTTCTCGACCCGGGGCCGGCGCATCGCCTCGTACGCGGCGAAGGCGGCGGTGTGGTCGGGCAGGTCGCGCAGGCAGCGGGCGAGTTCGACGGCGCTCTCGACGGCCAGCGAGGCGCCCTGGCCGGAGCTGTTGGACGGCGCGTGCACCGAGTCGCCGACCAGCACCATCCGGCCGCGGTACCAGTGCGGGACGGACGGCATGATCTCCAGCCGGGGGAAGGCCTCCATGGTGGCGGGGTCGGCCAGCCGCAGCACGTCCCGGGCCGGCCGGTCGTCGGCGTGCAGCTCGCGGCAGCGGCGCAGCCACTCGTCCATCCCGGCGTCGCGGACCTCCTCGGGGCTCAGCTGCTCGGGCTGCGGGATGTTGCTGAACCAGGCGGTGCCGCTGCCGTCGGCCTGGCCCCAGTAGCCGAAGAAGGCGCGGGCGCCGTTGGCGAAGTGCACGCTCTCGCCGCGCCCGGCCCGGCCGGGCAGCCGGTACGCGCTGTAGCCGCCGATGCCGAGCAGCCCGGTGTACCGGGCGGCGGGCGCGGCCGGGTCGATCAGGGTCCGTACGGCCGAACCGGTGCCGTCGCAGCCGATCAGCAGGTCGCCGGTGGCGCTGCTGCCGTCGGCGAAGTGGGCGGTGATGCCGTCGGCGCCCTCCTCGGCGCCGACCAGGCGCTTGCCGTGCCGGACCTCGATGCCCGTCTCGCGCAGCCGCCGCCGCAGCACCTCGTACAGTTCGGCGCGGCGCATCAGCCGCTGGCGCGGCAGGTCGGCGAGGCCGGCGAACTCGCCGAGCACGCCGCCCTTGCCGTCCTCGATCACCATCGGTCCGACCGGCTGCCCGATCCGGCCGACCTCCGCCTCCAGCCCGACGACGGCCAGCGCGCCGAGCCCGTTGGGGGCGATCCCGAAGGTCCCGCCGATGCCCTCGGCGGAACTCCGGTAGGCCTCGAAGACCTCCGCCCCGATGCCGGCCTTGTGCAGCGCCAGCGCCGTCACCGGGCCGGCGATGCCGCCGCCGATGACCAGGGCCTTCCTGCTCGACGTACGCGGTTCGCTCATTGCAGACTCCTCATGAAGTCCCGCAGGGTCCGGTTGAACTCCGGGTCCCCGATCTGTGTGATGAGCCTCTCGGTATAGCGGCGCTCGGCCTGCAGCATCGCGAGGGCGAACTCCTCCTCGACGACGAACATCGGGTGGACGCCCAGCTCCCCGCCCTTGTGCAGCAGGGCGCGCGAGGCGTCGATCCGTTCGTCCAGCGCCTCCAGCCGCCGGCCGAGCAGGGCGGCCGACTCCTCGGTCGGGAGCACCACCAGCAGGCACAGGGCGACCCCGAACGCCGGGTACTCGTCCTGCGGTTCGGAGAGCCACTCGCGCATCCAGTCGAGCATCTCCGCCTGGCCCTCGGGAGTGAGGGCGTAGACGGTGCGCTCCGGCCGCTGGGTGTCGCGGACGGTCTCCTGCTCGGCGACGAACCCGGCCTTCCGCAGTTGCTCCACGACCATGTAGAGCGAGCTGCGGTTGTACTTCACGTTGCGGTCCTTGCCGTGCTCCTTGAGCCGGCGCCCCATCTCGTAAGGGTGCATCGGTTCGGCTCCGAGCTCGGCCAGGACCACCAGGGCCAGCGGGTTCGAGACCTTGCGTCGCTTCGCCATGAGAGCGTTCCCCATCAATTGGTCGGTACTGACTATCCATTCTCGTATAGTCGAAGTCAACTATTCAGGCCCAACCAATCCGCCCTCTGTCCGCCCGGCTAAAATCGACCGCGGAACGCTGTCCGCCCGGACGAAGAAGGAGGGACGTGACCACACCCGGCCTCCCGCTCCGCCAGCTGCTGATGTCGCTCGGCGAGCCCCTGGTCGAACTCCAGGCCGCCCCCCTGGGCCTGGACGTCCCCGTGCGCGACGTCGCGATCCTCGACCCGGAGGACCCGCCGACCGCCTCCCCCGGTGAACTCGTCCTCGCCATCGGCGCCCGCGGCCGGGCCGCGCTGCCCGCCCTGCGCGCGGCGGGCCGGGCCGGTGCCGCCGCCGTCGCGGTCAAGCTGGACGCCCCCGGCCAGGCCGACGCCCTGCGCGAGGCCGCCACCGACGCGGGCGTCGCCCTGCTGTCGGTGCGCCGGGAGACCCGCTGGGAGCACCTGGACTCACTCGCCCGGGCGATCATCGCCGGCCCCGACGCCCCGGCCGCCCCCGGCACCCCCGAGCCCAACGCGGGCGACCTCTTCTCCCTCGCCCAGACCGTCGCCGTGCTCACCAACGGCATCGTCTCGATCGAGGACACCTCCAGCCGGGTCCTCGCCTACTCCCGCTCCTCCGACTCCGACGAGGTCGACGACCTGCGCCGGCTGTCGATCCTCGGCTGGCAGGGCCCGGAGCCGTACCTCTCCAAGCTCCGCGAGTGGGGAATCTTCCAGCACCTGCGCAGCTCGGACGCCCCGATCGCGGTCGAGCCGCACCCCGAGCTCGGCCTGCGCCGCCGCCTCGCGGTCGGCATCCGGGCCGGGGCGCAGCCGCTCGGCACCATCTGGGTGCAGGAGGGCGCCCAGCCGCTGGCCCCGCACGCGGAGCAGGCCCTGGTCGGCGCCGCCCGGGTCGCGGCCGCCCAACTGGTGCGCCGTCGCCGGGAGTTGTCCGCCGACGTCCGGCTCACCCAGACCCTGCTGACCGGACTGCTGGAAGGCTCCACCGGCCCCCAGTCACTGGCCACCCACCTCGGCCTGGACCTGCGCCGCCCGGCCACCGTGCTGGCCTACGGCGCCCACACCACCGAGGCGCTGCACCGCTCCGACGTCACCGGCCTGATCTCGGTGCACACCGCCGCCCGGCACCGCACCGCGCTGCTCGCCCCGATCGAGTCCCGGGTCTACGTGCTGCTGCCCGAACTGCCGCCCGGCCTGCCGATGAGCACCGTGCGCGACTGGGCCGCCGAGGTGGTCACCGCGGCCCGGGAGCACCTCGGCGTCCCGCTGCGCGCCGCGATCGGCTCGACCGTCGACGGCCTGTCCCAGGTGCCGGACTCGCGCGCCCAGGCCGACCGGATCCTGGACGCGATGGGCCGCGGCGGGGTGGACCTGGACGTCGCCGCGCTGATCGACGTCCAGGCCGAGGTGCTGGTCAGCGAGATGCTGGCGCTGCTCCAGGAGCGCGGCGGCCTGCGCGACCCCCGGCTCACCGCGCTCACCGCGTACGACCGCCGGCACGGCACCCGGCTCGCCGAGTCCGTGCTGGCCTGGCTGGACGCGCTGGGCGAGGTCCGGGTCGCCGCCGACGCCCTGCACATCCACCCCAACACCCTGCGCTACCGGGTGCGCCGCGCCGAGCAGTTGACCGGCATCGACCTCGCCCAGCCGCAGCAGCGGCTGCTGGCGATGCTGCAGCTGCGGCTTCCCGCGGACGAGTAGTCACCACCGGCGCAGCGTCAGGAGCCGTACCCCTGGCCGCGCTTGTGCTCGTTCAGCCGGCGCCACGGCCCGCTGATCGCCAGCTGGATGCCCGGCTCCTGGATGTTGGCGAACAGGGTCCGGCCGTCGTCCGAGAAGGTCACCCCGGTGAACTCGCTGAACTCGGGCTTCTCGGCGCCGCCGATGTTCAGCTCGTTGCGGGCGATCGGGTAGACCAGGCCCTCCTCGGTGGCGCCGAACAGGTGCGAGACGCCGTTGCCGTCCTCCGCGATCACGATCCCGCCGTACGGCGAGACGGTGATGTTGTCCGGGCCGTCGTAGTTGTCGTGGTCGCCCCAGACGTCCTCGTTGACGCCCAGCAGCACCTTCAGCGTGATGGTGCGACGGGCCGGGTCGAAGAACCAGACCTGGCCGTCGTGCTGCAGCGGGCTCTCCGAACGGGCGTAGCTGGAGACGAAGTAGAAGCCCTTGTCACCCCACCACATGCCCTCCAGCTTGCGGGCCCGGGTGACCTCGCCCTCCTTGAACTGCTTGCGCACCGAGACGGTCCGGGCGTCCCGGTCCTGCACCTTGACCCAGTCCACGCCGTACACGGTGCCGACCTTGGTGGCCCGGGAGAGGTCGTCGACGAACTTGCCGTGCGAGTCGAAGACCTTGAAGGCCTCCAGCACCCCGGCGTCGGCGGCCAGCTTCCGCAGCTGGTACCGGCCGTGCTTGAAGCCGGCCGGCGGGGTCCAGCGGAACAGCAGGCCGTTCGGGTTGGAGGCGTCTTCGGTCAGGTAGACCTGGCCGCGCTTCGGGTCCACCACCACGGCCTCGTGGGCGTAGCGGCCGAAGGCCTTCACCGGCTGCGGGTCGCGGTTGTAGTCGTCGTCGAAGGGGTCGACCTCGAAGACGTAACCGTGGTCCTTGGTGAAGCCGTTCTTCCCGGCCTTGTCCTCGGTCTCCTCACCGGACAGCCAGGTGCCCCACGGGGTCACCCCGCCCGCGCAGTTGGTGGCGGTGCCGGCGATGCCGACCCACTGCTCGACCGAGCCGTCCCGCTTGGCGTGCACGATGGTGCAGCCGCCGGCCGCGCCCGGGTCGTAGACGTGCCCCTCGGTCAGCGGCACCGGGTGGGGCCAGTTGGCCCGGGCGCCGGACAGCTCGTGGTTGACCACCAGCAGGTTGCCGCCGCGCTCGTCCTCGAAGGCGGAGGTGCCGTCGTGGTTGCTCGGGGTGAACTCGCCGGTGCGCAGCCGGGTCCGGCCCGCCCGGTTGAGCACCTTGTACGAGAAGCCCTTGGGCAGCGACAGCAGCCCGGCCGGGTCCGGCACCAGCGGGCCGTAGCCGATCGCGGCGCCGCCGGCCGAGTTGGTCCCGGCGGCCCCAGCGGCACCGGCGGCACCGGCGAGCGGCGCCTCCCCGCCGACCGGCGCGGCGATCGCACCGGGGGCGCTGGCCAGCGCCCCGGCGCCGCCGGCGATCAGCACGCCGGCCCCGGCGAGGGTGGAACGGTTGACGAAGTCCCGGCGGGACAGCGACATGGCAGCAACTCCTGAGGGGTGTACGGGCGTCGAGGCGGGTCGTCGACACCCGGCAGACTCCGCCGCAGGGGTGAACCCGGCATGACGCCCGCCTCACCACGAGGCGGCCATTTGCCAACCGATGACCTTCACATGACCAATGCTTTACCGATAGCCGGTCAGCCGCGCCCGGCCCGCCACTGCTCCCAGGCCGCCAGCCACAGCTGCTCCACCACCCGCCGCTCCTCCCGGCCGTCCGCCCCCGCGTCGCCCGGACGCTCCCGCCAGAGCTGCTCCCAGGCCCGCTGGGCCGGCAGGCTGGCCACCTCACTGGCGAACACCGTGTAGCGGACCACCTCCTCGACCGCCGCCTCCCCGATCGGCGTGCCGACCAGCCAGTGCGACTGCTGGGCCAGCCGGTTGAGGTGGTTGACCATCGAGGTCACCGCCGCCGCGGCCTCCTCCCGGCTCTCCGTGGCGAGCCGCATCTGCTGGCGCACCGCCGCCTCCCAGCGCAGCGCGCCGACGTCCCCGCGCAGCCCGCGCGGCAGCCTCGGGGTGCGCCCGACCCGCACCTGTGCCTCGATCGCGGCGGACTCGGCGATCCGCTGGGCGATCAGCTCCCGGTGCGCCTCCAGCCCGACCGCGGGCGGCAGTTCGCGCTCCTCGACCGGTACGTAGCGGGCCCGCCGGGAGGCCAGGTCGCGCAGCAGCTCGGTGCGTCCGCGCAGGTAGTCGTCGAAGTCGCCGATCCCGCCGAGCTCCACGCCGCCGGGCGGCAGCCCCCGCCCGCACACCGTGACGGCCTGCCGGCCGACCCGCAGCCGCCCGGCCCAGACCGGCCCGGCCGCACCGCCCGCGGCCGTGACCGCGCCCGCCCCGACCGCGGTCACCGGCCGGTCCTCGTGCACCTCCAGCGCGCGCGGCTCACCGTCCACCGTGATCCATTCGCGCAGCGCCCGCACCCGCCCCGGACCGTCGCCCTCGTCCACGCCCAACTGCTCGTAGACCCGGTCCCGTTCGTCCTCGACCACGTCCTCCAGCTCGGGCAGCACCTCGCACTCGTCGGCCCCCGGCCGGTAGGTGCGCACCGTCACGTACGGCCCGGCCGACGTGGTCCAGTCACCGCACTGCACCTCGACCCAGCGCAGTTCGCCGCCGCAGGTCTCGAAGGCCGTCAGCGCCTCGCCCCGCCCCCGCGCCCCGGCCACGCCGAACACCGGGAAGTCCACCGCGGCGAGGGTCCGGCGGGAGAACTCCTCCTGGTCGGCGAAACGATCCTGCCTGCCCGGCCGCTCAGGTTCCGACCGCTCGGCGTTCCACTCCTGGGGCCTTCCGCCGCTCTCCCGCACCATCCTCTGCCGCACCCCCGAGTCCTCGCGCCCGCACTGCTGACGCCACCTTACGTGCCCGGAGCTGCCGGGTCATCAGCTCGCCTGCCGTACGGGGGCGCTGGCCGTGTCAGTCGGCCAGGTTGTCAGCCGCCCTCCCTACGCTGGCCGCATGACCGCACAGAACAGCACCGACCAGGCCGCCTTCCCCGCCCGGATCAGCATCGTCACCCTCGGCGTCACCGACCTCGACCGCAGCACCCGCTTCTACGAGGACCTCGGGTGGAAGCGCTCCTCCGCTTCCAGCCCCGAGATCGTCTGGTTCCGCACCGCCGACTCGGTGCTCGGCCTCTTCCCCACCGAGGAGCTGGCCGCCGACGCGGGCGTGCCCGCCACCGGGGAGCCCTCGTTCCGCGGCGTCACCCTCGCGGTGAACCTGGAGTCCCCCGCCCTGGTGGACGCCGCCCTGCGCACGGCCGTCGAGGCCGGCGCCGTGGTGGTCAAGCCGCCGGTCCCGACCAGCTGGGGCGGCTACTCCGGCTACTTCGAGGACCCGGACGGGCACCTGTGGGAGCTGGCCCACAACCCGTTCTTCCCGTTCACCGAGGCCGGCTCGCTGGACCTCCCGTAGCGCGGGCCCCGGATCCGCACCGGATCCAGGGCCCGCCGCCCCACCGCGACCGCGCTCCACCGGGCCCGCGCCCTACCGGACCGCCCCGCGGTTCAGCCCGTGGGCTGCCCGCGGTTCAGCCCTTGGACCGCGCCTTGAAGGCCGCCTTCCGCGCCTCCTTGGCCACCGCCCGGTCCAGGTGCAGCTCCCCGATCGCCTCCAGGACGTCCGCCGTGTACGGGTGGTCGACCCGCCACAGCTCGCCGAAGTACGACGCCGGATCGCCGATCGTCGGAAGGTCCGCGATCAGCTCGCGCAGCAGCTCGGCGTCACTGCCGTTGTCCAGCAGCTGGGCGGCGAAGGTGTCGACCACCGTCCACAGTGCCATCGCCCGGTCCGGCACCGGCACGTCCGTCCGGCCCAGCGCGGACAGCCAGGCCCGGGCCGAACCGCCCAGCTCCGGGTCGCCCAGCACCTCCCGGACGGCGGGCTCGGCGCCCTCCCCCAGCAGGTTGAGCGCCGAGACGCACAGCATCCGGCGCAGCGGCCCGTACGCGTCGTCGCCGCGCGCCGCCGCCAGCAGCTCGCGCGCCGCCGGCTCCGGCTCCCGGTCGGCCACCCAGACCCGCAGCTCCTCCTCGGGCAGCACATTGGCCGACTCGCACAGCCCGCGCAGCAGCTCCGCGGCGTCCCCCTGGGCCAACTCGCCGACCAGCGGCGCGTCGTAGCCGTCCTCCAGCAGCCACTGCCGGATTCCGTACTGGCCGAGCGGGGTGAGCCGGACCAGCCCGAAGCGGGCCGACTCCTCCTCGTCCAGCGGGGATTCGCCGACGACGGCGGGCTCCTCGCCCTCCTCCTCGTCGAACAGCTCCGGGTCGATCGGCCGGTAGTCCAGCAGGCCCAGCTCGGCGAGGTCGCCCAGCATCGGGTCCAGCGCGACCATCACATCGGTGATGTCGCCGAGCAGCTCCTCGCTCGGCTCCTCGCCCTCCGGCACCACCAGCAGCGCGGCCAGCACGCCCAGCGGCACCGTCTCGTTGCCCGGCTCGGCGAACGCGGTCGTCTCGTACAGCACCTGCAGCGCCTCGTCGAGCAGTTCGGCGGCGGCGTCCCGGGCCTCCTCGACCTCGTTCAGGCCGTCCTCGTCCTCCTCGTCGGCCCCGGTCTCCGCCTCCTCCCCCTCCTCCGGCACCGAGTCGGCCTCCACCGCCAGCTCCCGGACGATCCCGGCGGCGGTCAGCCACAGCTCCAGGACGGTCTCCGCGTCCCCCCGCTCGGCCGGCTCCAGGTCCGGCCCGGGCACCGCGACGTGCTCCCCGGCGGCGGTCGTGCCCAGCTCCACCAGGTCCAGGTCACAGGCCAGCGACCAGGCCCGCAGCGCCTCGATCTCGGCCTCCTCCGGCACCTCGCCCTCGGCCGGGGCCAGCCCGAGCAGCCGGGCGACCGGCCCCCGGTCCTCCTGGGCCAGGTCGCCGAACTCGTCCACCACCCGGTGCGGGTACGCCCAGCGGGCCAGCGCCAGCGCGTAGCCGAACATCGGCACGGCCTTCGCCTGCTCGGCCAGCTCCTGCTCGGGCGGCAGCTTCACCGGCGGCACCAGCACCGCCGCGTCGTCCAGGTCCTCGTCGTCCAGACCGTGCGCGGCGAACGCCCCGTAGAGGTCCTGGAGCTCCAGGTCCGCGGGCAGCACCGCCTCGGCCGCACCCTCTCCCGCCGAAGTCCCGGTGTTCTTCCGACGTCGTCCGGCCATCGTCGTGTGCTCTCCCTCAGCCAGCGGTCAGCTCGAACAGCTCCGCGTATCGATCTACCACCTCAGCGTATAGGCCGGGCACCCCCGATGCCCGGCCCCGAAGGGCGCACACAGGGGCGCGCGCCGGATGTGCGCGCCCACCCCTTATCCTTCGCATTGGTGCCCGCGCACACCCCGCGCGGCCCACCGGGCAACGAAGCCCGCATCCTCACGCTCACCCGCTCCACCAGGGAGCCCCGCACCGCGGCCACCACCACAGCGCCTCCGGAGGGGCGCGCCGGCACACCCCGCCGACCCCGGTGGTGCCCGGCCACAGGAGACCCCTGCCATGGCGGACCTCTCCCCCGCCGGCTCCGCGCTGCGCACCGCGCAGTTCGACGGACGCCGACTGTCGGAGGCCCTGCTCCCCCTGGAGCTCGCGCCCCGCGCCCAGCTCCAGCTCTCCGCGATCAGCCGCTGGAACGCGCTGCGCGGAGTCCGCGTCGGCCTGGTGGCCGGCGCCCTGCTGCTGATGCTGATCGGTGCCAACCTGGCGACGCCGATCTACCCGCTCCTCCAGCAGCGCCTCGGTCTCGGACCGCTCGACACCACGATCCTCTTCACGATCTACGTGTTCGCGCTGGTCCCCGTCCTGGCCGTGGTCGGCCACTGGTCCGACCACCTCGGCCGCCGCGCCCTGATCCTGCCCGCCGTCGCCCTGGCCGCCGCCGGGGACGTGGTGTTCGCCACCGCCGGCAGCTTCTGGCAGCTCGCCATCGGCCGGGCCGTCCAGGGCATAGCCGTCGGCCTGTCCACCGGAGCCGCCGGAGCCGCCCTCGGCGACCTGCTGCCCGACCACCCGGCCCTGGCCCCCAAGCTCACCCTTGCCTGCTCGGCCGGCGGCGTCGCCCTCGGCCCGGTCGTCGGCGCCCTGCTGGCCGGCGGCTCCGACCCGCTGCTGACCCCCTTCCTGCTGCACGCCGTCGCCCTGCTCGCGCTGTGCGTGCCGCTGGCCCTGGTCCACCCGCGGATGCCCGGCCGCAACCGCCCGCCGGCCTCCCCGCCCCGCATCACCACCCCGGCCCACCTGCGCCCCCAGCGCCTGCGGCTGCCCCGCACCGGGCGCCGCGAGTTCCTGCTCGCCGCCACCGCGGGCTTCATCTCCTACGGGGTCTTCGGCGTCTACCTGGCCCTCGCCCCGGCCTTCTCCGCCAAGCTGCTGCACACCTCCTCGCACCTGACCGGCGCGATCGTGGCCGCCCTGCTGCTCGGCTCCTCGGCCGTCGCCCAGCTGATCATCCCGCCGACCACCGACCGCACGGTGATCGCCCTCGGGATGACCGGCCTGGCCGCCGGCCTGGGCCTGGTCGTCGCCGCCGGGTACACCGGCACCCCGGCCCTGCTCTTCATCGGCAGCGTCCTCGGCGGCGTCTGCCAGGGCGTGGCCTTCCGCTCCCTGTTCACCGCCGCCGTCGCCGTCATGGACCCGGAACGCCGGGGCTCCGAGCTGAGCTCCCTGTGGATCATCGTCTACCTCGGCAGCTCCGCCCCCGTCATCGCCGTCGGCGCCCTGGTCCAGAGCTACGGCCTCCTCCCCGCCGTCAGCGGCTTCGCCGCCGTCGCCGCCGTCCTCTGCGCCGGCCTCGCCCTCACCGTCGCCCGCAAACCCACGACGGCCTGACCACCCACCCCACCTAACGCCGCTGCCCGGGCCCCCTCACGGAGTCCCGGGCAGCGGCGTTCCCGCCACCAGGTGAACACCCGCGCACCATCTGCTCCCCTGAGAAGTTCCCCACCGTTCCCCACCATCCACCCCCACCCGCCTCCCGGCGGGTGCCCGCCCCCGCCCTCGGTCTTGGCTGAGGCGAGGTGGTCACCCCTCCACCTGACCGAGCGGTCTACTCGGCAGCAAGTTGACGGCCCCATCCTGAGGGCGCCTGGCCGGGGGGACCGGATCGGCTCATGGACCGAACACACCAGTCCACCAGTTGATACAGCCTCAGGTGAGCAACTTGCTGTCGAATCCGTCGGCCAGAAGCCGCTGATAAGCGTCACGAACGATCTCCGGAACGTCCTGGGCGACGGCGAACCCGAGCCTCGGGTACTCGATCACCCGCTGGAGATCTCCCACGAGGCCGTCGATCACGAGAGCATCGTCGCCGATCGTCTTCACGTAGTCGTTCAGGTTCATCGGGGTCGAGGCGCACACCGCCTCCACCTGTGGCCACACCTGGCGGCACGTGGCGTACGCTCGGCGCTCCATGTACGGCATGCTCACCAACAGCACCGAACGCACATCGAGCCCGGCAGCCTCCAGGGCCTCCCGAGAGAACTGGATGTTCTGCCCGGTGTTGCGGGCCCGCGGCTCCTGGAGGATCGCGTGACCGGGCACACCGAGCGCGAGGGCGTGCTCGGTGAAGTGCGCGGCCTCCCCGCGGGGGAAGTGATCCGGCCGGGAGGGGTTCGGCCCACCGGTGAACACGATCCTGGACACCAGACCGTCCAGGTACAACGCGGCCGTCTCAGCGGCGACCCCGAGGTCGTGGCAGCCCAGGCCGATCGCCACATCGCACGGTTGCCGCCGGTGCCCCATCTGGTGGTACTCCCAGATCAGCGTGGCGTCCGCCCACTGCCGACCGGTGATCTCACGCTGCCAGCTGTCCGTCACGTCGTTCTCCCGCTCACTGGAGGCACGCTGCCCGCTGGAAGCCCGCTCGGATGCCATGGGCACTCCTCTGCCGGTGTGTCGTACCGTACTTGGCCTCCAAGGCCCCGGCCCGGTCCGGCGGGGCGAGCTCCCTCCTCGTCCCTCGCACGATCACTCGGCCGGATGTTCCCGTGAGCAGTGGTCAGCCGAAAGCCCCGCATCGGAGCCGAAGCCCGCCCGCCGGCCCAAGGGGGCGGGTACCTTCCCCGACCCTGCATAGGCGGCGCACCGGCCGTCGGCCGAGGAGAGCCGTCGCCCAGGCGGACTCGTCCTGCAGCCTGGACTGCGTTCATCAGGCAAGTCATGCGTCGGGATCAAAGGCCCCTGCTTTGAACCAGCAACGTCAGCGCGCCTTGAGACGGTCCATGAGGTCTGCGACACCGTCGACCTGTCGGTAGGGCTTGAATGCCGGGGCGAGCTCGCGTACCAGGGTGACGCACCGTTCGGCGCCGATCCGGGTGGCGAGGTCGAGTGACTGGTTCGTAACGGCGAGGGCGTGTTCGATCTCGCGGGCCTGAAGGAGGCTGCGGGCCTCGTAGGTCAGGAAGATGCCGCGGGTCTTGTCGCGGGAGCGCGGCAGCAGGCTCATGCCCTCGCCGATACGGGTGTGGGCATCGTCGGCGCGGCCAAGGTCGAGCATGCACTGGCCGGAGTCGACGGCCAGGTCGGCCGTGCTCATCCACCGGCACCAGCCGGGGGCCGGGTCGGGGCTGTCGGTCAGCAGGGCGGCCTCGGCGGCGGTCAGGTCCCGGTGGCAGTCGGAGGCGGCACCGAGGGCGGCGTGCGCGCGGGCCCGGCGGAGGTGGAGCAGGGAGCGGGCGGTGGGGTGCAGGGTGTGGATGAGGGCCTGGCTGAGCGGTTCGACGGCGGCGCCGGGCTGGGTGAGCCAGATCGACTGGTAGGCGAAGTCGGAGAGGATGCCGGCGCCGAGGTCACGGTCGCGGGCGGCGTGCGCGTTGGTGAGGGCCGCGTTCCAGAGCTTGCCCGCCGCGTGATGGTGGCCCTGGTCGAAGCGGTACCAGCCGCAGGTGCTGGCCAGGGAGGCGGCCAGCAGGTGAAGCCGTCGGCCGACGGGTTCGGTATAGCGGCCTTGTTCCAGCAGGTCGGTGACCGTGTCCAGCTGGGCGTCCATCAGCTTCGCGGTGTGCTGGCGCTGTTCGGTGGGCAGCGCGGTCAGCTTGGCGCTGGTGCCCTCAAGCCAGTCGACCAGTTCCGCGTCAACGTGCTTGCCGTTCAGCGCGGTGGTGAGCCGGTCGGGTTCGAGGGCGGCCCACTGGGTGGAGAGCCCGGCCAGCGCCAGCGCGCTGAAGGTCATGAAGGTGCGGCGGCGATGGTCCATTGCGGCTCTCTGTGCATCTCGAAGGGCGAGGACGGTGAACGCCGAGCCGAGCGGCACCGGCTGTTCCTGGCCGGGCAGCCAGTGGGGCCACTCGAAGGCTTCCAGGTCGGAGATCGGCACGTCGAAGGCTTCGGCGATCAAGAGCTGGGACTCGATGCCGGGCGTCTTGCGCCAGTTCTCCCACTTGCTGACGGCGGCCTTGTCGGTGCCGGAGCGAAGGCCCTCGGGCCTGTTCCTGGCGGCGTGGTGGATGCGGGCCGCGAGGTCGCTCTGGGACCAGCCGCGAAGCGCGCGGGCGTACGCGAGGGGATGCCGGATCTGGTCGTCCACGGGGCCAATCCCATCATCGACGGTGACCGTGAGCCTACTGCGAGCGATGGCGGGACTACCCCGGGACTACAGACAACGCCTGGTTGGTGACCGTGAGTTGGGCTCTACTCGTCGTGCACCGACAAGTTCCTTCAGGAAGCGGAAGGAGTCCGCGCATGAAACGACGCGCTGCGGTCATCGGCCTCGGCCACCAGGCGCTCGAAGACCACCTGCCCGGCCTGCTCGCCTCCAGCCGGGCCGAGCTCGTCGCCATTTGCGACCGCAACCCTGACACTTTGCGTCAGCGGCAGGAAGCCCTCCAGGTCCCCGGATTCACCAGCGCCGGTGAGCTGCTGGACGCCGTGGCCCCGGATTTCGTGGTCGTCGCCGTCCCGCACCACGCCGGCCGGGAGGTCGTCGAGGAGTGCGCCGCACGGGGCGTCCACGTCCTCAAGGAGAAGCCGTTCGCCACCAGCGTGTGGGAGGCCCGGGATCTCGCCCAGGTCTGCCGGGCCGGGCAGGTCGAGCTGATGGTCACCCTCCAGCGGCGCTTCAACCCGATCCACGCGAGCGTCGCCGGGATGCTGGACCAGATCGGCACCCCGTTCCTGATCGACGGCCAGTACACCTTCCACACCGACGACCCCGGCGCAGGCTGGCGCGGGGACGTCCGGCAGGCCGGCGGCGGCTGCATCATCGACATGGGCTACCACCTCATCGACCTGCTGCTGTGGTACTTCGGCCTGCCCAGCCGAGTCATCGCCGAGTTCTCCACCACCGCCGTCCCCGGCGCCGGATACGACGCCGAGGACACCGCCGTCATCCAACTCGGCTACGACAGCGACCTGTACGGCTCGGTACTGCTGTCCAGGTGGATGGCCCCGAAGACCGAGCGCCTGCACGTGGTCGGCACCCGCGGCTCGGTGCTGCTGACCAAGTGCCAGGTCCAGCGGCTCGACCTGCACGGCACCGTGGTGGAGGAGCTGACCCGCCCGCACGCGCCCGCCTCGGCGGCGACCGCGCAGATCGACTACTTCTGCCGGGTCCTGGACGGCGAGCGGCCCAACACCTCCGGCCCCGACCAGCACCTCGCACACGCCGCCTTCATCGCCTCCTGCTACCAGTCAAAGGCAGCGGGGCGCTACATCGACCCGAAGGAGATGCTGTGACCAGCCCCCTCGCCCTGCTCGGCGGCAAGCCCGAAGTGACCGCCCCGGGCCCGCACTTCACCTGGCCGCCGATCGACGACACCACCCGCGCCAAGGTCGCCGCCCAGCTGGAGGAGTCGATCTCCATCCCCGGGCGGTCCGGCATCGTCGCCGAACTGGAGGACGGCCTCCAGGACTACTTCGGCGTCCGGCACGCAATCACCACCAGCTCCGGCACCGCTGCTCTGCACGCCACCTACTGGGCCGCAAGGATCAAGGCCGGCGACGAGGTCATCGTCCCGGCCTGGACCTTCCACGCCACCGCCTCCCCGCTCTTCCACCTCCGCGCGGTGCCCGTGCTGTGCGAAACCGGGCCGGACGGCAACATCGCCCCGAACCGGATCGAGGAGCTGATCACCCCTCGCACCCGGGCCATCATGGTCACCCACCTGTGGGGCAGGCCCGCCGACATGGCGGACATCGTCGCCGTGGCGAACGCGCACGACCTTCTCGTGCTGGAGGACGGCTCGCACGCCCACGGCGCGAGCATCAGCGGGCAGAAGGTCGGCACGTTCGGACTCGCCTCGGCCTTCTCCCTCAACGGCCCCAAGCCGCTGTCCGGCGGCGAGGGCGGGTTCGTCCTCACGGACGACGACGACACCTACCACCGGGTCATCACGTTCGCGCACTACAACAAGCGGGCCAGGACCGAGATCCCGGAAGGCCATCCGCTCGCGCGGTACGCGGTCACCGGGGCCGGCCTCAAGCTCCGCATCCACCCCCTTGCCGCAGCCATCGCCCACGACCAGCTCGCCCGCCTCGACGGCTACCTCGCCGGCCGGGCCGAGATCGCCCGCCACCTCACCGAGCAGTTCGCCCGGATACCCGGCCTGGAGGTGACCGCCATGCCCGACGGGGTGATCCCGTCCTGGTACGGGTTGACGCTCACCTACAAGCCGGAGGAGCTCGGCGGCCTGCCGATCGAGCGGTTCCACCAGGCGCTGGTCGCCGAGGGCGCCACCGAGTTCGACCGGCCCGGCTCCACCTGCCCGATGAACCAGCTGCCGCTGTACCAACAGCCCAGCACGCTGTTCCCGGGCCACCCGCACTCCCATCGCCGGTACAAGCCGGGTGACTTCCCCGTAGCCGAGCACGCCCACCACCACACGATCAAGCTCCCGGTCTGGCATCGTGAGCAGGATCTGAAGGTGGCCGAGCAGTACGTTCGCGCGGCCATCAAGATCAGCGACCATCACGAGGAGCTGCAGTGACCGTCACCTCCCCCGAGTTCGTGGCCGGCCTGGCGGCCGACGCCGAAGCCGCCGGCATCACCGGCCTCGTCTCCGCCGCCGTGATCAACCACGACGGCCGGGTCCTGCTCGTGCGTCGCAACCCCGACGACTACATGGGCGGGCTGTGGGAGATCCCCTCCGGGACGGTCGAAGCCGGGGAGACCATCCTGGACGCCCTGTACAGGGAGACCACCGAGGAAACCGGCCTGACCATCGACCAGGTCACCGGCTACATCGGCCACTTCGACTACCGGAACAGCCGCGGCGGCACCACCCGCCAGTTCAACTTCGCCGTCACCGTGGAGAAGACCGAACCGGTCGTCCTCACCGAACACGACGCGCACCAGTGGGCGCTCCCGGGCGAGCTGCCCGAGGTCAGCGACGCGGTCCGCAAGCTGATCGCCCACTGAGGCGGCGCGAGCGTGGGGGGGGCCCCGGATTCGCCGAGGCCCCCCCCACGCCACGGTCGAGATGACCTGCTGCGCCTCAAGGGGGTAACGCCGATGCGCACGGCCGATCTGGCTCGGCACCGGCGGAATGGGGCCCTCTCGTTTCCGGCAGGTCTTCCGCGCCTGAGACTCCCGCAGGAGTCCCAGGCAGCGGCGTTTCCGCCTACTCGTTCCAGGGCTTCCAAGCATCGGTACCGATCTCGACGCCAAAGGGCTTCGGCAACCGGACTGACTCCCCGAACTTCCACTCCCCCAGCACCTCGTACGTCCCCTCTGCCTTGTTCGGATCGCCGAAGAGCGTGACCCCGGGCTGACGCGGGTCGCGGTCCACCAGCAGGTAGTACGGCACCCCTGTCCGCGCGTACCCACTCCACTTGGTGGGCTTGACCTGACGGCCGAACATCGGACGCCGGTCGTAGCGGGCGTTCGACGGGGAGGTCACCTCGACCACCATGGCGACGTCGTGCGGGTAGAGACGAGCCAGGTCCCCGCTCAGCGCTCGCTCCTCCACCTGGACGTCCGCGACGACGAGGTCCGGGACGTAGCCGTCTCCGGTCTCCACCAAGTCCAGATTCACCGCTTGAAGCACCCTCCACGGGAAGTCCGGGTCCGCTCCCAGGGCGAGGGTGAACCGCCGCTCGATATGCGAGAGGAACACCGCATGCGTAACTACCGGCGCCGGTGACACGACGATCTCCCCTCCGACCACCTCGACCCGCGTGCCGTCGTCCGGGAGCCGGAGGTACTCCTCCAGTTCTCCCCGGACCCACATGGCGTACGGCGAGTCAGGCAGGAGCAACTGCGCAAACGCAACTACCGACATGACTTCGCTCCCTCCGAGGTCGCGGCACCAGCCTGGCCGCCCAGTCGCAGATATACCACTGCCGCACAAACCTTTCCCCCGAAGGAGAGGTTTGCGCGACAGCAGGTTGACGAATCGGCGCCGCGTGCCGCTTGGCCAGGCGGCACGCGGCCGACTCCGGGGCGGGCACCCGCCGGGAGGCGGGTGGGGGTGGATGGTGGGGAAAAACGCTGCTGCCCGGGACTTCCGAAGGAGTCCCGGGCAGCAGCAAAAAGCGAAAGACAGCGATCAGACGTTGAAGCCCAGCGCCCGCAGCTGGTCGCGGCCGTCGTCGGTGATCTTGTCCGGGCCCCACGGCGGCATCCAGACCCAGTTGATCCGCAGATCCTGGACCAGGCCGTCGGTGGCGGTCTTGGCCTGGTCCTCGATGACGTCGGTCAGCGGGCAGGCCGCCGAGGTGAGCGTCATGTCGATGGTGGCCACGTCGGACTCGTCGATGTGGATGCCGTAGATGAGGCCCAGGTTGACGACGTCGATGCCCAGTTCGGGGTCGACGACGTCCATCAGGGCCTCGGTCAGGTCCTCGACGGAGACGGTGCCGGCGGTGGTACCGACGATGAGGCCGGTCGGCTGCTCCTCCGTCGTGGTGGCGACGGCGTCCGCGACGGCGTCCGTGACGGTGTCCGCGGCGGTGTCCGCAGCGGAGGGGGTTTCGTCAGTCATGGTCATTCCTCCTCTGCGGGATCAGTCGTTCACAACGGGGTGCTGGGCGAGGGCCTGGGCGGTGGCGTCCTTCCAGGCCATCCAGCTGAGCAGGGCGCACTTGACCCGGGCCGGGTACTTGGAGACGCCGGCGAACGCGACCGCGTCCTCCAGCACCTCCTCGTCGCCCTCGCCCTGGCCCTTGCTCTGCATCAGCTCCAGGAAGGCCTCCTGGACCGCCTGCGCCTCGCCGACGGTCTTGCCGACCACCAGGTCGTTCAGCACCGAGGCGCTGGCCTGGCTGATCGAGCAGCCCTGGGACTCGTACGAGACGTCGGTGACCGTCGCGCCGTCGAGCTTCACCCGCAGGGTGATCTCGTCGCCGCACGTCGGGTTGACGTGGTGCACCTCGGCGTCGCCGTCCCGCAGCCCCTTGCCGTGCGGGTTGCGGTAGTGGTCCAGGATGATGTCCTGGTACATCGAGTCGAGCTTCATGATCGTCCTGCCCTGTCCCGTCAGCCGAAGAAGTTCCGGACGTGGTGCAGGCCGTCGATCAGCGCGTCGACCTCGCCCGGCGTCGAGTACAGGTAGAACGACGCCCGCGTGGTCGCCGGAATTCCGTACCGCAGGCAGACCGGCCGCGCGCAGTGGTGTCCGACGCGCACGGCGATGCCCTGCTCGTCCAGCACCTGGCCCACGTCGTGCGGGTGGATGTCGCCGAGGGTGAAGGAGATCGCGGCTCCGCGGTCCACGGCCGTGCGCGGGCCGATGATCCGCAGGTCGGGGACCTCCAGCAGGCGTTCCACCGCGTACTCGGTGATCGCGTGCTCGTGCGCCGCGATCTTCTCCATGCCGATCGCCGACAGGTAGTCGATGGCCGCGCCGAGCCCGACCGCCTGGGCGATCGGCGGGGTGCCGGCCTCGAACTTGTGCGGCGCCGGGGCGTAGGTGGACGAGCCCATGGTGACGGTCTCGATCATCTCGCCGCCGCCGAGGAACGGCGGGAGGTCCTCCAGCAGCTCCTGGCGGCCCCAGAGCACGCCGATGCCGGTCGGGGCCAGCATCTTGTGCCCGGTGAAGGCGACGAAGTCGGCCTCCAGCGCCTGCACGTCCAGCACCATGTGCGGGGCGGCCTGCGAGGCGTCGATGACGACCAGCGCGCCGACCGACTGGGCCTTGCGGACGATCGTCTCGACCGGGTTGACCGTGCCCAGCAGGTTGGAGACCAGGGTGAAGGAGACCACCTTGGTCTTCTCGGTGATCAGCTCGTCGATGTTCGACAGGTCGAGCCGGCCCTCGTCGGTCAGCCCGAACCACTTGAGCTTCGCACCGGTGCGCTGCGAGAGCAGCTGCCACGGGACGATGTTGGAGTGGTGCTCCATCTCCGTGATCACGATCTCGGAGTCGGCGTCCACCCGGTACGGCTCATCGGCCCAACCGAGCATGTTGGCAACGAGGTTGAGCGACTCCGAGGCGTTCTTGGTGAAGATCACCTCGTTGCGGCTCGGCGCGTTGACGAAGGCCGCGACCTTGTCCCGGGCGCCCTCGTACAGCGCCGTGGCCTCCTCGGCGAGCACGTGCACGCCGCGGTGGACGTTGGCGTTGTGCCGCTCGTAGTAGCCGGTCAGCGCTTCGAGCACCTGCCGCGGCTTCTGCGAGGTGGCCGCGTTGTCCAGGTAGACCAGTGGCTTGTCGTCGTGGAGCAGCCGCTGCAGGACCGGGAAGTCCTTGCGGATCGCGTCGGTGTCGAGCAGGCCGGCCTGGCCCGTGAACGGATGCGTCACTCGGACGCGCCCCCCTTCACATACGCCTCGTAGCCCTCGTTCTCCAGCTTGTCGGCCAGCTCGGCGCCGCCGGACTCGACGATGCGGCCGCCCGCGAAGACGTGGACGTGGTCGGGCTTGATGTACCGCAGGATGCGGGTGTAGTGGGTCACCAGCAGGGTGCCGACCTCGCCGGTGGAGCGGACCCGGTTGATGCCCTCGGAGACGATCCGCAGCGCGTCGACGTCCAGGCCGGAGTCGGTCTCGTCGAGGATCGCGATCTTCGGCTTGAGCAGCTCCAGCTGGAGGATCTCGTGGCGCTTCTTCTCGCCGCCGGAGAAGCCCTCGTTGACGTTGCGCTCGGCGAACGCCGGGTCCATCTGCAGGGCGGCCATCGCCTCCTTGACCTCCTTGACCCACAGCCGCAGCTTGGGGGCCTCGCCGCGGACGGCGGTGGCGGCGGTGCGCAGGAAGTTGGAGACCGAGACGCCGGGGACCTCGACCGGGTACTGCATGGCCAGGAAGACGCCCGCCTTGGCCCGCTCGTCGACGGACATCTCCAGGACGTCCTCGCCGTCCAGCAGCACGGTGCCGCCGGTGACGGTGTACTTGGGGTGACCGGCCAGTGAGTAGGCCAGGGTGGACTTGCCGGAGCCGTTCGGACCCATGATGGCGTGGGTCTCGCCCTGCTTCACGGTCAGGTCGACGCCCTTCAGGATCTCGCGCGGGCCGTTCTCGGCCTCGACGGAGACGTGCAGGTCGCGGATTTCAAGGGTTGCCATGTGTACTCAGGACTCCTGGTTGACGGAGACGAGCACATCGTCCCCTTCGATCTTTACGGGGTAGACAGCGACCGGCTTGGTGGCGGGCAGGCCGGAGGGCTTGCCGGTGCGCAGGTCGAAGCTGGAGCCGTGCAGCCAGCACTCGATCATGCAGTCCTCGACCTCGCCCTCCGAGAGCGAGACGTTCGCGTGCGAGCAGGTGTCGTTGATCGCGAACACCCCCTCGTCGGTGCGGACGACCGAGACCGGCACGCCGTTGAGGTCCACGCGCTTGGGCACGTCCTCCTGGAGGTCGCTCAGCGCGCAGGCACGGAGGAAGCTCATCGGGGTCAGACCGCCGCTTCGAGCTCGGCGTCGATCTTCTCCATGAGCTGCTCCTGGACCTCGGCCACGCCGATCTGCTGGAGCAGCTCGGCGAAGAAGCCGCGGACCACCAGGCGGCGGGCCTCGTCGGCCGGGATGCCGCGGGCCATCAGGTAGAACAGCTGCTCGTCGTCGAAGCGGCCGGTCGCCGAGGCGTGGCCGGCGCCGACGATCTCGCCGGTCTCGATCTCCAGGTTCGGGATCGAGTCGACCCGGGCGCCGTCGGTGAGCACCAGGTTCCGGTTGAGCTCGTAGGTGTCGGTGCCGACCGCGGCGGCGCGGATCAGCACGTCGCCGACCCAGACCGCGTGGGCGTCCTGGCCCTGCAGCGCGCCCTTGTACGCCACGTTCGACCGGCAGTGCGGCGTGTCGTGGTCGATGACGAGGCGGTGCTCCAGGTGCTGGCCGGCGTCGGCGAAGTACAGGCCGAACAGCTCGGCCTCGCCGCCGGGAGCGGCGTAGTTGACCCGCGGGTGCAGGCGGACCAGGTCGCCGCCGAAGGTCACGACCACGGACTTGAACGAGGCGTCCCGACCGACCAGCGCGTTGTGCTGGGCGACGTGGACGGCGTCCCGGTCCCAGTCCTGCACGGAGACGAGGGTGAGCTTGGCGCCGTCGCCGACCAGCAGCTCGACGTTGGCGGCCCGGGTGCCGGTGCCCTCGTGGTTGAGCACCACGACGGCCTCGGCGAACGGCTTGACGTCGATCACCACGTGGGCGAAGCGGACCCCGCCCTCGGCACGCACGTCGATCCGGACCGGCTCGGTCAGCACCGCGTCCTTGGGGACGGTGACGACCAGCGCCTGGTCGAAGGCGCTGAACGCCTGGGCGGCGACCCGGTCGACCGGCGTGCCGGCCTTGCCCAGCCGGGCGTCGTCGCGGCCGACGGTCTCGGCGGTGACGCCGTCCGGCAGCGCGAGCTCGACCTTGTCCTCGCCGCGCTCGCCCTCGACGGCGGTGCCGTCGTGCAGCCCGCCGAGGCGGTGCAGCGGGGTGAACCGCCAGTCCTCCTCGCGGCCGGTGGGCACCGGGAAGTCGTTCACGTCGAAGGACGGCTTGACCGCGACGCGCGCGTCGATCGGCTGCTGGACGGTGGCCCGGCCGGTGCCGGGCCCGGCGAGCTGCGCGCCCGCGCCCGCGGTGCCGACCTCGATCGAACCGGCGGTGGTGGAGCCGGTGGTGTTCTGAACGTCAGCCATGGCTGTTCGTAGTGCTCTCTTCCTCAGGAATTCCGGAGTTCCGGATGGCGGCGGTGGCGGCTGGTCGTCAGCCGACCGCGCCCTCCATCTGCAGCTCGATCAGCCGGTTGAGCTCCAGCGCGTACTCCATCGGCAGCTCGCGCGCGATCGGCTCGACGAAGCCGCGGACGATCATCGCCATCGCCTCGAACTCGGTCATGCCGCGGCTCATCAGGTAGAACAGCTGGTCCTCGCTGACCTTGGAGACGGTCGCCTCGTGGCCCATGGACACGTCGTCCTCGCGGACGTCCACGTACGGGTAGGTGTCCGAGCGGGAGATCGTGTCGACCAGCAGCGCGTCGCACAGCACGTTGGACTTGGCGCCCTTGGAGCCCTCGCCGATCTCGATCAGACCGCGGTAGGAGGTCCGGCCGCCGCCGCGCGCCACCGACTTGGAGACGATGTTGGACGAGGTGTTCGGCGCCATGTGCACCATCTTGGCGCCGGCGTCCTGGTGCTGGCCCTCGCCCGCGAAGGCGATCGACAGGGTCTCGCCCTTGGCGTGCTCGCCCATCAGGTAGACGGCCGGGTACTTCATGGTGACCTTGGAGCCGATGTTGCCGTCGACCCACTCCATGGTCGCGCCCTCGTACGCCACGGCGCGCTTGGTGACCAGGTTGTAGACGTTGTTCGACCAGTTCTGGATGGTCGTGTAGCGGCAGCGGCCGCCCTTCTTGACGATGATCTCGACGACCGCGGAGTGCAGCGAGTCGGACGAGTAGATCGGCGCGGTGCAGCCCTCGACGTAGTGGACGTAGGCGTCCTCGTCGACGATGATCAGCGTCCGCTCGAACTGGCCCATGTTCTCGGTGTTGATCCGGAAGTAGGCCTGCAGCGGGATGTCGACGTGCACGCCCTTCGGCACGTAGATGAACGAGCCGCCGGACCACACCGCCGTGTTCAGCGCGGCGAACTTGTTGTCGCCGGCCGGGATGACGGTGCCGAAGTACTCCTTGAAGATCTCCGGGTGCTCGCGCAGCGCGGTGTCGGTGTCCAGGAAGATGACGCCCTGCTCCTCCAGGTCCTCGCGGATCTGGTGGTAGACGACCTCCGACTCGTACTGGGCGGCGACACCGGCGACCAGGCGCTGCTTCTCCGCCTCCGGGATGCCCAGCTTGTCGTAGGTGGCCTTGATGTCCGCGGGCAGGTCCTCCCAGGACTCGGCCTGCTTCTCGGTGGAGCGGACGAAGTACTTGATGTTGTCGAAGTCGATGCCGGTGAGGTCGGAGCCCCAGGTCGGCATGGGCTTCTTGCCGAACAGCTTCAGGCCCTTGAGCCGGAGGTTCAGCATCCACTCGGACTCGTTCTTCTTCGCGGAGATGTCGCGGACGACCTCCTCGCTGAGCCCGCGCTTGGCCGCGGCACCGGCGGTGTCCGGGTCGGCCCAGCCGTACTCGTAGGTGCCCAGGCCTTCGAGCTCCGGGTGCGAAACGGTGTCAGTCATGCGAGCTTCCTAACGCGCGGACGCTGAATCTTCGGTGGACGCGGAATTTTCATGTACTGGCAGTCGGCGCCGCATCGGAGCCGTGGCCCGCGGACCGCTGGGCGGGCGACGATGCGGCACCGGGTGCCGGCACATAGGTGGTGCAGACCCCGTCGCCGTGGGCGATGGTGGCCAGCCGTTGCACATGGGTGCCCAGGAGCTGGGAGAAGACCTCGGTCTCCGCCTCGCAGAGCTGCGGGAACTGCTCGGCGATGTGCGCGACCGGGCAGTGGTGCTGGCAGAGCTGGGCGCCCGCCGGGGCCTTGGCCACGGCCGACGGGACACGCCGCACCGTGGCAGCGTACCCGTCCGCGCTCAGCGCCTGGGCCAGGGCCTCCGGGCGCTGCTGCGCCTCGGTCTGCCGCAGGGTCTCCAGGTACTTCTCGGCCTGCTTGCCGAACCGGGCGCGGGCGAAGGCGGCGACCGCCTCCTCGCCCGCCTCGCCGCCGCCGACGGAGTCCGCGATCCAGCGCAGCGCGTCGGCGGCGAGCTGGTCGTACGCCTGGTAGAAGGCGTCCCGGCCGGCGTCGGTGAGGGCGAAGACCTTGGCGGGGCGACCGCGGCCGCGGCTGCCGTAGACCCGCTGTTCGCGGGACTCGACCAGGCCGGCGGCGGTCAGTCCGTCCAGGTGGCGGCGGACGGCGGCGGCGGTGAGGCCGAGCCGGGTCGCCAGGTCGGCGGCGGAGGAGGGGCCGTGGTCCAGGATCGACCGGGCGACCCGGTCCCGGGTGGCGCGGTGGCCGTCCAGCAGCACCTCGGCCGCGGTCACGGGCACGTCGCAGCCGGGGGCCGACTCGGCCTCCTGCTGCGGGGTGTGCTCGCGCATGTTTTTCACAACACCAGTGTTGCGTAATTCCTTCCGACAGGACAAGCCGTGATCCAGGCCTCACCCGTGTCATCTGTCACGCAGGTAAGCCTTACCTGACCTGCGGAAATGATCACCAAGGCCGGTGTCGGGCCCGTCCGTTCGGCCCTCTTAGACTCGCCGGTATGCATTCCGAACCCGCGGTCCAGGTCGCCGGGCTGGTCAAGCGCTACGGCGACAAAAGCGCGGTGGACGGTCTTGACCTGACCATCACCAGCGGCGCGATCACCGCCGTCCTCGGCCCCAACGGCGCCGGCAAGACCACCACCATCGAGACCTGCGAGGGCTACCGCCGCCCCGACGCCGGCACCGTCCGCGTCCTCGGCCTCGACCCGGTCACCCAGAACGAGGCGCTGCGACCCCGGATCGGCGTGATGCTCCAGTCCGGGGGCGTGTACGCGGGCGCGCGCGCGGTCGAGATGCTGCGGCACACCGCCAAGCTGCACGCCCACCCGCTGGACGTGGACGCCCTGGTCGAACGCCTCGGCCTCGGCTCCTGCGGCCGCACCACCTACCGCCGGCTCTCCGGCGGCCAGCAGCAGCGGCTCGCCCTGGCGATGGCCGTGGTCGGCCGCCCCGAGCTGGTCTTCCTGGACGAGCCCACCGCCGGACTCGACCCGCAGGCCCGCCGCGCCACCTGGGACCTGGTCCGCGACCTGCGCCGGGACGGCGTCACCGTGGTGGTCACCACCCACCACATGGACGAGGCCGAGCAGCTCGCCGACCACGTCGCCATCGTCGACCGCGGCAAGGTCATCGCCGGCGGCACCACCGAGGAGCTCTGCCGCGACGGCGCCGAGGACGCCCTGCGCTTCGACGGCCCGCCCGGACTCGACCTCGGCCCGCTGCTCGCCGAGCTGCCCGCGGGCGCCACCGCCGTCGAGACCGCCCCCGGCAGCTACCGGGTCGGGGCTCCGCTCGAACCCGCCCGACTGCTCGCCGCCGTCACCGCCTGGTGCGCCTCCGCCGGCGTGCTGCCCGAACGGCTGGCCGTGCAGCGCCGCAGCCTCGAAGACGTCTTCCTCGACCTGACCGGACGGGAGCTCCGCTCGTGACCACCCCTACGGACGCGACCGCCACGACGGACGTGACCGCCGCGGACTACTCCCCGAAGCCGGGCGCGGCGCCCGTCGGCCGGATGCTGCTGGCCCAGACCGCCTTCGAGACGAGGATGCTGCTGCGCAACGGTGAGCAGCTGCTGCTCACCGTGGTCATCCCCACCGTGCTGCTGGTGCTGTTCTCCGCCGTCGACGTGGTCGCCGTGGAGGGCCCCGGCAAGCGGGTCGACTTCCTGGCGCCCGGCCTGCTCGCGCTCGCCGTGATGTCCACCGCCTTCACCGGGCAGGCCATCGCCACCGGCTTCGAGCGCCGCTACGGCGTGCTCAAGCGGCTCGGCGCCAGCCCGCTGCCGCGCTGGACGCTGCTGACCGCCAAGACCGGCTGCGTCCTGGTCACCGAGGTGCTGCAGGTCGCCCTGCTGTCGGTGATCGCCCTGGCGCTCGGCTGGTCCCCGCACGGCAACCCGCTGGCCGTCGCCGCCCTGCTGGTGCTGGGCACCGCCGCCTTCTCCGGGCTCGGCCTGCTGATGGCCGGCACCCTCAAGGCCGAGGCCACCCTGGCCGCCGCCAACCTGGTGTTCATCCTGCTGCTGCTGGCCGGCGGGGTGATCGTGCCGCTGAGCAAGTTCCCGGACGCCGTGCGGTCGGTGCTGGAACTGCTGCCGATCTCGGCGCTCTCCGACGGCCTGCGCTCGGTGCTCCAGCACGGCGCCGGGGTGCCCTGGTCGGACCTCGGCATCCTGGCCGCCTGGTCCGTGCTGGGGCTGGCCGCGGCCGCCCGGTTCTTCCGCTGGGAGTGACTCCGGCCCGAACGACCCGACGCCCCCGGCCTGTTGAGGCCGGGGGCGTCGCTGTTTTCGACTGACTGACCGTCAGCTCTCGCTGCCGCCACGGCGCTTGCGGGCCACCAGCACCAGCGCACCGCCGACCAGCAGCACGCCGGCGCCGGCCGCCGCGATGATCGGGGTGGCGTCGCTGCTACCGGTCTGGGCCAGCGCCGGGGCGCTGGGCGCGGGCGCCGCCGGGGCCACCGTGGTCCTGCTCGGGGTGGGCGTGGGGGTGGCCGACGGGGTCCTGCTCGGGGTGGGCGTCGCCGACGGGGTGTCGGTCGGCGTCGGGGTGGGGGTGGGGGTGGGCGTCTTGGTGGGGGTCGGGGTGGGCGTCGGGGTCGGGGTGTGACACGGCGCGATGGTCTTGGTCTCGTCGATGCTCCAGCCCTTCTCGGCCGGGGTCTCGGTGGTCTTGACCACCAGGTGCGCCGTGATCGGGGCGTCGTGGTCCTTCACCGGGAAGGTGCCGTGGAACTCCGCCGGGAACTCCTTGGCGTCCAGGACCTTGTCGTCGCCGATGGTGAGGCTGACGGTGTTCTTCACGTCAGGCTTGGGGCTGTAGTTGATCAGGTCGATCACGACCTTGTCGCAGGTCGTCGACCAGGTCGGGATGTGCGCCGAGGCGCTGGTGGCCAGTGCCAGCGGCAGGAGAATTCCGGCCGCCGCCGTACCGGCGAGTGCCGCCGCGCCCATCCGAGTGTGCCGCTGCTGTCGCGCCATTACCCTGTTCCCCTCCGAACGGTCTTGCGCAGCAGGCGTGTTGTGGGTGGTTCGCGGGGCCCGCCACGTCGTGTCCGGGGACTCTACCGGCACTCCCGCACCTCACCACACCCCGCCGTACGACCGGATTTCGTCTGTCCGTCCGTCCCCGGATGTGCATGGCCAGCCCATCACGGCTGCCACCTCGCAGAACGCGGAATCGGCAAACTTGAATGAACTTCGTCACCTTGGCCAGAGAAGAGCGCCCCCGGCGATCAGGCTCGATCACCGAAGGCGCCATTGTCGATCAGTCGACGGACCCGCGAAGCGTTCCGACGCGTCAGGCCTTCTTGGCCGCCCTGCGCCGGGCCGCCACCACGATCCCGCCACCGGCCGCCAGCGCCACCGCACCGGCGATCGCCAGCGGCAGCACCGGGCCGGAGCCGGTGTGCGCCAGGTTGCCGCCCTCGTTCGCCTGGGCGGACGGACCGGCGGAGGACGAGGCACCCGGCACGGCAGCCGAGGAGGAGGCGGACGGGCTCGACGAGCCGCCCGGGCTCGGCTTCCCGGAGGCCGGGGCGCTCGGGGAGCCGGACGGGCTCGCCGAGTGGCCCGGCGTGGCCGGAGTGGTCGGGGTGCCGCTCGGCGTGGCCGGCGGCGTCACCGGCGGGGTGACCGGCGGCGTGGCCGGAGTGGTCGGCAGCACGGTGCCGGGCAGGCAGCCGGTGAACGGGTAGTGGTGGGTCTCCGCGCCGCCCTTGCCGGTCAGCGAGGCCGCGATCACCGAACCGTTGACCGGACCGCCGCTGCCGAGGTCGAAGGCGGCGTTCGGCGCGAGCACCGTGCCCGCCCAGGCGGCCTTGCTGTTCTTGACCACCTTGGTCGCGGTCGGGAAGTTCCAGAGCAGCTTGGCCCGGATCGCGCCGCCCGCGGCGCTCTGCAGCTTGTCGTCCAGCACGAAGGCCGACGTGCCCGCGTCCCACAGGTGGAAGCCGGTGGTACCGGCCGCCGCCATGTCGTACGAGCCACCGGTCACGTTGATGACGGTGACCGCGCCGGCCGGCACCTTGATGAAGACGTCCTTGGCGCCCTGGAGCTTCGCGGCGTCCACGGTGAAGCTGTTGTACTTGGCGTCGCCACCGGTGAAGGTGAGTTCGGCACCCTTGGCCTCGACGGTGGCCCCGGCGGTCTGCGGCACGGCGGCCAGCGAGCCGGCGGCGGAGCGCAGCTTGGCGAACTCGGCCTTGAAGTCGATCGGCGAGGCGCCCTGGGCGATCGAGCCGGCGTGGGCCTGGACGACGGCGCCGTCGGCCTTCGAGCCGTAGACGCCGTTGCCCTTCATCACCTGGGTGTTACTGCCGGTGATCTTGCCGGCCACCACGAGGGCGTTCTTGCCGGGCAGGGCGTCGACCTCGGCGGCGGTCAGCTCCTGGCCGACCGAGAAGCCCCCGGTGAAGTTCGCGTTGCCGCCGACGGCGACGGCGCCCTCGGCGTCGGGGGTGTGGGTGTCGTCGCCCTCGATGAACTCTCCGTAGAGGTTGGCGACCCCGAGGCTGCGGCACTCCTGGTCGGCGGCGACGGCGTGTGCGGCCGGAGCGATCAGCCCGGCCAAAGCGAGCGAGCCGCCGACCGCGAGCGCGGCGGCGGATGTGGGTATGCGCATGTGCAGGATCTCCGCTTACGTGCGGGAAGTGGGAGTGGCCCGAAAAAAGGTATGGACCATTCGGCACTCTTTCGGCCAAACGGGTGAATGGTCAAGACCAATGACCGCCTTGCCCGAACAGTCCCGTTTGCCCCTCGGCCGCCGCACGCCGTGCCCCGCCCCAAGATCGCCCGTAAGGCCACCTACGATTGACCCGTGCGTACCCCCTTCTCCCTGCTCGCCGAGCGCTGGCAGCCCACCGCCGCAATGGTCCGGCGCGCCACGTTCGCCGCGCTGGTGATGAGCGTGGTGATCGTCGTCACCGGCGGCGCCGTCCGGCTCACCGCCTCCGGCCTCGGCTGTACGACCTGGCCCCGCTGCACCGCCGACAGCCTCACGCCCACCCCCGAGATGGGCTTCCACGGCATCGTCGAGTTCACCAACCGGATGCTCACCTACGTGCTGAGCGCCGCCGTCGGCTGGGCCATCCTGGCGGCGCGGTGCCACCGCCCCTGGCGGCACGGCATGACCAAGCTCGGCTGGGCCCAGTTCTGGCTGGTGATGAGCAACGCCGTCCTCGGCGGCATCACCGTGCTGACCGGCCTGAACCCGTACACCGTGGCGCTGCACATGATCGCCGCGATGGCGCTGGTCTGGGTGGCCCTGCTGATGTGGGAGCGCTCGAAGGAAGGCGACGGCGCACCGAAGCTCTCGGTGGCCCGCCCGATCCACCAACTCTCCTACGTCCTGGTGACGGTCGTCGGCCTGCTGGTCGCGGCGGGCACCCTGGTCACCGGCGCCGGCCACCACCCGGGCACGCCCCAGGACAACAAGATCGTCCCCCGCATCCCGATCGACTACGACCGGCTCGCGCAGTTCCACGCCGACTTCGCCTTCATCTCGGTCGGCCTCACCATCGCGATGATCTTCGTGTTCGCCGCGATCAAGGCCCCGCAGGCCGCGAAGTCCCGCACCAAGGAACTCCTGGTCGTCCTGCTCCTCCAGGGCGTCCTCGGCTTCATCCAGTACTTCACGGACGCCCCCGAGCTGATGGTCGTCCTCCACATGCTGGGCGCCACCCTCACCTGGATCGCCGCCCTCCGCATCCCCCTCGCCCTCCGCACCCGCGCGGCGGAGGACACTCCGGAGCAACTCCCCACCCAGACCCCCCAGCCCGCCGCAGTCTGAGCATCACCGAAGGCCCCCATCCCAAAGGATGGGGGCCTTCGCCATATCCCGGTGCCTATGACACGACACGCTCACGTATCGATCAGGCAGATCAGCCCTGGCCGAGGTCCCTGGACAGCGTTTCGTGCGGCCAATGCGGCTTCGGCAGCCCCAGTTCCTGCAAGTACCCGATCCGCGCGTTTATGGCAGCGGAGAAGTGCCTCCAGTCCAGGCTGGCTACGGGCTCGCTCGGCTTCGGGTCGGTCGCGGACGACGTGACGTAGCAAACGGAGTCGTAGATCTGCTCGGCCATCAACCGCTGGCAGAAGATTCCGAACCGCTCCTGATAGGACTTGCCGCGCCAAATGTCCTCTACGGGGAAGGCCCCCGCAGCCGGCTTCACGGGCCGCCTCGATCCTTCCTCGTCCTGCATGATGAAGAAGTACCCGAGCCAGGGCTTCTCGCCGGGATAGAGGTCGGCCAATGCGGCCCTTCGAAGGTCGACAGCGCTGCCGAGGGCCTCTTCAACCCGGTTGTTGTAGTTGTTGCCGAAGGACGGCCCGCCCAGGGCCTTCAGCTCGAAAGCGGCCACCAGTGTGTTCTCGTAAGCGACGACGACGTCCCACTGCTTCTGGGGCCTGTAGTAGCCAGGGAGCTCCAGACGCTGGGACTTGGCGATCCGGATGCTCTCACGCGGATAGCCCGCTTCGAGGAAGAACTTCGCCAGAAGGGCCGCGATGGAATCGAAGTGCTTGCCACCTCTGACAGAGCCCGCGGTACCGGCACCGACTGCGGCCTTGATTGCCGACTGATCCTTCTGGGCCTGCTTGACACCCCAGTACGCCGCAACGGCGTCCTCGAAGTCCTGGCGGCTGACCGTCAAGGTCGGTTCCTCCTAATCGGGCAGCTCGGTAAGCCCGTAGACACGCAGTGCTGCATCGGTGGCCGCCTTCACGTCCCGCCTGTCGAAGGCGTCGGCCAGGGCAACACGGTCCTCCGCGGCGATGGCCGCCGGGTCCGGAACACGGATCTTGCGGAGGTACTGCGCCTGGAAGCGGAGAGTTCCCCCACGCATCTTGACCGCGTACGCCTCCACGAACGCCTCGGCCACCTTGGAGAGGAGCAGGCCACCGAGCACCCGCATGTCCCAGACGTCCGAGACGATGAAGTACAGGTTGTGGTGAGGGTACAGCGTCCCTTCGTCGAGCACCGGATGGATCGTCAGCTTCATGTCCGGGAAGAGAAGCTTGGGCCGGCTCGTCAGTCTGTGGTCGACCTTGTCGATCGTCTTGTACCAACGGTCGGGCTGCTTGACCGCGACGTACCTCTTACGCAGGACCCCGCTGTGTCGGCGGAAGTAGGCGGCGAGTTTCGGATAGCCGGCAAGGTCCACCAGGTCGCCCTGGGAGTTCCACGGATTCACCAGGCAGGACCCGCTCCAGTCGATGGAGCCGCTGGTGGTGTCCCGGACCATGGCCAGGGGCAGAAGCCGATCCGGCTCGACGAGTTCACGATCATCGGTGATGAAGACCTTGTCCGCACCGGTCGCGATACCGATGCCGACGCGTGTCCCCGTGGTTTCGTCCTCCAACAGCCGAAACCGGTCGCCAAGGTCTTCGAGAACGGCGAGCCTGGCAGGTGAGGCCGCCGGCCAGGAGTCCTCGCCGGGAAACCAGTGCGGCAGAGGAGCCGCCTGAAAGGCGGCCGTGGCAATCGGCTTCCTCTCCTCGGACTCGTACCAGGCAAGGAAGTCACGGGCCTCCGGTTCCCCGAACACGCGGGTCGTGTCGGCGGCAACCGCACCGCCCTGCACCTGACGAGAGATGATCGTGACAGCGGGGTACGCCGAGACCTGCTCCTGGAAGGCGTCCACGTCGTGCATCACCAGCGCCAGGTCCATGCTGAACTGCCTCGTCACCAGCTGACGGAGCTTACGGCCGTACTGGTTCCTCATCCAACGGTCCGCACAGATGAAACCGAGCCGACCCCCCGGCCGCAGGCTCCGGAGCGCCACCTCGTAGAAGCCGATGTAGATGTCGGCGCGGCCTCCCATCGCTGAACAGGCGCTGCGATAGGCGTCCATCCGGTCGGCGGGTACATCCTCCAGCCTGATGTAGGGAGGATTGCCGACGACGAAATCCGCACGGTGCTCGGCGTCGGCCTGGAGAAGGTAATCGCCCTGATTCACCCAGTGCGAGGCAACCTTCCGCGCCGCGCTTCGCCCCCAACCGTCATCGTGGAGGCGCTGCTCGACGACTCCCCGGCTCTCGGCCACGTTGCGCCCGAGCAGGTCGAACGCCTGGACGGCGTTCACCGCGTCGGTGATCGGACGACCGTGGGCTCGACATGAAGCACTGATCCGTGAAGCGATCACGCCGAGGAACGCCCCTGCACCACAAGCAGGCTCGACGACCTTCAGCTCCGCGAGGTCCATGTCCGGCGTGTAGCCGAGCAGATCGAGGATGAGCTCAACGACCCAACCGCGGGTGAAGACCTCGCCGTGCTCCACTGCTTCTGCGGGGACCTCAGGCAGCGCCTGCTTGTCGATGTCGAAGAGCGCCAGAGTTGCCACCACTCGACCCTACAGCGGGGCGCCTCGCCGACCGCCCCATGCCTGACCAGGATCAGTTGACGTCGAGGATCAAGGTCATCACAACCGCGGGGCACCGCGTCCGGATCGGCCACCAGGACGGGCCTGGCTGGAGTCTCCCCACCCAAAGACGACGGCCCGGCTCCCCCGTCTGGGGGAGCCGGGCCATCGGACGAACGCGGAGGCCTCAGCCGCCGAGCTGGATGCCCGCCATGCGCTTCCACTCGTACGCGCTGGTCTTGACCCTGAGCCCCAGCTCGCCCTCGAAGTTCTCGTGCAGGGTCAGCCCCGCCAGCTCCGCCGCCCGGCGGCCGACGGCGTAGGTCGGGGCGACCTGGTCACCCCAGGCGCCGTCCGCGCCGACCACGACGATGCGGGTGGCCACGGCGCCGACGTACTCGACGACCGCGTCGGCGCTGCCGCCGTGCTGCTGGGCGAAGGTGGTCAGGTGCTTGGCGATGCGCTTGGCGCGGCGCTCGGTGCGGGCGTCCGGCGCGGCGGCGGTGGCGGTCTCTGCGCTGCTCATGTCCGCATGCTACCCACCGGTAGAGAAGCTGGCGACGGGAGCGCCCTGTGCACCGGGACACATACTCGGAGCATGACGTTCACAGGCTGGCCGGCCGAGGCCCTCGACTTCTACGAGCACCTCGAAGCCGACAACTCCAAGACCTTCTGGCAGGCCCACAAGGAGCAGTACGACGACGCCGTACGCGCCCCGATGGAGCTGCTGCTCGCCGAGCTGGAGCCGGAGTTCGGGCCGGGGAAGATCTTCCGCCCCAACCGGGACGTCCGGTTCAGCGCCGACAAGTCCCCGTACAAGACGCACATCGGCGCCCACCTGGAGACCGGCGGCTACATCCAGCTCTCCGCCGACGGCCTGGCCTGCGGCAACGGGATGTACCAGCTCGCCCCGGACCAGTTGGACCGCTACCGCGCCGCCGTCGCCGAGGACGTCGGCGGCGCCGAGCTGCTGCGGGTGATCGCCGCCGTCGAGAAGGCCGGCCCGCAGGTCCACGGCCGGGACAGCCTCAAGTCGGCCCCGCGCGGCTACCCCAAGGACCATCCGCGGATCGAGCTGCTGCGCCACAAGGGCCTGGTGGCCTGGCAGGAGTGGGAGCCCGCGACGTGGCTGGGCACGAAGGCCGCCGGCACCCGGATCGCCGCCTTCCTGCGCGCCTCCCAGCCGCTCCGGGACTGGCTGGACGGCCACGTCGGCCCCTCCGAACTACCAACCCGGTAAAGGCAGAAAAGGCAGAAGAGCCCCGGTCCGCCAGGACCGGGGCTCTTCCTCCAACAACCGAGCCCTACTTCACGAACGGGTCGATCGCGCACACCACGAACAGCAGCGACAGGTAGGTGATCGACCAGTGGAACAGCCGCATCTCCTTCAGCTTGGCGCCCACGATCCCGGCCTTCGCCCGCCCGTACAGCGCGTGCGCCTCGCGCAGCCAGAACCCGCCGAGCAGCACCGCGGAGACCGGGTACAGCCAGCTCATGTGCCCGAGCGGCCAGACCGCCAGCGAGACCGCGACCATCACCCAGGAGTAGGCGACGACCTGCTTGCCGACCGCCACGTTGCCCTTGACGACCGGCAGCATCGGCACGCCGGCCCGCTCGTAGTCGTCGCGCACCTTCATCGACAGCACCCAGGTGTGCGGCGGGGTCCAGAAGAAGACCACCAGGAACAGTGCGATCGCCGCCCAGGAGACCGAGTCGGTCACCGAGGACCAGCCGATCAGCACCGGCATGCAGCCGGCGATGCCGCCCCAGACGATGTTCTGCGAGGTGCGCCGCTTGAGCCCCAGCGTGTAGACGAACACGTAGAACAGCAGCGCGCCGAGCGCCAGTGCGGCGGAGAGCCAGTTGACGCCGAAGCCGAGCAGCAGGGTGGAGACGACACCGAGCGTGATGCCGAAGACCAGCGCCTCGCGCGGGGAGACCATCCCGGTGACGATCGGTCGCCGCTCGGTACGGGTCATCAGCGCATCGATGTCGCGGTCGATGTACATGTTGAGGGCGTTGGCGCCGCCCGCCGACAGGTAGCCGCCGACCACGACCTTCAGCACCAACAGCATGTTCGGCACGCCCTGTTGGGCCAGGAACATCACCGGCACCGTGCTCATCAGCAGCAGCTCGATGATCCGCGGCTTGGTCAGTGCGACGAACGCGCCGACACGGGCCCCGAGCGGCCGGTGCGCAGGAGTCGCCCCGGTGACCCCGGCGGGACGGGTTTCGACGGCGGTCACTAACACCCCAACTGAAGATGAATCCTCGCAGGCGTCCACAGGAACGAAGGGTCCCGAATCGTCCGCTCTGCGCGTACCACGCCACCTTAGACGCTCCATATATCCCTTCCGGCTCCGGGGTCCCCCGGCGAGGCGGATGCCGCGGGGCCGACTGGGCCGACTGGGTGAAGGCACGAAACGGCCCCGGCGGGCCCCGCGCAACCCGTCCCGACCACCCGGGCGGCGCGTGCCGCCGAACCGGGAGAGGCTGGGACAAAACACGCCAGAACGCCCTAGTGGGAATCACCATGCGGAAATCCCGGTTGTCCCGGCACGGAGGGTGAGCCCCGGCCCGGACGGTAGGCTCGCACGGAGAAGCGGGATCTACCCTCCGTGACCGGCACCATCCACAGTCGGGCCCACAGCGCCGTGGCCGACCCGGTCCCCATTCACGGGGTCACTCTTCACCATGGAAGGAGCCCTGAGACAGGGTGAGCACTGCGCCGAAGAACGCATTCGAGTGGAGCGACCTGGACGAGCGCACGGTTGACACGGCGCGGGTCCTGGCGATGGACGCTGTCCAGAAGGTCGGTAACGGGCACCCCGGGACGGCCATGTCGCTGGCCCCCGCGGCCTACCTGATCTTCCAGCGCTTCCTGCGCCACGACCCGACCGACCCGGCCTGGGTCGGCCGCGACCGCTTCGTCCTCTCCCCCGGGCACACCAGCCTGACCCTCTACACCCAGCTGTACTTCTCGGGCTACGGCCTGGAGCTGGACGACCTCAAGGCCTTCCGGGTCGCGGGCAGCCGCACCCCGGGCCACCCCGAGCACGGCCACACCGCCGGCGTCGAGACCACCACCGGACCGCTCGGCCAGGGCATCGCCAACGCGGTCGGCATGGCGATGGCCGCCCGCTACGAGCGCGGCCTGTTCGACCCGGAGGCGGCCGCCGGGGAGTCCCCCTTCGACCACACCGTCTGGGCGATCGTCTCCGACGGCGACCTGGAGGAGGGCATCTCCGCCGAGGCCTCCTCGCTGGCCGGCCACCAGAAGCTGGGCAACCTGGTCGCCCTGTACGACGACAACCACATCTCGATCGAGGGCGACACCGAGACCGCCTTCTCCGAGGACGTGCTCAAGCGCTACGAGGCCTACGGCTGGCACGTGCAGCGCGTCACCCCGAAGGCCAGCGGCGACATCGACGTCGAGGCCCTCGCCGGTGCGCTGGAGGCGGCCAAGGCCGAGACCTCCCGGCCGTCGCTGATCGCGATGCGGACGATCATCGCCTGGCCCGCCCCGGACGCCCAGAACACCGCCAAGGCGCACGGCTCCGCGCTCGGCGCCGCCGAGATCGCCGCCACCAAGAAGGTCCTGGGCTTCGACCCGGAGAAGACCTTCGAGGTCAGCGACCAGGTCATCGGGCACGCCCGCCAGGTCATCAAGCGCGGCAAGGCCGCCCGTGACCAGTGGCAGCTGGGCTTCGACGCCTGGCGCGCCGCCAACGCGAACCGGGCCGCGGAGTTCGACCGCATCCAGGCGGGCGAGCTGCCCGAGGGCTGGAAGAAGGCCATCCCCTCCTTCCCGGCCGGCAAGGACGTCGCCACCCGCAAGGCCTCCGGCGAGACCCTCAAGGCGCTCGGCGCGGTGATCCCGGAGCTGTGGGGCGGCTCGGCCGACCTCGCGGAGTCCAACCTCACCACGATCGACGAGGACAGCTCCTTCCTCCCCGAGGGCAACCCGCTGAAGTCCGCCAGCCCGTACGGCCGGACGATCCACTTCGGCATCCGCGAGCACGCCATGGGCTCGACCATGAACGGCATCGCGCTGCACGGCAAGACCCGCGTGTACGGCGGCACCTTCCTGGTCTTCGCGGACTACATGCGCCCGGCCGTCCGCCTGGCCGCGCTGATGAAGCTGCCGGTCACCTACGTCTGGACGCACGACTCGATCGGCCTCGGCGAGGACGGCCCGACCCACCAGCCGGTCGAGCACATGGCCTCGCTGCGCGCCATCCCGGGCCTGTCCATGGTCCGTCCGGCCGACGCCAACGAGACGGCCGTCGCCTGGCGCACCGTGATCGAGCGCCAGACCAGCCACCCCGGCCCGGTCGGCCTGGCCCTCACCCGCCAGAACGTCCCGACCTTCGACCGCGAGGTCTTCGCCTCCGCCGAGGGCACCGCCAAGGGCGCCTACGTGCTGGCCGAGGCCGGCAACGGCGACCCGCAGGTGATCCTGCTGGGCACCGGCTCCGAGGTCCAGCTGGCCGTCCAGGCCCGCGAGGTGCTGGAGGCCGAGGGCATCGCCACCCGGGTCGTCTCCGTCCCGTCCTTCGAGTGGTTCCAGGAGCAGGACCAGGCCTACCGCGACAGCGTGCTGCCGCCGTCGGTCAAGGCCCGCGTCTCGGTCGAGGCCGGCATCGCCCAGGGCTGGCGCGAGCTGGTCGGCGACCACGGCCGGATCGTCTCCCTGGAGCACTTCGGCGCCTCCGCCGACTACAAGGTCCTGTTCGAGGAGTTCGGCCTGACCGCCGAGCGCGTGGTGGCCGAGGCGCACAACGCCCTGCGCTCCCTCGAAGCCGTCAACCGCTAACCGCTTCGGGCCGCGTGCCCGCCCGCACGCGGGCACGCGGCTCCCTCTGACTACCCCACGCAGAAGAAGACGAAGGACTGAAGCACCATGACTGACGCACTGAAGCGCCTCAGCGACGAAGGCGTTGCGATCTGGCTGGACGACCTCAGCCGCAAGCGGCTGAACTCCGGCAACCTGGCCGAGCTGGTGCAGAACAAGCACGTGGTGGGCGTCACCACCAACCCGACCATCTTCCAGAAGGCCATCGCCGGCAGCGGCGACACCTCCTACGACAGCCAGCTGCGCGACCTGGCCGTCCGCAAGGTCACCACCGACGAGGCGATCCGCATGATCACCACCTCGGACGTGCGCGACGCGGCCGACGTGCTGCGCCCGGTCTACGACGCCTCGAACGGCCGCGACGGCCGGGTCTCCATCGAGGTCGACCCGCGCCTGGCGCACGAGACCGCCCCGACCGTGGCCGAGGCCAAGCAGCTGTGGTGGCTGGTCGACCGCCCGAACGTGCTGATCAAGATCCCCGCCACCAAGGCCGGCCTGCCCGCCATCGCCGAGGTCATCGGCCTGGGCATCAGCGTCAACGTCACGCTGATCTTCTCCCTGGACCGCTACAAGGCCGTCATCGACGCCTACCTGACCGGTCTGGAGACCGCCAAGGCCAAGGGTCTGGACCTCTCCCAGATCGAGTCGGTCGCCTCCTTCTTCGTGTCCCGCGTGGACACCGAGATCGACAAGCGCCTGGACAAGATCGGCGGCGAGGCCAGGAACCTGCGTTCCAAGGCCGCGCTGGCCAACGCCCGCCTCGCCTACCAGGCGTACGAGGAGGTCTTCGGCTCGGTCGACGGCAAGACCGCCGGCAGCGCCCGCTGGCGCTCGCTGGAGGCCGCCGGCGCCAAGCCGCAGCGTCCGCTGTGGGCCTCCACCGGCGTCAAGGACCCGGCCCTGCCGGACACCCTGTACGTCACCGAGCTGGTCGCCCCCGGCACGGTCAACACCATGCCCGAGGCCACCCTGGACGCCACCGGCGACCACGGCGTGATCACCGGCAACACCATCGTCCCCAACTACGCCGACGCCAAGGCCGTCCTGGACGCCATCGCGGCCGCCGGCGTGGACTACGACGACGTGGTCCAGGTGCTGGAGGACGAGGGCGTGCAGAAGTTCGAGCAGTCCTGGCAGGAACTGCTCGACACCGTCACCACCTCGCTGGCCACCTTCGCCGGCGAGAAGTGACCCCCGCTCACACAGCCAGCGCACGAAAGCGGAGCACACCAAGTGAGCACTGATTTCCCCGAGTTGACGTCGGAGTCGGACGCGGACGATCTCCCGTCGCGCCCCGTCAACCCGCTTCGTGACCCCTCCGACCGGCGGCTCCCGCGCATCGCGGGGCCGTCCGGCCTGGTCATCTTCGGAGTCACCGGCGACCTGTCCCGCAAGAAGCTGATGCCGGCCATCTACGACCTGGCCAACCGCGGCCTGCTGCCGCCGGGCTTCTCGCTGGTCGGCTTCGCCCGCCGCGAGTGGGACGACGAGGACTTCGCCCAGGAGGTCCACGACGCGGTCAAGGAGCACGCCCGCACCCCGTTCCGGGAGGAGGTGTGGCAGCAGCTCGCCAAGGGCATGCGGTTCGTCCACGGCACGTTCGACGACGACCAGGCCTTCGACAAGCTCCGCGAGACCATCGAGGAGCTGGACAAGGCCCAGGGCACCGGCGGCAACTTCGCCTTCTACCTGTCCGTCCCGCCGAAGTTCTTCCCGACCGTCGTCCAGCAGCTGAAGAAGCACGGCCTGGCCGACCCGCCGCAGGGCTCCTGGCGCCGCGCCGTCATCGAGAAGCCCTTCGGCCACGACCTGGAGAGCGCCCAGGAGCTCAACAAGGTCGTGCACGAGGTCTTCCCGCGCGACGAGGTCTTCCGGATCGACCACTACCTGGGCAAGGAGACGGTCCAGAACATCCTGGCGCTGCGCTTCGCCAACCAGATGTTCGAGCCGATCTGGAACCGGTCGTACGTCGACCACGTGCAGATCACCATGGCCGAGGACATCGGCATCGGCGGCCGGGCCGGCTACTACGACGGCATCGGCTCCGCCCGTGACGTCATCCAGAACCACCTGCTGCAGCTGATGGCGCTCACCGCCATCGAGGAGCCGGCCTCCTTCCACCCGAAGGCGCTGGTGGCCGAGAAGCTCAAGGTGCTCAGCGCCGTCAAGCTCCCGGCCGACCTCGGCCGGCACACCGTGCGCGGCCAGTACGCGTCCGGCTGGCAGGGCGGCGAGGAGGTCGTCGGCTACCTGGACGAGGACGGCATCGACCCGGACTCCAAGACCGACACCTACGCGGCCATCAAGCTGGAGATCAACAACCGCCGCTGGGCGGGCGTCCCGTTCTACCTGCGCACCGGCAAGCGGCTGGGCCGTCGGGTCACCGAGATCGCGGTGGTCTTCCAGCGCGCCCCGTACCTGCCGTTCGACTCCTACGCGACCGAGGAGCTGGGGCAGAACGCCCTGGTCATCCGGGTCCAGCCGGACGAGGGCGTGACGGTGCGGTTCGGCTCCAAGGTGCCGGGCACCTCCTTCGAGGTCCGGGACGTCACGATGGACTTCGCCTACGGCGAGTCCTTCACCGAGTCCAGCCCGGAGGCGTACGAGCGGCTCATCCTCGACGTGCTGCTCGGCGACGCCAACCTGTTCCCGCGTCACCAGGAGGTCGAGCTCTCCTGGCAGATCCTCGACCCGATCGAGAAGTACTGGGACGCCCACGGCAAGCCCGCCCAGTACGCGGCGGGCACCTGGGGTCCCGCCGAGGCGGACGAGATGCTCGCACGAGACGGCAGGAGCTGGCGCCGGCCATGAAGATCGACCTCACCAACACGACGTCCAGCAAGATCAACGCCGCGCTGATGGAGGCGCGCCGGACCAGCGGCTCCACCGCCGCCGGCATGGTGCTCACCCTGGTGATCGTGACCGACGAGGGCAGCGCCTACGACGCCCTCAAGGCCGCCAACGAGGCCTCCCGCGAGCACCCGATGCGCACCCTCGCGGTGATCAAGCGCGCGGGCCGCTCGCCCCGGGCCCGCGCCGAGACCCGGCTGGACGCCGAGATCCTGGTCGGCTCGGACGCCGGCTCCGGAGAAACGGTCATCCTGCGCATGCACGGCGAACTCGCCTCGCACGCCCAGTCGGTGGTCCTGCCGCTGCTGCTGCCGGACGCCCCGACCGTGGTCTGGTGGCCGGACAACGCGCCGCTCCACCCGGCGCAGGACCCGCTGGGCGCGCTCGCCCAGCGCCGGATCACCGACGCGGTCACCGCCGAGTCCCCGGTCGGCCAGCTCGCCCAGCGGGCCCAGAGCTACACCCCGGGCGACACCGACCTGGCCTGGACCCGGATCACCGGCTGGCGCTCGATGCTGGCCGCCGCGCTGGACCAGCGCCCGACCACCGTCACCTCGGTGATGGTCGAGGGCGAGTCCTACAACCCCAGCGTCGAGCTGCTCGGCCTGTGGCTGCTCAACCGGCTGCAGGTACCGGTCGAGCGGGTCGTCACCGGCGGCCCCGGCATCACCGCGGTGCACCTGCGCACCAAGGACGGGGACATCACCCTGGACCGCCCGGACGGCCTGATGGGCACCCTGTCCATGCCCGGCTCGCCGGACCGCCAGGTGGCGCTCAAGCGGCGCGAGACCTCGGAGCTGATCGCCGAGGAACTGCGCCGACTGGACCCGGACGACATCTACTCGACGGCCGTGCGCACGTCCGTCGAGCGGCTGAGCGAGCCGGCCGAGGGCGGACCGGCGGCAGCCGACCCGGTCGCGGCCGGGCCCGCCGCGGCCGACTCCGTGGGCGAGGCGGCGGCCGCGGCCGCCGACGCCGCGGTGGCCAACCCGGCCCGGGTGACCGCCGACAGCGCGGAGAAGTCCCCGGCGAAGAAGGCCTCGGGCAAGCGCGCCGCCAAGGGGAGCGCATGACCGCCGCGACCCCGCAGCTGGTCGTCCACCGGGACAAGGAGCTGATGGCCCAGGCGGCCGCGGCCCGGCTGATCACCCGGATCGTGGACGCCCAGGCCGCCCGCGGCACCGCCTCGGTGGTGCTCACCGGCGGCCGCAACGGCAACGCCCTGCTGGCCGCGATCGCCGCCTCCCCGGCGCGCGACGCGGTCGACTGGGGCCGGCTGGACCTCTGGTGGGGCGACGAGCGCTTCGTGCCCGCCGCCGACCCGGACCGCAACGCCGTCCAGGCCCGCGCCGAGCTGCTGGACGCCGTCCCGCTGGACCCGGCGCGGGTGCACGAGATGCCCGCCGCGGACGGCCTGGACGGCTCGGACGTGGAGGCCGCCGCGGCCCGCTACGCCCAGGAGCTGGCGAAGGCCGCCGAGCCGGGCGACCGGCTGGGCGTCCCGGCCTTCGACGTGCTGCTGCTCGGCGTCGGCCCGGACACCCACGTGGCCTCGCTCTTCCCGGAGCACCCGGGCGTGCGGGAGACCGAGCTGACCGTGATCGGCGTGCGCGGGGCCCCCAAGCCCCCGCCGACCCGGATCTCGCTCACCCTCCCGGCGATCCGGGCGGCCCGCGAGGTCTGGCTGCTGGCCGCCGGCGAGGACAAGGCGGGCGCCGTGGCGCTGGCCCTGTCCGGCCCCGGCGAGCTGCAGGCCCCGGCCTCCGGCGCGTACGGCCGCAGCCGCACCCTGTGGCTGCTGGACCGCGCCGCCGCGGACCGGATCCCCCCGCAGCTGTACCCGCCGGCCTCGGCCTGACGGCCGGGAACGGCCCGGCAGCGGAAACACCGAAGGGCGCCACCGTCGACGACGGTGGCGCCCTTTCCGCAGGTCCGACGCCCTACGGCCGTCCGGTCAGATCTCACCGCGCAGCTTGGCCAGCGCCTCGGCGAGGATCGCCTCGCCGTCGGCGTCGGTGCGCCGCTCCCGGACGTAGGCGAGGTGGGTCTTGTACGGCTCGTTGCGCGAGGGCGCGGGCGGGTTGTGCTCGTCCTGACCGGCCGGGAAACCGCAGCGCGGGCAGTCCCAGGTGTCCGGGATGACGGCTTCGGCGGCGAAGCTGGGCTTGGTCTCGTGCTTGTTGGCGCACCAGAAGGAGATCCTGTTGCGCGGAGCGGACTCACCACGCTCCGCCTCCCCCATCGGGCCTGCCCCGACCCTGCTCCCACGGATGGCGTTGCCACTTGCCACGGTCTGACTCCCTGCGTGCTGGTGCGCCGACCCGCCGCGGTGCGCGTCGGTGGCGAAAGTCGTCCTAGTGTAAGCAGGACTTAAGCATCCGCCACCATCGCCTCCGCCCCCGACCGTCCCAGGATAGGCGCTCGGGCGACGGGGCGTCAGACCTGTGTCAGTTCTTGTACTTCAGTACCAGACCCAGCACGATGATGCAGGCGAACCAGCCCAGACCGACCACGATGGTGATGCGGTCGAGGTTGCGCTCGGCCACCGCCGAACCGCCGCCGGTGGACATCGCGCCACCACCGAACATGTCGGAAAGACCGCCGCCCTTCCCCTTGTGCAGCAGCACCAACAGGATCATCAGCGCACTGAAGATGATCAGGGCAATCGAGAACCCGAGAACCACGACGGGACCAACTCTCTCGTATCTTCGCGAAGGGGCCGGGCCGCGTACGGCGGTCCGGCCCCAAAGCCTACGTTGCTGCGGCGGCGTTAGCCTACTGCCTGCTCACGGTAGCGCACGATCTTGACGAACTCGTCGGCGTCCAGCGAGGCACCGCCGATCAGGCCGCCGTCGATGTCGGGCTTGGCCATCAGACCGGCCGCGCTCGACGACTTCACCGAACCGCCGTACAGCACACGGACCTTGTCGGCCAGCTCGGCGGAGTACAGCTCGGCGAGCCGGGTCCGGATGGCGGCGCAGACCTCCTGCGCGTCCTCCGGGGTGGCCACCTCGCCGGTGCCGATCGCCCAGACCGGCTCGTACGCGACCACGATCGACTCGGCCTGCTCCGCCGGGACGCCCTCCAGGGCGCCGTCCAGCTGGGCCAGGGTGTACTCGACGTGGGTGCCGGCCTTGCGGATCTCCAGCGGCTCGCCGATGCACAGGATCGGGGTGACCCCGGCCCGGTAGGCGGCCTTGACCTTGGCGTTGACGATCTCCTCGTTCTCGCCGTGGTACTGGCGGCGCTCCGAGTGGCCGATCACCGCGTAGGCGCACTGCAGCTTGGCCAGCATCGGGCCGGAGATCTCGCCGGTGTAGGCGCCGCCGTCGTGCTGCGAGATGTCCTGCGAGCCGTACTTGATCTTCAGCTTGTCGCCGAAGACCAGGGTCTGCACCGACCGCAGGTCGGTGAACGGCACCAGGACAGCGACCTCGACGGCCGCGTAGTCCTTGTCGGCCAGCGCGAAGGCCAGCTTCTGGGTGTGCTGGATGGCCTCAAGGTGGTTGAGGTTCATCTTCCAGTTGCCCGCCATCAGCGGGAGACGCTCAGTCATGCTTTCAGTCCTCCAGAGCGGCGAGACCGGGAAGGGTCTTGCCCTCCAGGTACTCGAGGCTCGCGCCGCCGCCGGTCGAGATGTGTCCAAAGGCGTTCTCGTCGAAGCCCAGGATGCGGACGGCCGCGGCGGAGTCGCCGCCACCGACCACGGTGAAACCGGGGCTGTCGAGCAGCCCCTGCGCGACGGCCTTGGTGCCGTTCGCGTAGTCCGGGTGCTCGAAGACGCCCATCGGGCCGTTCCAGAACACGGTGCCCGCGTCGGCCAGCTTCGAGGCGTACAGCTCGCGGGTCTTCGGGCCGATGTCCAGGCCCTCCTTGTCGGCGGGGATCTTGTCCGCGTCGACGACCTCGTAGACCGCCGGGGTCTTGCCCTTGAGGTCCGGGAAGTCGGCCGAGACCAGGACGTCCAGCGGCAGGACGAACTCGACGCCCCGCTTCTGCGCCCGGTCCAGGTACTCCAGGACGGTCGGGATCTGGTCCTCCTGCAGCAGCGAGATGCCGACCTCGTGGCCCTGGGCCTTGAGGAAGGTGTACGCCATGCCGCCGCCGACCAGGATCCGGTCGGCCTTCTCCAGCAGGTTGTCGATCACGGCGAGCTTGTCGGACACCTTGGCGCCGCCGAGCACCACGACGTACGGGCGCTTGACGTCCTCGGTCAGCTTCTTCAGCACGCCGACCTCGGTGGCGATCAGGTCGCCGGCGGCGTGCGGCAGCAGGGCCGGCAGGTCGTAGACCGAGGCGTGCTTGCGGTGCACGGCGCCGAAGCCGTCGCCGACGTAGAGGTCGGCCAGAGCGGCCAGCTGCTCGGCGAAGGCCTTGCGCTCGGCGTCGTCCTTGCTGGTCTCACCGGCGTTGAAGCGCAGGTTCTCCAGCAGCGTGACCTCGCCGTTCGCCAGCGCGGCGACGGTGGCCTTCGCGCCGTCACCGACGGTGTCGGTGGCGAAGGAGACGTTCTTGCCGAGGATCTCGCCGAGGCGGGCGGCCACCGGCGCGAGCGAGAACTTCGGGTCCGGCTCGCCCTTGGGGCGGCCGAGGTGGGACGCGACGACGACCTTGGCGCCGGCCTCGGCGAGCTTGGCGATGGTCGGGGCGACGGCGCGGATCCGGCCGTCGTCGGTGATCGTGATGCCGTCCAGCGGCACGTTCAGGTCCGCGCGCACGAACACGCGCTTGCCCTCGATGCCGTCCTGGATGAGTTCGTCGATGGTCTTCACGGGGATTCGGTTACTCCTGGGGAGATGGTCGATGCGCAGAGGCGGCACGGCGCAGGGGCCGCCTGAGAAGTCCTTGTACGCAGAGCGAGGGCCCGGTCGGCGTGTTCTCGCCGTCCGGGCCCTCGCCCCTACATCACGTCAGCTCCCACTGCGTCAGAGCTGGCCACCGACGATGGCGACCAGGTCCACGACGCGGTTCGAGTAGCCCCACTCGTTGTCGTACCAGCCGAGCACCTTGACCTGGTTGCCCTGGACCATGGTGAGCTGCGAGTCGAAGATGCACGAGTGCGGGTCGTTCACGATGTCCGAGGAGACGATCGGGTCCTCGGTGTAGGCCAGGATGCCCTTGAGCGGGCCCTCCTGCGCGGCCTTCTGGAAGGCCGCGTTGACCTCGTCCTTGGTGACCTCGCGCTCCAGGGTGACGACCAGGTCCGTGATGGAACCGGTCGGGACCGGGACGCGCAGCGAGGTGCCGTCCAGCTTGCCCTTCAGCTCCGGCAGGACCAGGGCGGTCGCCTTGGCGGCACCGGTCGAGGTCGGGATGATGTTCTGGCTCGCCGCACGAGCACGGCGCAGGTCCTTGTGCGGGAAGTCCAGGGTGACCTGGTCGTTGGTGAACGCGTGGACGGTGGTCATCAGGCCCTTGACGATGCCGAAGCTCTCGTTCAGCACCTTCGCCATCGGCGCCACGCAGTTGGTGGTGCAGGAGGCGTTGGAGATGACGTGGTGGTTGGCCGCGTCGTACTTCTCGTCGTTGACACCCAGGACGACGGTGATGTCCTCGTCGGTGGCGGGGGCCGAGATGATGACCTTCTTGGCACCGGCGGCGAGGTGCTTCTTCGCAGCCTCGGCCTTGGTGAAGATGCCGGTGGACTCGACGACGATGTCGGCGCCCAGGGCGGCCCACGGCAGGTTGGCCGGGTCACGCTCGGCGGTCACCTTGAAGGTGTGGCCGTCGACGGTGATGCTGTCCTCGGTGTGCGAGACCTCGCCCGGGAAGGTACCCAGGGTGGTGTCGTACTTGAGCAGGTGAGCCAGCGTCTTCGTGTCGGTGAGGTCGTTGACACCGACGATCTCGATGTCCGCACCCTGGGCCTTGACGGCGCGGAAGAAGTTGCGGCCGATGCGGCCGAAGCCGTTGATGCCTACCCGGATCGTCACGAACCGATCTCCTCGTTAGGTACGCCGGCGCTGAGCCGACGGGGATGAGATTTGGGAAGTCCCCGACCGCCTACGACCCTACCCCTCCCGACCCTGGGAGGGCACATCGCGCCACCTGGCAGGACGTGGCGTGGCGCGCTTCCGGGCCCTCCGTCCTTGCCCGCCCGGGCCGTTGGTCCTGGTCAAGTGGTCTTGACCAATTTCGGTTTCCCGTCCCCGCCCGGAGACGCCGACGGCCGGTGCCCGGAATCCGGACACCGGCCCTTACTCGCCCGCTCGCCTCCGGGACGCTCCGACCCGGTGCCGACGGTCGGCGCTCCCCTTCGGCTCGGGGCGGGGGTCCTAACGGAGCGCGAGCTGGATCAGTTGAGCGCCATCTCGTCGGTCAGGTTGGCCTCGGTGCTCGGCAGGCCGAGCTCGGCGGCCCGCTTGTCGGCCATCGCCAGCAGTCGGCGGATCCGGCCGGCCACCGCGTCCTTGGTCAGCGGCGGGTCGGCGAGCGCGCCCAGCTCCTCCAGCGAGGCCTGCTTGTGCTGCATCCGCAGCTGGCCGGCCGCGGCCAGGTGCTCGGGCACCTCCTCGCCGAGGATCTCCAGCGCGCGCTGCACCCGGGCGCCGGCCGCCACCGCGGCGCGGGCCGAGCGGCGCAGGTTGGCGTCGTCGAAGTTGGCGAGCCGGTTGGCGGTGGCCCGGACCTCGCGCCGCATCCGGCGTTCCTCCCAGGCGAGCACCGACTCGTGGGCGCCGAGCCGGGTCAGCAGCGCGCCGATCGCGTCACCGTCGCGGATGACCACCCGGTCCACCCCGCGCACCTCGCGGGCCTTGGCCGGGATGCCGAGCCGACGGGCCGCGCCGACCAGCGCCAGCGCCGCCTCGGAGCCGGGGCAGGTGATCTCCAGCGAGGAGGAGCGGCCCGGCTCGGTGAGCGAGCCGTGCGCCAGGAAGGCCCCGCGCCAGGCCGCCTCGGCGTCGCAGGTGGCGCCGGAGACGACCGCCGGGGGCAGCCCCCGGATCGGCCGGCCGCGGCCGTCCACGAGGCCGGTCTGGCGCGCCAGCAGCTCGCCGTCCTTGACCACCCGGACGACGAAGCGGCTGCCGCGCCGCAGCCCGCCGGGGGCCATCACCACGAGGTCGGAGGAGTGACCGAAGATCTCCAGCAGGTCCTTGCGCAGCCGCCGTGCCGCCGCCCCGGTGTCCAGCTCCGCCTCGATCACGATGCGGCCGCTCACGATGTGCAGTCCGCCCGCGAACCGCAGGATCGCCGACACCTCCGCCTTGCGACAGCAGGCCCGGGTGACCGGGAGCCGGCTGATCTCGTCCTTCACCGCTGGAGTCATCGCCATGGCCCGATCCTTCCATGTGTCCGGAAAATCCGGTCGTACGCGGCCGCCAACAGCTCGGGGTCGTGTCGCGGGGTGCCGTCGGTACGGGCCACCGTGCCGAGCACCAGAGCGGCACCCATGCGTTCGGCGGCCTTCTCCAGACCGGCCAGGTCCGCCTGGCCGAAAGCGCCGCCGGTGACGGCCCGCTCGTCCACCAGGATCGCATCCACCGCGAGGTCGGGGGCGTGGTCGGCGATGACCTCCAGGTGCCGCTGCGGGGTGAAGCCCTCGGTCTCGCCGGGCTGCGGGGCCAGGTTCAGGGTGAGCAGACGGCGGGCGCGGGTCTCCGTCAGCGCCTTGACCAGCTCGGGCACCAGCAGGTGCGGCAGCACGCTGGTGAACCAGGAGCCCGGGCCGAGCACCACCCAGTCCGCCTCCCGCACGGCCGTGACCGCCTCCGGGACGGCCGGCGGCCCGTCCGGCAGCAGCCGGATCGACTGCACGGTGCCCGGGGTGACCGCCACGTTGGCCTGGCCGCGGACGGCCGCGACCTCGGCCGGGCGGGCCGGGTCGTGGCCGCGCACGGTCGCCTCGATGTCCAGCGGCACCGCCGACATCGGCAGCACCCGGCCCTGGACGTTCAGCAGCCGGCCGACCCAGTCCAGCGCCGCCACCGGGTCGCCCAGCTTCTCCCAGAGCGCGACGATCAGCAGGTTGCCGACCGCGTGGCCGCCCAGTTCGCCGTTGCCGGTGAAGCGCTGCTGGATCACCTCGGACCAGGTGCGGCCCCAGTCGTCGTCCCCGCACAGCGCGGCCAGCGCCTTGCGCAGGTCCCCGGGCGGCAGCACGCCCAGCTCCTCGCGCAGCCGCCCGCTGGAGCCGCCGTCGTCGGCGACGGTGACCACCGCGGTCAGGTCGCTGGTGAGCCGGCGCAGCGCGGACAGCGAGGCGGACAGGCCCTGGCCACCGCCGAGCGCGGTGATCCTCGGGGCCGGATTGGCCCGGGCGGGACTGCTGCGCGGACGGCTCGGCGAGGGGCTACCCGCCCGTTCGCCGGTCCTGCTCTGCGGCTGCCGACCGGGCACGTATCCCGCCACAATCACCTCGCGTTCCTCGGCCCCGCCACCGGCTCCGCCGGCGGCCCGGCAGGGAAGGCGGCGGTTACTCCCGTCCCATGTCACGGTGGACGAGCACCGTCTCGACTCCGTCGGCGATGAGACGCTTGGTCAGACGCTCGGACATGGCGACGCTACGGTGCTTGCCACCGGTGCAGCCTACGGCAAGCGTCATGTAACGCTTGCCCTCGCGGCGGTAGCCCTCGGTGACGATGCGCAGCAGCTGGGCGTAACCGTCCAGGAACTCGTTGGCCCCGGGCTGCTGGAACACGTAGTCGGCGACGTCCGCGTCGGTGCCGGTGCGGGCCCGCAGCTCGGGCACCCAGTGCGGGTTGGGCAGGAAGCGGCAGTCCACCACCAGGTCGGCGTCGACCGGCAGGCCGTACTTGAAGCCGAAGGACATCACGGTGGCGCGCAGCTCGGGCTCGTCGTGGTCGGCGAACTGGGCGTCCAGCTTGGCGCGCAGCTGGTGCACGTTGAGGTTGGAGGTGTCGATCACCAGGTCAGCCTCGCCGCGCAGGTCGCGCAGCAGGTCGCGCTCCTGGGCGATGCCGTCCACGATCCGGCCGTCGGCCTGCAGCGGGTGCGGGCGGCGGACGCTCTCGAAGCGTCGGACCAGGGCGTCGTCGGAGGAGTCCAGGAAGACCACCTGGAGCCGGACGCCGCGCTTCTCCAGCTCGTCCAGCGAGGTGAGCAGGTCGTCGAAGAACTGGCGGCCGCGGACGTCCACGACCACGCCGATCCGGGCGACGTTGCCCTGGGAACGGGCGCCCAGGTCGACCATGGTGGGGATCAGGGCCGGCGGCAGGTTGTCCACCACGAACCAGCCCAGGTCCTCCAGGCACTTCGCGGCGGTGGAACGGCCGGCTCCGGACATGCCGGAGATGATCACCAGCTCCGGCGCGTTCTCGGCCACGTCTGACACGGTCACTTCGGTTCCCCGCTCTCGGTCTTTCTGCTGGGGAGCACGCGCACGGCTCGGCGGCCCTCCCCCGGCCCGGACAGGCGGGCGGGGTCGGGGCGCGCCGACAGACGGGCGGCGTCGGCCGTCATGGCGTCTCCTGGGATGGTGCGGTCTGGGGTGCTGCGGCCACCGGCTCGGCGGCCTCGTCGACCCCGTCCTCGATGATCTCGCCGGTCGCGGTGTTGACCGCGGGTGCGGCGGGTGTACGGGACGACAACGCCGCCGCAACAGTCTCCGCGGTGCGGCGCCCGATGCCGGGTACCTCGCAGATCTCGTCGACGGTGGCGGCCCGGAGCTTCTTCAGCGAGCCGAAGTGCTTGAGCAGCGCCCGGCGGCGAGTCTCGCCGAGGCCCGGGACGGAGTCCAGTTCCCCGGCGGTGAGTCGCTTGGAACGCTTGCTGCGCTGGTAGCCGATCGCGAAGCGGTGGGCCTCGTCGCGCACCCGCTGGAGCAGGTAGAGGCCCTCGCTGGAGCGCGGCAGCACGACCGGGTCGTCCTCGCCGGGCAGCCAGACCTCCTCCAGCCGCTTGGCCAGGCCGCACAGCGCGACGTCGTCGATGCCGAGCTCGTCCAGCGCCCGCCGGGCGGCGGCGACCTGCGGCTGGCCGCCGTCGACCACCAGCAGCTGCGGCGGGTAGGCGAAGCGCTTGGGGCGGCCATCCTCGGTGCGCGGGCCGTCGGCCGGCTGGTCCTCGTCGGGCTCCTCCGGGACGGCCCACTCGCCGGTCTGCTCGCGCTCCTGGAGGTAGCGGCGGAAGCGGCGGCTGATCACCTCGTGCATCGAGCGGACGTCGTCCTGGCCGGCGAAGCCCTTGATCTGGAAGCGCCGGTACTCGCTCTTGCGGGCCAGGCCGTCCTCGAAGACGACCATGGAGGCGACCACGTCCTCGCCCTGGAGGTGGGAGATGTCGTAGCACTCGATGCGCAACGGGACGGAGTCCAGCTCCAGCGCGTCGGCGATCTCCTGGAGGGCGCGGCTGCGGGTGGTGAGGTCGGAGGCGCGCTTGGTCTTGTGCAGGGCCAGCGCCTGCTGGGCGTTGCGCTGCACGGTGGCCATCAGGTCCTTCTTGTCCCCGCGCTGCGGGATCCGCAGGTCGACCTGGCTGCCGCGCAGTCCGCTGAGCCAGTCCCGTACCGGGGCGGCCGGTTCGGGCAGCGCGGGGACCAGCACCTCGCGCGGGACGGACTCGTTGCGTTCGTCGGCGCCGGCACCGCCGTAGAGCTGCTGGAGGGCGTGCTCGACCAGGCCGGCGGTGTCCACGTCCTCGACCTTGTCGGTGACCCAGCCGCGCTGGCCGCGCACCCGGCCGCCGCGGACGTGGAAGATCTGGACGGCGGCCTCCAGTTCGTCCTCGGCGACGGCCAGCAGGTCGGCGTCGGTGGCGTCGGCGAGCACGATGGCGTTCTTCTCCATCGCGCGCTTGAGGGCGCCGATGTCGTCCCGCAGCCGGGCCGCCTTCTCGTACTCCAGCTCCTCGGCGGCCTCCTGCATCTGCTCTTCCAGCCGGCGCAGGTAGTTGCCGGTGCGCCCGGCCATGAAGTCGCAGAAGTCCTCGGCCAGCGCCCGGTGTTCGTCCGCCGAGACCTTGCCGACGCAGGGCGCGGCGCACTTGCCGATGTAGCCGAGCAGACAGGGGCGGCCGACCTGCCGGGCGCGCTTGAACACGCCGTTGGAGCAGGTTCGGACGGGGAAGACGCGCAGCAGCAGGTCGACCGTCTCGCGGATCGCCCAGGCGTGCCCGTAGGGGCCGAAGTAGCGCACGCCCTTCTTGTGCGCCCCGCGCATCACCTGGACCCGCGGGTACTCCTCGTTCAGGGTGACGGCGAGTTCCGGATAGCTCTTGTCGTCGCGGTACTTGACGTTGAACCGCGGGTCGAACTCCTTGATCCAGGAGTACTCCAGCTGGAGCGCCTCGACCTCGGTGGCGACCACCGTCCACTCCACCGAGGCGGCGGTGGTGACCATGGTCGCGGTGCGCGGGTGCAGCCCGGCGAGGTCCTGGAAGTAGGACGACAGCCGCGGCCGCAGGCTCTTGGCCTTGCCGACGTAGATGACCCGGCCGTGGGCGTCACGGAACTTGTAGACGCCCGGGGAGGTCGGGATCGCGCCCGGCGCCGGACGGTAGGTACTCGGGTCAGCCATGGGTCCACCGTACCGAGTGCGGTCGGGGCCGCGCGGACGGGACCAGCGGGAGGACGGTCAACTGCTTCAGCTCGGGGTCACCTTGAGGTTCCCGCCCTCGACCGTGACGGTGTAGGCGGGCAGCGGGCTGGGGGCCGGGCCGTCCTGCACGGCGCCGTCCGCGATGGCGAACCGGCTGCCGTGGCAGGGGCACTGGATCTGCTGGTTCTTCACCTGGTCGACGATGCAGCCGGCGTGGGTGCACTTGGCGCTGAAGGCCTTGTACTCGCCGGCGGCCGGCTGGGTCACCACGATCTTCTGCTCGCGGAACACCTTGCCGCCGCCCTCCGGGACCGCCGAGGCCGGGCCGAGGTCGACCGGGCCCTTGGCGGTGCCGCTCTTGTCCGAGGAGCCGGCGGAACCCGCCGAGGAGCCGCAACCGGTGACCGCCACGGTGCCGCCGGCCGCCAGGACGGCCGCGGCGCCGCAGAGCAGGGTGCGGCGGGAGGTGGCGGGGCTGCTCTCGGGGGCCTCGGACATCGGTGTGCTCCTACGGTTGCTGCGGCGAGGGACCACGGAATTCTATGCCGCACGCGCCCCGCCGCTCCCGATGGTCCTCGGGAGCGGCGGGGCGCGTGGAGGCTACTTCTTCGCCGCCGCGGCCCGCTTGCGCGGGGCCGCCTTCTTGGCGGGCGCCTTGACCGGTGCGTCGGTGAACTCCACCGGCAGGATGTCCCGGAGGAACTTGCCGGTGTGGCTCTCCGGGACGGCCGCGATCTGCTCCGGGGTGCCCTCGGCGACCACCGTGCCGCCGCCGGAGCCGCCTTCGGGGCCCATGTCGACGACCCAGTCGGCGGTCTTGATCACGTCGAGGTTGTGCTCGATCACGATCACCGTGTTGCCCTTGTCCACCAGCCCGCTGAGCACCTTGATCAGCTTGCTGATGTCCTCGAAGTGCAGGCCGGTGGTGGGCTCGTCCAGCACGTAGACCGTCCGCCCGGTGGAGCGCTTCTGCAGCTCGGAGGCGAGCTTGACGCGCTGCGCCTCGCCGCCGGAGAGCGTCGGCGCGGACTGGCCGAGCCGAACGTAGCCGAGGCCGACGTCGTTGAGCGTCCGCAGGTGCCGGGCGATCGCCGGGACGGCCTCGAAGAAGCCGAGCGCCTCCTCGATCGGCATGTCCAGCACCTCGGCGATGGACTTGCCCTTGTAGTGCACCTCCAGCGTCTCCCGGTTGTACCGGGCGCCGTGGCAGACCTCGCACGGCACGTAGACGTCCGGCAGGAAATTCATCTCGATCTTGATGGTGCCGTCGCCGGTGCAGTTCTCGCAGCGGCCGCCCTTGACGTTGAAGGAGAACCGGCCGGGCAGGTAGCCGCGGACCTTGGCCTCCTGGGTCTCCGCGAAGAGCCGGCGGACGTGGTCGAACACCCCGGTGTAGGTGGCCGGGTTGGACCGCGGGGTGCGGCCGATCGGCGACTGGTCGACGTGCACCACCTTGTCCACCAGGTCGGTGCCGGTGATCCGGGTGTGCCGGCCGGGCACGCTGCGGGCGCCGTTCAGCTCCCGGGCGAGGTGGGTGTACAGGATGTCGTTGACCAGCGTCGACTTGCCGGAGCCGGAGACGCCGGTGATCGCGGTGAGCGTCCCGAGCGGGAAGCCGACCGTGACGTCCTTGAGGTTGTGCTCGCGGGCGCCGTGCACCGTCAGCTGGCGCTTCTTGTCCCGGTCGCGGCGGCCGGCCGGGATCGGGATCGACCGCTTGCCGGAGAGGTACTGGCCGGTCAGCGACTCCTTGTTGGAGAGCAGCTGCTTCAGCGAACCGGAGTGCACCACCTTGCCGCCGTGCTCGCCGGCGCCCGGGCCGATGTCCACCACCCAGTCCGCGGTCTTGATGGTGTCCTCGTCGTGCTCGACCACGATCAGGGTGTTGCCGATGTCGCGCAGCCGCACCAGCGTCTCGATCAGCCGGTGGTTGTCCCGCTGGTGCAGGCCGATGGACGGCTCGTCCAGCACGTACAGCACGCCGACCAGGCCGGAACCGATCTGGGTGGCCAGCCGGATGCGCTGGGCCTCGCCGCCGGAGAGGGTGCCGGCCGCGCGGTCCAGCGAGAGGTAGTCCAGGCCGACGTCGACCAGGAAGCGCAGCCGCTCGTTGACCTCCTTGAGGACCCGCTCGGCGATCTGCTTGTCCCGGTCGTTGAGCTTCATCGCGCCCAGGAACTCGGCGCAGTCGCTGATCGACATCGACGAGACGTCGGCGATCGACTTCTCCTCGACGGTGACCGCGAGCACCACCGGCTTGAGCCGGGTGCCCTGGCAGGTCGGGCAGGGCACCTCGCGCATGTAGCCCTCGAAGCGCTCCCGGCTGCTGTCGCTCTCCGCCTCGGTGTGCCGACGCTGGATGAACGGGACGGCGCCCTCGAAGCCGGTGCTGTACGAGCGCTCGCGGCCGAAGCGGTTGCGGTAGCGGACCTCGACCTGGTGCTTGTGCCCGTACAGCAGCGCCTTCTTGGCGCGGGCCGGCAGCCCGGCCCAGGGGATGTCGGTGCGGAAGCCCAGCTCCTGGGCGAGCGCGTCGATCAGCCGCTGGAAGTAGTCCTTGGCGTGCCCGGCGGACCACGGGTGGATCGCGCCCTCGTCCAGCGAGCGCTCCTGGTCCGGCACGACCAGCTCCGGGTCGACCTCCATCCGGTTGCCCAGGCCCGAGCAGTCCGGGCAGGCGCCGAACGGCGAGTTGAAGGAGAACGAGCGGGGCTCCAGCTCCTCGAACGACACGTCGTCGTACGGGCAGTAGAGGTGCTCGGAGTACATCCGCTCGCGCTCCGGGTCGTCCTCCGGGAGGTCGACGAAGTCGAGCACGACCATGCCGCCGGACAGCCGCAGGGCCGTCTCCACCGAGTCGGTGAGCCGCCGCTTGGCGCTCTCCTTGACGGTCAGGCGGTCGATGACCACCTCGACGGTGTGCTTCTCCTGCTTCTTGAGCTTCGGCGGCTCGGCGAGCTGGATCGTCTCGCCGTCCACCCGGGCGCGGGAGTAGCCCTTGGACTGGAGGTCGGCGAAGAGGTCGACGAACTCGCCCTTGCGCTCGCGCACCACCGGGCTGAGCACCTGGAACCGGGTGCCCTCGGCGAGCTCCAGCACCTTGTCGACGATCGCCTGCGGCGACTGCTTGGCGATCGGGCGCCCGCAGTGCGGGCAGTGCGGCTTGCCGATCCGGGCGAACAGCAGGCGCAGGTAGTCGTAGACCTCGGTGATGGTGCCGACGGTCGAACGGGGGTTGCGGTTGGTGGACTTCTGGTCGATCGAGACGGCCGGGGAGAGGCCTTCGATGAAGTCCACATCGGGCTTGTCCATCTGGCCCAGGAACTGGCGGGCGTACGAGGACAACGACTCGACGTAGCGGCGCTGGCCCTCGGCGAAGATCGTGTCGAAGGCGAGCGAGGACTTGCCGGAGCCGGAGAGGCCCGTGAAGACGATGAGGGAGTCGCGGGGCAGGTCGAGCGAGACGTTCTTGAGATTGTGCTCGCGAGCACCGCGGACGATGAGGCGGTCGGCCACTGCTTCTGGCGCCTTTCTCCGGGGCAGGACGGCTTGCGGTGAGTTCGGGTTGCTTCTTCCAGGATGCGGCAGCCAGCCTATAGCTCAGACGTTCGAATCTCGACTCTGTCCAGCGGAGACCACCCGAACGAGTGAGGACCGCCCCCGGGCCGTGCGTACCCGGACCGAAAACCCCCTGCTCAGGGGCCCGATTCGGCGATAGCGTCGGCTGGTCAACGAGCGAGGCCCGCTCCGGGCAACGCCCCGATCCGTCACAGAAGGCAGATTCGATGACCGACCCGCAGTCCGCCGCCGCCTCCTGGCTGAACCAGGTCGAGGAGGCCACCGCACGCCTACTGACCGCCGTCGCCGGGCTCGCACCCGAGGACGTCGCCCGGCCCTCCGCCCTCCCCGGCTGGACCCGCGGCCACGTGCTGGCCCACCTCGCCCGCAACGCCGACTCCCTGGTCAACCTGCTCAACGGCCTCCCGCAGTACGCCAGCAACGAGGTCCGCGACGCCGACATCGAGCGCGACGCGCCCCGCCCGCTCGACGTCCACCTCGCCGACCTGCGCGACTCCCACGCGCGTTTCGCCGCCGCGGCCGCCGCGACGACGGCCGAATACTGGGGCACCGAGGTCAAGCACCGCTCCGGCTACCTCTTCCCGGCCCACGAGATCCCGATGAAGCGCCTGCTGGAGGTCGAGTACCACCACGTCGACCTCGCCGGCGGCTACACCCCGGCGCGCTGGCCGGAGGAGTTCGCCGTCACCGAGTTCCACAAGCTCGCGACGAAGCTGCACGGCGCCGAGCTGCCCCGGGTCGAGCTGACCGCCGAGGACACCGACGACACCGGCGTGATCGGCTCCGGCCCGGACCCGCTCGCCGTCCGGGGCCCGGTCCGCGCCCTGCTCGCCTGGCTCTCCGGCCGCTCGACCGGCGCCGACCTGCACCGCACCCCCGACACCGCCCTCCCCCGGCTTCCCCCCATGGGCTGAGGGCGCGAGGATGATCCCAGAACCCCGACGACGAGGAGCGGACGGATGACGTACCACGGAGCGGTCAAGGTCGGCGGGCCGCCGGACGTGCGCGAGCTGGCCCACCTGATCATCACCAAGGTGGCCGTGGGCCCGTACGACAACAACGCCTACCTGCTGCGCTGCCGGGCCACCGACGAGCAGCTGCTGATCGACGCGGCCGCCGACGCCCCGGTGCTGCTGGAGACCGTCGGGGACGACCTGGCCACGGTGGTCACCACCCACCGGCACCAGGACCACTGGGGGGCGCTGGCCGAGGTGGTGGCCACCACCGGAGCCCGGACGGCCGCCGGTGAGCACGACGCCGAGGGCATCGAGGTGCCCACCGAGCTGACGCTCGCGGACGGCGACACGCTGCGGGTCGGCGAGGTCGAGCTGACCGTCCGGCACCTGGTCGGACACACCCCCGGCGCGATCGTGCTGGTCTACGACGACCCGCAGGGCCACCAGCACGTCTTCACCGGCGACTGCCTCTTCCCGGGCGGCGTCGGCAACACCTGGGGCGACCCGGAGGCCTTCCGGACCCTCTTCCGGGACGTCAACGAGAAGATCTTCGACGTGCTGCCCGACGAGGCCTGGGTCTACCCCGGCCACGGCAGCGACACCACCCTCGGCGCGGAGCGCCCGCACCTCGACGAGTGGCGCGAGCGCGGCTGGTGACGGCCGCGACAACGCGAAGGGCCCCGCGACCCTTGCGGTCGCGGGGCCCCTTCGCGGGCGTCAGGCGTCGAGCTTCTGCGACTCCCGGAGTTCGCGCTGCTCGGCCTTCTTCGAGGCCATCAGGCTGGTCACGGTCGTCACGGCCAGCACCACCACGATGAAGCCGAGCGAGAACGGGATGCCGATCTCCGGGACGTGCGCGCCGGCCTCGTGGGCGGCGTGCAGCACCAGCTTCACGCCGATGAAGCCGAGGATCACCGACAGGCCGTAGCTCAGGTGGACCAGCTTCTTCAGCAGGCCGCCGATCAGGAAGTACAGCTGGCGCAGGCCCATCAGGGCGAAGGCGTTGGCGGTGAAGACGATGTACGGGTCCTGGGTGAGGCCGAAGATCGCCGGGATCGAGTCCAGGGCGAACAGCACGTCCGTGGTGCCGATCGCCAGCATCACGATCAGCATCGGGGTGATCAGCCGGCGGCCGTTCTCCACGATGAACAGCTTGGTGCCGTGGTAGGTGTCGGTCGACGGGAAGCGCCGGGTGATCGACTTGAGCAGGCGGTTCTCCTCGAACTCCTCCTCTTCCTCGTCGGCCCGGGCCTCCTTGATCAGCTTCCAGGCCGTCCAGATCAGGAAGGCGCCGAAGATGAAGAACACCCAGGAGAACTGGGTGACCAGCGCGGCACCGCCGGCGATGAACACCGCCCGGAGCACCAGCGCGATGATCACGCCGAACATCAGCACGCGCTGCTGGTAGATCCGGGGCACCGCGAACTTGCCCATGATCAGGATGAACACGAAGAGGTTGTCGACACTGAGCGACTTCTCGGTGATGTAGCCGGCGAAGAACTCACCCGCCGGCCGGGCGCCGGAGTGCCACCAGAGGAACCCGCCGAAGAGCAGCGCCAGGACGATCCAGACGACCGTCCAGATCCCGGCCTCCTTGATCGAGACCTCGTGCGGCTTGCGCCCTCCGATGAAGAAGTCCGCCACGATCAGTGCGATCAGCACACCGATCGTGGTGGCCCACATGGTTACGGAAACGTCCACTACTGCTCCTCCGGCAGGTAGGCGAGACAGTCATCGTCACTGCCGGAGGTCTCTTCCGCCCGTCGGGCCAGCGCCCCGGGGTGCCACGACGGGCACCCGTGATGACGGGGTCGGCTGTCGAGGAATACTCCCCTCCGCTGCCATCGAGAGTAACAGGGAAGGCAAAGGAAGGTAAAGAAGGTAAAGGACTGGTCAGAGGAACGGCTCGATGGCCGGCAGCAGGTCCTGGAAGGTCCGCCCCTTGGCCGGGGCGCCGATCGCCTGCATCTCCCAGCCGCCGTTGCCGTCCCGCACCACCTTGGCCATGATCTGCCCGGTGTGCGGCCCGCCGCCGGCCAGCTCGTACCGGGCCAGCTCCACCCCGGTGGCCTCGTCCACCAGCCGGCAGTGCGCCTGCCGCACCTCGGCGAAGGTCTGCCCGGTGTACGAGCTGACCGTGAACACCACCTGGGTGATGTGCGGCGGCACGTGCAGCAGGTCGACCAGGATCGCCTCGTCGTCCGCCTCGCCCGAGCCGCCCTCCAGGTTGTCCCCGGTGTGCCGGACCGAGCCGTCGGTGGACTCCAGGTGCTGGAAGAACACCACGTCGGACGGGGTGCGCTCGGCGTACAGCAGCGCCGAGGCGTCCAGGTCGATCTTCCGGGTCCGGCTGCCGAACAGACCCCGCTTGGGGGCGGCCTGCCAGCCCAGCCCCATCCGGACCAGGGTCAGGGCGCCGCCCCCCTTCTGGAGGCTGACCCGCTGCCCCTTGGCCAGGTTCACCGACACGACGTTGTCCTCTCTGCCGGCCGCGCGGTCGCTGCCGCACGGCTCCACGGTGGAACACCCCGTCGCCGTCCCCCGGCTGAGGCCCCCTCTGCTGACGGCCCGCAACCCCGTCCCGAGGGCACGATGCCGCAGGCCAGCCTAGGGCCTGCGGCACCCGCGACTCCTCCGAGTTACCCGGTTTGTGGCAAGGCTGAGACACCGCCGGACTTGACCGGTGTCGAACCGGCCAAGCCAGACGCCCCGGCGGTCAGGCCACACCGGCCTCGCGCATCTGGCGCAGCTCCTTCTTCAACTCCTTCACCTCGTCGCGCAGCCGGGCCGCCACCTCGAACTGGAGGTCGGCGGCGGCCGTGTGCATCCGGTCCGTCATCTCCTGGATCAGCTCGGCCAGCTCGGCGGCCGGCAGCGACTTGGCGGGCTTGCGCTCCGCGCCCAGGCTCGGCACCGGGGCCTTGGCCTTGCCGGAACCGCGGTACCCCGTGGAGAGCAGTTCGTCGGTGTCCACGTCCTCGCGGGCGAGGGTGTCCAGGATGTCGCCGATCTTCTTCCGCAGCGGCTGCGGGTCGATCCCGTGCTCCTGGTTGTAGGCCTGCTGGACGGCCCGGCGGCGGTTGGTCTCGTCGATCGCCTTCTCCATCGACGGGGTGATCCGGTCCGCGTACATGTGCACCTGGCCGGAGACGTTGCGGGCGGCACGGCCGATCGTCTGGATCAGGGAGGTGCCGGAGCGCAGGAAGCCCTCCTTGTCCGCGTCCAGGATCGCCACCAGCGACACCTCGGGCAGGTCCAGGCCCTCGCGCAGCAGGTTGATGCCGACCAGCACGTCGTACCGGCCCGCCCGCAGCTCGCGCAGCAGCTCCACCCGGCGCAGGGTGTCCACGTCGCTGTGCAGGTACCGGACCCGGATGTCCAGGCCCAGCATGTAGTCGGTGAGGTCCTCGGCCATCTTCTTGGTCAGCGTGGTGACCAGGACCCGCTCGTCCCGCTCGACCCGCTTGCGGACCTCGTGCACCAGGTCGTCGATCTGGCCCTCGGTCGGCTTGACGATCACCTCGGGGTCGATCAGACCGGTCGGGCGGATGATCTGCTCGACCTGCCCGTCGCCGCGCGACAGCTCGTACGGGCCCGGCGTCGCCGACAGGTACACCGTCTGACCGATCCGCCCCAGGAACTCCTCCCACTTCAGCGGGCGGTTGTCCATCGCGGAGGGCAGCCGGAAGCCGTGCTCGACCAGCGTCCGCTTGCGCGAGGCGTCGCCCTCGTACATCGCGCCGATCTGCGGCACGGTGACGTGCGACTCGTCGATGACCAGGAGGAAGTCCTCCGGGAAGTAGTCCAGCAGGGTGTTCGGCGGGGAACCGGGCTCGCGGCCGTCGAAGTGCATCGAGTAGTTCTCGACGCCGGAGCAGGTGCCGATCTGGCGCAGCATCTCGATGTCGTAGGTGGTGCGCATGCGCAGCCGCTGGGCCTCCAGCAGCTTGCCCTGCTTCTCCTGCTTGGCGAGCGTCTGCTCCAGCTCCTGCTCGATGCCGGTGATCGCCCGCTCCATGCGCTCGGGGCCGGCCACGTAGTGCGAGGCGGGGAAGACGTAGATCTGCTCGTCCTGGCTGATGATCTCGCCGGTGAGCGGGTGCAGGGTGTACAGCGACTCGATCTCGTCGCCGAACATCTCGATCCGGACCGCGAGCTCCTCGTAGACCGGGAAGATCTCGATGGTGTCGCCGCGGACCCGGAAGGTGCCGCGGGTGAAGGCCACGTCGTTGCGGGCGTACTGGATGTCGACGAAGCGGCGCAGCAGGACGTCGCGGTCGATCTCCTGGCCCACCTTGAGCGGGACCATCCGGTCCACGTACTCCTGCGGGGTGCCGAGGCCGTAGATGCAGGACACCGAGGCGACCACGATCACGTCGCGGCGGGTGAGCAGCGAGTTGGTCGCCGAGTGCCGCAGCCGCTCGACCTCCTCGTTGATCGAGGAGTCCTTCTCGATGTAGGTGTCCGTCTGCGGGACGTAGGCCTCCGGCTGGTAGTAGTCGTAGTACGAGACGAAGTACTCGACCGCGTTGTTGGGCAGCAGCTCGCGGAACTCGTTCGCCAGCTGGGCGGCCAGCGTCTTGTTCGGCGCCATCACCAGGGTGGGGCGCTGCAGCTTCTCGATCATCCAGGCCGTGGTGGCCGACTTGCCGGTACCGGTGGCACCGAGCAGCACGACGTCCTTCTCCCCCGCCCTGATCCGCCGCTCCAACTCGGCGATCGCCGCCGGCTGGTCGCCGTTCGGCTGGAAGGGACTGACGACCTCGAAGGGCGCCACGGACCGCTCAATACTCGTGATGGGACGCACGACTCCACCGTACGGCCCCGCACTGACAACCGGTGCCGCTCCGGTCCCCCGGGGGCGGGCCCCGCCCCCGGGCGGCGGTCAGGCCGGCTTCGCGCTGTCGCGGGCGAGTGCGACCAGGCGGGAGACGGCGCGCAGGTACTTCTTGCGGTAGCCGCCGCGCAGCATGTCCTCCGGGAAGACCTGGTCGAAGGGCAGGCCGGAGGAGGTGATGGGCAGCTCGCGGTCGTACATCCGGTCGGCCAGGACGACCAGGCGCAGCGCGGTGGACTGGTCGTCGACCTGGCGCACGCCGCGCAGGCAGACCGCCGTGACGTCGTCCAGCAGGGCGCCGTAGCGGCTGGGGTGGACGGCGGAGAGGTGGGCGAGCAGGGCGTCGAAGTCGTCCAGCGAGGCGCCGGGGGTGCGGGCGGCGACGGCCTCGACGACGTCGTCGGCGTACGGCGGCGGGGCGTCCGGCAGGCCGCGGTGGCGGTAGTCCTGGCCGTCGATCCGCATCGGGCGGAAGTGCGCGGACAGGCCCTGGATCTCGCGCAGGAAGTCGGCGGCGGCGAAGCGGCCCTCGCCGAGCTTCTCCGGCAGGGTGTTCGAGGTGGCGCACAGCTTGACGCCGTTCTCGACCAGCCGGCCGAGCAGGGTGGAGACCAGCACGGTGTCGCCCGGGTCGTCCAGTTCGAACTCGTCGATGCACAGCAGGGTGTGCCCGGAGAGGGTCCGGACGGCCTGCTGGAAGCCGAGCGCGCCGACCAGGTTGGTCAGCTCGACGAAGGTGCCGAAGGCCTTGGGGCCGGGGGCGGAGTGCCAGAGCGAGGCGAGCAGGTGGGTCTTGCCGACGCCGTAGCCGCCGTCGAGGTAGACCCCGGCCGGGCCGGTGGGCGCGGGGGCGGAGCGGCGGAACCAGCTGCGCTTGGGCGCGGAACCGTTTCCTCCCCCGAGCGTGGCCGCGAACTGCTCCAGGACCTGGACGGCCTCGTACTGGCTCGGCTGGGTCTGGTCCGGGATGTACGTCCCGAAGCTCACGTCGGCGAAGCGGGGCGGCGGGACCATCTCGGCGACCAGCCGCTCGGCGGGCACGACGGGGCGGCGTTCGGTGAGCGCGATCGGGGCGCCGGCCGGGCTCGCGGCGGCTATCGGGTCGGTCGCGGTGGCGGGGCGGGAGGCTGCGGGCACGGTAGTAGAGGGTACGCCTGGTCCCGGCCCCCTCCGAAACGCCTCCGGACCTCCTCCGGAGCGGCTCCGGTGGAAGACTGATCCCATGCAACAGTTGATCAGCCCGCTGGACGCCCCGGTCGCCGATCCGTCCGACCTGGAATCGCTCGCCGCCGTCTACGCGTACCCCGACCAGGTGAATCGGGGGCGTGCCTGGCTGCGCGCCAACATGGTGGCCGGGCTCGACGGCGGGGCGAAGCTCGACGGGCTGTCCGAGGGGCTGTCCGGCGACGCCGACAAGCGGATCTTCGGTGTGCTGCGGGCGCTGTCGGACGTGGTGCTGGTGGGCGCCGAGACGGTCCGGGCGGAGGGCTACCGGCCGGCCCGGGCCCGCCGGGAGTTCGCGGCCGCGCGGGCGGCGGCGGGGCAGGCGCCGGCCCCGGCGATCGCGATCGTGAGCCGCTCGCTGAACCTCGACCTGACCGCGCCGCTGTTCACGGAACCGCTGGTCAGGACGGTGGTGATCACCGTGGCGGACGCCCCCGAGGAGCGCCGCCGGGAGGTCGCCGGGGTGGCCGACCTGGTGCTCGCGGGGCGCGGCTCGGTGGATCTGCGGGCGGCCGTGGCGGCCCTGGTGGAGCGGGGCTGGACCCGGCTGCTGTCCGAGGGCGGGCCCCGTCTGCTGGGTCAGCTGGCGGCGGCCGGCCTGCTGGACGAGCTGTGCCTGTCGCTGGCTCCGCTGATCGCCGGGGGCGACGCGCCGCGCATAGTCCACGATGCGGAAATGCCTGACGTGCAGCGGATGCGGCTGGTCTCATTGATCGAGCAGAAAGGATTCCTCTTCACCCGCTACCTGCGTCACCTGGGTTCGGATGACCCCGTGACCCCCCGATCGTGATCCCGTTATGCGATGCCGGGGCCCGGGGGCCGGCCACTGGAAGGGACTCACGTGTTCAAGACGGTACTGATGATCGAAAAGGCGCTCTCGGACGCGGACGTGGAGCTGGTCACCACGCTCCACAGCGACGAGAAGGTGTCCTTCGTCGTCCTGATGCAGCCGCGCGGCAAGCAGGACGAACTGCTGCGGGCGCTCGACGACGTCGCCCTCGGCCACCTCGACAAGGTGGTGCACGAGCACGACGAGTCCGGGGGCGGCCCGACCGTGGCCGGCGAATCGCTGGAGCACAGCCTGCGCCACCTGCGCCGGGCCGGGGCCGAGGCGGTCGGCGAGCTGGTCGAGGAGAAGCCGCTGGACCGGCTGCGCGAGGTGGTCCGGCAGCAGGAGGCGGACGAGGTGGTGGTGCTCACCTCCCCGCACTTCGTGGAGGAGTTCTTCCACCGCGACTGGGCCTCCCAGGCCCGCCACAAGGTGGGGGTGCCGGTGCTGAGGCTGTTCGCCAGCGACTCGTAGCACCCCGGCTCCGCGCGCCGGTGGTGCAGAATCGTCCTTGCGGTCCGTCCGCGAGGACGATTCGCGCGTCTCGTGCGCGTCGCGCCCCGCGCAGGCCCCGTGCCTCGCCGGACCCACCTGCCCAGCCAGCCATCGCCCGTACGGAGCCACGCCTTGAACGACGCCGCGCACGACCTGCACGCCCCGCACTTCATCGGCATCGGCGGCGCCGGGATGTCCGGCCTGGCGAAGATCCTCGCAGTGCGCGGTGCCAGCGTCTCCGGCAGCGACTCCAAGGAGTCCGAGACCGTCCTCGCGCTGCGCGCCCTCGGCGCGACCGTGCACGTCGGCCACGCGGCCGAGCACGTGCCGGACGGCGCCAGCAGCATCGTGGTCTCCAGCGCGATCCGCGCCGACAACCCGGAGCTGGTCGCCGCCCACGAGCGCGGCATCCCGGTGGTGCACCGCTCCGACGCGCTGGCCGCGCTGATGGGCGGCCGCCGGGCGCTGGCGGTGGCCGGCACCCACGGCAAGACCACCACCACCAGCATGCTCGCCGTCGCCCTCGGCGAGCTCGGCCTGGAGCCGTCCTACGCGATCGGCGGCGACCTCGACGCGCCCGGCTCCAACGCCCACCACGGCAGCGGCGAGATCTTCGTCGCCGAGGCCGACGAGAGCGACCGCAGCTTCCACAAGTACGCGCCCGAGGTGGCGATCGTGCTCAACGTGGAGCTGGACCACCACGCCAACTACGCCTCGATCGACGAGATCTACGAGTCCTTCGAGACCTTCGTCGGCCGGATCACCCCCGGCGGCACCCTGGTGATCTCCGCCGACCACGACGGCGCCCGCGAGCTGACCGCCCGGGTGGCCGGGCGCGAGGGCCTCCGCGTGGTCACCGTCGGTGCCGCCGAGGACGCCGACCTGCGCGTCCTCTCCGTCGTCGCCCACGGCATGACCAGCGAGGTCACCGTCCTGCTGGACGGCGCCGAGCTGACCTTCACCGTCTCGGTGCCCGGTCGGCACTACGCCCACAACGCGGTGGCCGCGCTGGCCGCCGGCGTCGCGCTGGGCGTCCCCGCCGCCGACCTGGCCAAGGCGCTCGGCGCCTACACCGGCGTGCGCCGCCGCCTCCAGCTCAAGGGCGAGGCGGCCGGCGTCCAGGTAATCGACTCCTACGCCCACCACCCGACCGAGATGACCGCCGACCTGGAGGCCATCCGCGAGGGCCTGGAGGGCGAGGGCCGGGTGCTGGTGGTCTTCCAGCCGCACCTGTTCAGCCGCACCCAGCAGCTCGCCGAGGAGATGGGCGCGGCCCTGGCGCTGGCCGACGCCTCGGTGGTGCTGGACATCTACCCGGCCCGCGAGGACCCGATCCCCGGCGTCACCAGCGAGCTGATCATCGACGCCGCCCGCCGGGCCGGCGCCGACGTCACCCCCGAGCACGACTTCGCCGCCGCCCCCGCCCTGCTGGCCGGCCTGACCCGCCCGGGCGACCTGCTGCTCACCATGGGTGCCGGCGACGTCACCAACCTGGGGCCCGCCATCCTGGACAAGTTGCGGGGAAGCCTGGAGCACCTCGCGAACGTTGCCTCCAACGTCTGACCTACGTACGCCGCGAGCGGGAGTCGTGATGAGCTACGAGATCGAGAAGACCGAGGCCGAGTGGCGCGCCCAGCTCAGCCCCGAGGAGTACCACGTGCTCCGCGAGGCCGGCACCGAGCGCCCCTTCGTCGGCGAGTACACCGACACCAAGACGGTCGGCGTGTACGGCTGCCGGGCCTGCGGGGCGGAACTGTTCAGCTCCGAGACCAAGTTCGACAGCCACTGCGGCTGGCCCTCGTACTACGCGCCGCTGGCCCAGGACCGGGTCGAGTACATCGAGGACACCTCGCTCGGGATGCGCCGGGTCGAGGTGCGCTGTGCCAAGTGCGGCGGGCACCTGGGGCACGTCTTCGAGGGCGAGGGCTACGGGACGCCGACCGACCAGCGCTACTGCATCAACAGCATCTCGCTGACGCTGCGGCCGGCCGAGTAGGCCCGTAGGACCTGGCAGGACCTGAGCGCGAAGGCCCGGACGGTCGCCGTCCGGGCCTTCCGGCTGTCCGGTTGTCCGACCGCCGGGCGCGGTCCGGCCGCTATCCGGCGAGCGGGGCGAAGCGGACCGGCAGGTGCACCAGGGCGCGGTGGAAGGGGCCCGGGCGCCAGAGCAGGTCCTCCGCCGGGGTGGCGAGTTCGAGGTCGCTGAGCCGACTGGTCAGCTGCTCGATGGCGGTGATCGCGATCAGCAGGGCCGGGTCCCGGGCCGGGCAGGCGTGCGGGCCGGCCGCCCAGGCCAGGTGGGCGCTCTCGCCGCTGCGCAGCTCGTTGCCGTCGGTGGGCGGCGCGGCCTGGGAGTTGGCGGCCGCGTACGAGACCAGCACCAGCGAGCCGGCCTTGATCTCGCGGCCGTGGAAGGTGATGTCGTACCGCGGGTAGTGGGCCGAGAGGTTGGCCAACGGCGGCTCGTGCCACAGCACTTCGTCGATCGCCTGGTACGCGGTCATCGCGCCGCCGAACAGCGAGCCGGCGTAGCGGGCGTCGGTGAGCAGGCGCAGCAGGGCGTTGCCGATCAGGTTGGTGGTCGGCTCGTGCCCAGCGATCATGGTGAGGGTGATCTGCCGGATCACCTCGTCGTCGTCCAGCCCGACCGGGTGGGTGACGAACCAGGAGGCGAGGTCGTGCCGGGGGCGCGCGCGGCGCTCGGCGACCATCGCGGTGACCACCGCGACGAGCTTGCCGTACGCGGCGCCGGCCCGGGCGGTGGACTCGATCAGCCCGGTGATCGCCGCCACCACCTCGGCGTGCTCCTCCTCGGGCACGCCGAACCAAGTGGTGAGCACGAAGGCGGGCAGCTGGCGGGCGTACTCGGCGATCAGGTCGGCGTGCCCGACCGCCGCGAAGCGGTCGATCAGCTGGTGGGCGGCCGTGGCGACCTGGCGCTGGAGGCGGTGCGGCTCGAACAGGGCCAGACCGTCGGTGATCACCGCGCGGTAGCGGGCGTGCGTCGGGCCGTCGCTGAACAGCGCGGTCGGACGGTAGCCGAGCACCGGCAGCAGCGGGGAGTCCGGCGGGACGGTCGCCTGCCAGGCCCGGGAGTCCTTGGAGAAGGTGTCGCTGTCGCGCAGCAGGTCCAGGGCGGCCTGGTAGTCGGTGACCAGCAGCGCCTCGACGCCGGGGGCGATCTCCACCGGGGCGACCGCGCCGTGCCGGCGCAGCCGCTCGTACACCAGCTGCGGGTCGGCGGCGAAGACCGGGCCGTGGATGGGGGTCGGTCGGGTTTCGGTGGTCACTGTCCCTCGTGGGTGTCGAGGCCGACGGGCAGGGTGTCCAGGACGTGCTCGGCCAGCGCGATCAGCGCGTCGAGGCTGCTCCCGCGCTCGCGCGCGTCGCACAGCAGCAGCGGGGTGGCGGAGTGCAGGTCCAGGTGGGCGCGCAGCACCTCGGGCGGGTGGTCCGGCGAGCCCGGGAAGCGGTTGACGGCGACGGCGTACGGCAGGCCCTGCTCCTCGACCATGTCCATGATCTCGAAGGAGTCGGCCAGCCGGCGGGTGTCGGCCAGCACCAGGGCGCCCAGGGCGCCGCGGGCGATGTCCTGCCAGAGCGGGAAGAAGCGGCGCTGGCCGGGGGTGCCGAACATGTAGAGCACCGTGTTGCCGGGCAGGGTGAGCCGGCCGAAGTCCACCGCGACGGTGGTGGTGGACTTCTCGGGCAGGTCGGCCAGGTCGTCCACCGGGCGCCCGGTCTCGGTCATCGCCTCCTCGGTGTGCAGGGTGGCGATCTCGGACAGGGTGCGGATGAGCGTGGTCTTGCCGACCCCGAACGGGCCGGCGACCACCAGTTTCATCAGCGTTTGGTCCCGGTCGGGGAGGTAGCCCACCCGGTTCGGCCCCCCGGCCCGGTCAGCGGAGCGCACGGAGTCCAACGAGGAGCCTCTCGACGATGGAGCGGTCGGTCTGCTGGGCGCGCGGGATCGGCGCGCGGGCGTGCAGGCAGCCCGCCTCGACCAGGTCGGCGGCCAGGAAGACCGTGGCGCTGACCGGCAGGCGCAGGTGCGCGGCGGCCTCCACCACGGTCAGCGCGCCGGGGCGCAGCAGTTCCCAGAGCCTACGGTGTTCGGGTTCGAGGTCGCTCGGCGGTTCGGCCCGGTCGGCCCGGTCCGCGAACAGGACGGTGAGCCGCTCGAAGCCCTCGGTGCCGGGGCGGCTGCGGCCGCCGGTGGCGAGGTAGGCGGGCACCATCCGCCTGCGGGGGACGGCGTTCATGAGCCCGAGGCACCTGATTCCGCGGCGGCCGCTCCCTCGGTGGCCGGTGCCGCGGCTGGGGATCCCGCGGTGGCCGGTGCCACGGCCCCCTGCTGCCGGGAGGGGCTCGCCAGCGCGCGGCCGAGGGCGGCCACCTGGAGCTGCATCTGGTAGGCCACGTTGCCGAGTTGGGCGTCCGGGGCGGCGAACACGGCGAGCGAGGTGTTCTCCCCGGCGGGGACGACGATGGCGTAGCCGAGGTCGGACTCCACCACGGTCTGGGCCAGCCGCGGCCGCTCGTTGTCGGTGAAGGCGGTGGTGAAGGCCCGGGCGGCGGCGTGCACCGTGGCGGTCATCGCGGCGGTCCGCTCGGCGGAGGCCCGGCCGAGGCCCTCGGAGGCCCCCTCGACGAGGCCGTCACCGGTGGCGACCACCGCGTGCAGCACCCCCGGCAGCTCCAGCAGCGGGTTCAGCACCCAGGAGATCTCGTCGGTCGCGGTCGGGCTGGGCGAGCTGCTCACTGCTCGGCTCCTTCTAAGGTCGGTCCGGTGGTGTGGTCGCCGGTGGCGGGGGCGTCGCCGGGGCTGGTGGTGCGGTCGGGCAGGTCGGGCAGGTCGGCCCGGGCGGCGGCCCGGCCGGAGCCGGTGCCCTGCTGCAGCGCCTGCCAGCGGGCGGCGGCCTGCTCGGGGCTGCGCAGGTACGGCGCGGGCTGCTCCCCGGGGCTGCTCGCCCGCCCCGGCTCCTCGGCGGTGAGCGGACGGCGGCGGCGCCGGCTGGGCAGGCCGCTGCCGTCCCGGTCCGGAGCGGCGTCCGGAGCGGTGTCCGGGGTCGCGCCCGGGGCGACGTCCGGGGTCGCGGCCGAAGCGGCTTCGGCGGCGGGCTCGGGCACCGGGTCCGGCACCACGTGGATGGTCGGCGCCGGGTGCGGGCCGGGCTGGTGGTGGCGGTCGGCGAGCACCGGCCCGTCCTGCTCGTCGGCGTCGCGCATCGGCGGGACGGCCGCGACCGCGGGCGCCTGCGCCGGGCCGCTGCCGGCCCGCAGCGGCAGCGGGGTGAGCACCGACAGCTGCTGCTCGTCGTCCACCGTCGTCACCAGCGCGGCCGGGATGCGCAGGATGGTCCGCATGCCGCCGTACGGCGAGGGCTCGATGTGGCAGGTGAAGCCGTACTGGCGGACCAGCTTGCCGACCACCGCGAAGCCGGTCTTGGGCGGGTTGCCCAGTTCGGTGAGCAGCAGGTCCGACGGGCCGGCCAGCAGTCGGCGGGCCCGGCGCAGCTGGTCCTCGTCCATGCCGATGCCGCTGTCGTCGACGATCACCAGCGCGCCGCGGCCGCCCTGCTGCACGGTGACCGGGACGTCGGTCTCCGGGTGGGAGTACGCGGTGGCGTTGGCGAGCAGCTCGGCGATCGCGATGGCGATCGGCTCGGCGGCCCGGGCGACCACGGCCAGCCGCTGTTCCCGCAGGTGGTTGGCGACCTTGATCCGGGCGTAGCCGGGCACCCGGGAGAGCGCGCCGACCACCACCTCGGCGAGCGGGGAGTCGGTCCGGGCCAGGCCCGGCCAGGCCTCGCAGAGCACCGCGACGGTCTGGATCCGGCGCAGCGCGACCTCGTTGCGGAAGTCGAGCTCCAGCAGCCGGGGGTCGTCGTTCTCGTGCTGGAGCTGCTGGACCAGGCTCTGGATCTGGTACAGCAGGGTCTGGATCCGGGAGGTGGCGCCGCGCATGGCGGCCCGGGCGGCGGCGTCGACGCGCTCGCGCTCGTCGGCGAGGGCCGCGGTGGTGGCGTCCAGGACGGACTGCAGCGCCCGGACCGCCTCGACCCCGACGGTCTGCGCGTCCAGCGGGCCGACCTGCGGGGCGTTGGCGTGGGTGAGCCGGACGGCGGTGGCGGCGACGCGTTCCTGGGCGAGGTGGCGGATCTCGGCGAGCAGTGCGGCGGCGCGCCGGTCGGCGGCGGCGAGTCGGGCCTCGGCCTCCTCGGCCCGGGTGTTCGCCTCCCCGACGCCGGCGTTCGCCTCCTTGGCCCGGGCGTTGGCGGCGGCACCGCGCTGGTCGGCGGACCGGGCGTGCTCCTCGGCCCGCCGGGCCTGCTCGGCGGAGTTCCGTACGGCCTCCTGGGCCTCGTGCAACTGGCGGGCGGCGCGGGCGAGTTTGGCCTCCGCGGCACGGGCCTGCTGCTCGCCGTGGCCGAGCGCGGCCTCGGCGGCCACCGCCCGGCCGACGGCCGCGGCCCGGCTGCGGGAGAGCACGACCGTGGCCGCGGCGGCGACCAGCGCCAGGGCGATCAGCGCGATCAGCGTCATCGGGGTCCTCAGGTGTCCTTGCTGCTCGGTCTGGGGCGTCGCCCGGTGTCCGTCCGGGGCGCGCCCGGTGTCCGCACCCGGCGGTCTCCGGGCCCGTCTCCGTCAACGGCCGCGGGGCCGGGCCGGGTTCGCGTCCGGGCGGCGGGCCGGCGTCAGTTCCGGCCGGCGCGCGGGCGCGGGATGCGGGCGGCGTCCTCGGCCAGTTCGCGGGCCACCAGGGCGACCTGGCCCATGGCGTCCAGGATGCCGGGGAGCGCGGAGCCGTCCAGGTGCCGGTACTCGGCCCCGACGGTGATCACCAGCCGCTCGGGCAGGCCGAGTTCGGGGTGGCGCTGCTCGGCGATCACCCGCCGGGCGGCGTCCAGCGCGGGGATCCCGGCGGCGTGCAGGGCGTGGGCGCGCTCGCGGACGTACGCCAGGTAGCCGATGTGCTCCTGGACGCCGTCGCGGTCGAGCACCGGGCCGTGGCCGGGGACGAAGATCTCGGCGCCGGTGGCGAGCGCCCGCTCGCAGGCGCCGATGACGTTCTCCAGCGGGCCGGCCCAGTGCGAGGGGTGGTCGCCGGGCTGCTCGGGGGTCGAGGAGAAGATCACGTCGCCGGTGAACACCGCGCGCTGGTGCGGGAGGTGGACCATCAGGTCACCGCCGGTGTGGGCGGCGGGCAGGCTGGTGATCTGCACCGGGTAGCGGCCGACCTTCAGCTCCAGCTCACCGGTGAAGACGGTGTCCGGGTGCACCGGCTCGGTGGTGGACCAGTCGAAGCGGCCGAAGTGCTCGCGGAGGTAGCCGCCGAGCGGGGAGTCCGGGTCGCTGTCGGTGAGCAGGGCGTGCTGCTGCTGGGGGGTGGGCTCCCAGTGGATGTGCTCCAGCGCCTCGCGGGTGGCTATCACCTCGGCGTCCGGGAGCACCCCGGCGCCCCACAGGTGGTCGCCGTTGGCATGGGTGACGACCACCCGGTCGACGTCGACCCCGGTCGGCAGCAGGCGCCGGCTGGCGGCCAGGAACTCGCCGGCCAGCGAGGGGTCGTACGGGGTGTCGATCCAGAGCGCGGTGGTCTCCGAGGCCAGCAGGCCGCAGTTGGCCAGGCCCCAGCCCCGCTTCGGGGGGAGCCACACATACAGGTCCTCGGCAATCGCGCTCACGTTCGCCCGGTTGATCGTCATGCGCGCGATTATGCCCATGATGTGTCAGGGATGGGGCAAAACCTGTACGAACGGCTGGAGTTCATGCCCCGGTCTCTCCCGCACTGTCCGGTTTCGCACCGCATGGTCGAGACCAATTGTCTCACTGCTCGGGACGACTGATGGACACCTCACCGCGGAACCCGGACGGGACGTCGGACCGCGGCGCGGGGAGGACCCGGCAGACCTCGACCGTGACGTCCACCGTGTCCAGCCCGATCACCCGCCCCTCCACCGCGACGAATCCTTTCTCCCCCGAGCGGAACAGCGCCGCCAGCGGCGAGCTCCGGTTCGCCGAGGTCAGCGCCTCCACCGCCATCGCCGAGCCGAAGGCGAACACCCCGCACAGCACGACGCAGGGCGCGTGCCGGGGCGTACGGGTGACGAAGATGAAGCCGTGGTCGCGGATCAGCTCCCCGGCCGGGTTGTACAGCGCCTCGAAGGTCATGCCGCCCCAGCGGGCCCGGGCCTCCTCGGGGAACTCGACCGCGAAGTCCGGGAACACCGCGTCCAGCACCCCGCCGGAGTAGGAGTTGACGCCCGGACCGCCGATCGAGAAGGTCGGCATCCGCGGGTCCTGCGCGCCCGCCACCACCAGTTCGATCGTCGCCTTCCGGTTGACCTTCCGCAGCAGGTCGGTCAGCTCCGCTATCGCCCTGGCCTCGGCCATCGGCACGAACAGCACGTTCTTCGGCCCGCGGCTGGTCAGCTGACAGCCGTCCGAGGTGAAGGCGAACTCCGCCACCTCCAGGCTCGGGATGACGATCTGCACCCGCCCGTACGGCGCCAGCAGCGCCCGCAGGAAGCCGTAGCGCAGGAACAGCCTGGTACGGGCGAGGGAGCGGGCCGCGAGGAAGCCGATCACGGCCGGAACGGATGCGATCAGCACCTGGAGCAGGATCTCCATATGATCCCCCCGGAGGAAGACTCGACCACGAACTGTGCGCTCTGGTCATGTCCCCGCCCGTGGCCGAAATTACCCCCTTCGGCGGCCACTTGACGTCACGGCCGTCGCACCGGGGGTCACGCCAGGCGCTTGATCCCCTTGCGCTCCCCCGCGCATCGCTCGTACCCCAGCCACGCGTTGATCGCCAGCATCGGCGCATTGGTGGTGTCGTTGCTGGTGTACGCGCGCCGGCACCCCGCCTCCGCCGCCAGCCGCAGCGACTCCCGCTTGGCCAGCTTCGTCAGACCACGGCCGCGGAAGTCCCGTCGGCAGGCGGTGAACGCGGACCAGTAGCGGTCCACCCCGTCGGTCTGCGCCAGGCTGAGCGCGGCCGGTTCGCCGTCCACCACGGCCACCACGGTCAGCGCCCGGTCCAGGTCCGGCCGCTCCCAGGTGCTCCGGAGCCAGTCCTCGTACTCCAGGGCGTCCATCGGCACCTCACCGGGCTCGTCCCGAGAGGCGTCCGCGTCGACCAGGAACAGGGGCTGCGGGTCGTCCGCCCAGTCGGTCGCCGGACGCAGCTCGACGCCGGCCGGGCGCTCCGGTGCCTGCGGCAGCGGCAGCGTCAGGTCCCGTGCACTGAAATGCGCGGCACGCCCCTGCTCGTAGCCCCGAGCGGCGGCGAAGGCCAGTGCGGCGGGCTCCTCGTCCAGCCAGGAGTGCAACTCGGCCACCCCGAGGGCGATCAGGTGCCGTTCGGCCGCGGCCAGCAACGCCGTGCCCGCGCCGCGCCGCCGGAACTCCGGCAGCACGCTGCCGTTGGCGTAGCCGACGCCGGCGGTCGTCGTCCCCGTCACCACCCCGCAGCGCACCCCGCCGACCACCCGGCCGTCCAGTTCGGCGACGAAGGTGCGGAAGTGCTCGTCGGAACCCGGCCGGGCGTTCAGCCAGAGCACGACCTCGGCGCTCATCACCAGGTGCTCGCGCCCGGCGCGGTGGGCGGCCGCCACCGCCTCGGCGTCCTCGGGGCGGAAGTCACGGATCGTCAAGGAAGTCTCGGTCATGGATTCGCACGCTATCCGCGCCCTCCGTCCGACGCCTCCGATTTTCGCCCCGCCGCGGCGGCCACCTGCGCGGACGGCCGCGCCCCGGGACCGAAGCCCCTCTTCACCGGGGCGGCAAGCTCAAATAATGCTCTGAGAAGACCGGGTGAGGCTTGGCAGCCACCCCACCCGGGGACATCCTCAGCAACACGGCCGCGCAGTCCTGGCGACGACGCCCGCACCGCCCGACGGCCTCCCCACCCAGCCCTCCGAAGGGGGCGAACCGATGACCTCCCCCGCCCCGCACCTGCCCGGCTCCGCCACCACCGACCGCCCCGCCGGCACGGGCTCCGCGCCCCGGCTCGGCGTCGGCCTCGGCTGGCGCAGCGAGATCGACACCGTGGTCGAGCGCCAACCCGGCCTGGACTGGGTCGAGGTGGTCGCCGAGAACATCTGCGCCGACCACCTGCCCGCCTCGCTCACCGTGCTGCGCGAACGCGGCGTCACCGTCGTCCCGCACGGCGTCGGCCTCGGCCTCGGCGGCGCCGACCGGCCCGACCCCGACCGGCTCGGCCGGCTCGCCGGGACGGCCCTGGCGCTCGGCTCCCCGCTGGTCACCGAGCACCTGGCCTTCGTCCGGGCCGGCGGCCTGGAGGCCGGCCACCTGCTGCCCGTCCCGCGCACCCGGGACTCGCTGCGGGTGATCGCGGAGAACATCCGGATCGCCCGGGACCAGCTCCCGGTGCCGCTCGCCCTGGAGAACATCGCCGCCCAACTCGCCTGGCCGGACGACGAGTTCACCGAGGGCGAGTTCCTCGCCGAACTGGTCGACCGGACCGGCGTCCGACTGTTGATCGACGTCGCCAACCTGCACACCAACCGGGTCAACCTCGGCACCGACCCGGCCGCCGAACTCGACCGCCTGCCACTGGAGGCACTCGCCTACGTGCACGTCGCCGGCGGTGCCCTGGTCGACGGCGTGTGGCACGACACCCACGCCCACCCCGTCACCGCACCGGTGCTGGAGGTGCTGGCCGAACTCTGCGCGCGGGTCGAACCGCCCGGCGTCCTGCTGGAACGGGACGCCGCCTTCCCGCCGCCCTCCGAACTGGCCGGTGAACTGGACGCCATCCGCAGGGTGCTGGAGGGGAGCACCCCGCGATGCCGGACCTGACCGCCGCCCGGGAGCGCCTGGCCCGGCGCCAGGCGGAGCTGCTGGCCGCCCTGGTGGCCGGCGGACCCGTCCCGCCCGGCTTCGACCCGGACCAGGTCCGCGCCCAGTCCACCGGCCTCGCCGCCAAACGGCGCGACACCACCGCGAAGACCGCCCCCGACCTGCCCCGCCTGCTCGGCGCGCAGTACGGGCCGCTCTTCCTGGAGTACGCCCGCACCCACCCGCAGACCGGCGGCTACCGCGCCGACGCCCGGGCCTTCGCCGAGTGGGTGCTCACCGACGGCGGCCCGCCCGCCGCCGACCACCGCCGCGCCCTGGAGCAGTGGCTCCAGCCGGATTCCGAACCGGTGCGGGTGCGACGACCGCCCGGCCCGCTCACCCGGCTCCGCCGGGCCCTGCGCGGCCACTGATCCGACGCCTTATCGGGGGACCGCCCATGTGGCACAACAGCTACTTCCTGATCCCGGCCGTCCTGCTGTTCGCGGCCGCCCTGTACGCCGCCCGGACCCGGCAGCGGGTCCGGCACGTCCCGGACCCGCAGGGCCTGCCCGGCCGCGGCCTGCCGCTGCTGGACACCGCCTTCCTGGCCGGCGGGCCCGGCCGGGTCTTCGACACCGCGCTGGTCCGGATGCACCTCTCCGAGCAGGCCGTGATCAGCCGCGCCGGCCTGGTCACCCTCACCGGCGCCCGGCCGTACGACGCCGTCGACCAGGCCGTCCAGGACGCCGTCGGCAGGACCGGCAGCCGTGAACTCGCCCCGCTGCGCCGCACGGTGATGCGCTCCGCCGCCGTGCAGGAGATCGGCGACCGGCTCGCCGACCGCGGCCTGATGCGCCGCCCCGAACTGCTGCGCCGGGCGCTGATCGCCCGTCGACTGCTCTGGCTCGCGCTGCTCGACGTCGTGCTCTTCGCCGGGATCGCCCTGCTGCTCGACGGCAACGACGCCCTCTACGACCGCCCCGACCTCCGGTACCCGGCCCTCCTGCTGCTCGTCGGCGCCGTCGCCCTCGCCATCGGTGCCCGGGCCGACGGCCGGATCACCCCGGCCGGGCAGCGCCAGCTCGCCCTGATGCAGGGCAGCACCCCGTGGCAGCCGAGCCACGGCATCTCGCCCAAGCTCGCGGGCGGCGCGATGCTGGGCGCCCTCGCGCTCGGCGGGTTGGCCGCCGCCGGGCTCGGGAACCCGGAGCTGGAGGCGGCCATGGTGGCCGCGACCGTCCAGGAGGAGGCGATCCGGCAGGCCTCCGGGGGCGGCTGGTCCTCGTCGTTCTTCTCCTCCTCCTCGTCCTCCTCGTCGTCCTCCTCGTCCTCGTCCTCGTCGAGCTGCGGCTCCTCCTGGTCGAGTTGCGGCTCCTCGCACCACCACTCCTCGTGCGGCTCCTCGCACTCCAGCAGCTGCGGTTCGCACTCCGGCTGCGGGTCCTCCTCGTCCAGCTGCGGGTCGAGTTGCGGGAGCAGCTGCGGTGGCTCCTGACGTCACAGTTCGGTATCGCGCTCCGGGAAGCCGTTCCGCACGGCCCGGCCCCAGGCATAGAACAAGCCCATGTGGTTGCTGTTCCTGATACCGGCCTGCGTCGCGGCAGTGCTCTCCTGCCTCCGGCTGGTGCGGATGACCGCCACCGCCGACGCCCTCGCCGACCAGGACCGGTCGCGCCCGCCGGAGGCCGTCGGGATCGGGCTCTACGAGACCGCGTACCTGGCCGGCGGCCCGGACCGGGTGGTGGAGCTGGCCCTCGTCCTGATGGCCGGCCGCGGCCGCCTCCACCTGGCCCACACCGGCTGGACCACCGTGGTCGACCCCAAGGGCCGCAGCCGCCTGGAACGCGCGATCATCGCCACCGTCGGCCCGGACGGCCAGTGCCGCACCGACGAACTGCGCCGGGCGATGGGCGAGCACCCCACCGTGCTGGAGATCGGAGCCCGGCTCTCGCTGGCCGGCCTGGCCACCCCGGCACTGATCCAGCGCAACACCGTGGTGGTGGTCCGCCAGGTCCGGCACGCGATGCTGCTGACCGTGGTGCTGCTCGCCGCCGCGATCTCGCTCAGCGGCTTCACCGGCGGCGACACCCTCGCCCCGCTCGCCTGGTTCTCCCTGCCCCTGATCCTGACCTCGGGCACCCTGCTGATGGCCCGGGTCGACGTCTACCCGTACACCCGCTGGGCCTCCCCCATCGGGCAGGAGGTGCTGCGCGAGGTCCGCCCGACCCGCCAGCGCGGCCTCGCCGACGACGAGGAGCGCGAACTCCTCACCGCCGTCGCCATGAACGGCCCCGCCGTCCTCCCCGACCCCCGCCTCCGCGCCGCCCTCCGCCCCCACCGGACCTAACGGCCCCAGCGGACCCGACGGACACCCCGGAAACGGCACGGGGCCCGCCGAAGCGGGCCCCGTGCACTGCGTCGCGGGTCAGACCAGGCCGTTCAGCAGCTCGCTCACCGGCTTGCGGCGGCCGGTGTAGAACGGCACCTCCTCGCGGACGTGCAGCCGGGCCCGGGAGGGGCGCAGGTCGCGCATCAGGTCGACGATGCGGTGCAGTTCGTCCGCCTCGAAGGCGAGCAGCCACTCGTAGTCGCCGAGCGCGAACGAGGCGACCGTGTTGGCCCGCACGTCCGGGTAGCCACGGGCCATCTGCCCGTGCTCGGCGAGCATCGCGCGCCGCTCGGCGTCCGGCAGCAGGTACCACTCGTAGGAGCGGACGAACGGGTAGACGCAGACGTAGTCGCGCGGGCGCTCGTCGGCCAGGAAGGCCGGGATGTGCGACTTGTTGAACTCGGCCGGGCGGTGCAGGGCCATGTTCGACCAGACCGGCTCCAGCTGGCGGCCGAGGCCGGTGCGGCGGAAGCGGTTGTACGCCTCCTGGAGGTCGTCCGAGTCCTCGGCGTGCCACCAGATCATGAGGTCGGCGTCCGCGCGCAGCCCGGACACGTCGTACGTGCCGCGGACGGTCACGTCCTTGGCGTCGAGCTGGGCGAACAGCTCGTCCACCTCGGCGGCCAGGGCGGTGCGGTCCTCGGGCAGGGCGCCCTTGAGCTTGAACACCGACCACATGGTGTAGCGGATGACCTGGTTCAGGTCGCGCGCCTTCTTCTTCTCGGGCCGCTGCTCGGGCTCCCGCTCAACGCTCTCAGTCATGCGCCCATTGTCCTCTCCGTGGAACCGTCCCCGGTCGCCGGGGTCAACAGATTGTCGATGGCCGCCACCGCGGCGGCCGCCGAGCCGATGCAGGCCGGGATCCCCACCCCGTCGTACGCGGCGCCGCACAGCGCCAGCCCGCCCACCGCCCGCGCCGCCGCCCGCACCCGGGCCACCCGGTCGGCGTGGCCCACCGGGTACTGCGGCAGGCCGGCCGTGAAGCGCGACACGAAGGTGTCGTACGGCCGGGCGGTCAGTCCGATCGCCTCCGCCAGGTCCGCCAGCGAGCGGGCCACCAGCTCCTCGTCCGGCAGCTCCAGCGCCTGCTCCTCGCGGTGGCGGCCGAGCGAGGTGCGCAGCAGGAAGGCGTCCGGCGCGGAGCGCGCCAGCCAGCCCCACTTGTTGGAGGAGAAGGTCGAGGCCTTGATCCGGCGGCCGTCCACCGGCGGCACCAGGAAGCCGCTGCCGCCGGGCGCCTCGGCCAGGTCGGCGCGGCGGAACGCCAGGGTCACCAGCGCCATGCCCGCGTACTCGACGGAGTCCAGTTCGACGGCGGCCGCCGGGGCGTCCGCGCGCAGCAGCCGGGCCGCGGCCGGTGCCGGGACGGCCAGCACCACGGCGTCCGCGGTCAGCACCTCGCCGCCGGCCATCACCCGCCAGCCCTCGGGGGTGCGGCGCAGTTCGTCGACCGGGGTGTCGGTGCGCAGGTCCACGCCCGCCTCGACGCAGGCCTTGGCGACCGCCTCCGGCAGGGTGCCGAGGCCGCCGCGCAGGCCGCTGAACACCGGGGTGCCGACCACCTGCGGCCGGGATGCCAACGCGTGCACCCCGGCGACCAGCGAGCCGCCGCCCTGAGCGATCGGCAGCAGCTGCGGTACGGCGGCGCGCAGCGAGATCTCCTCGGCGCGGCCCGCGTAGACGCCGCCCAGCAGCGGCTCGACCAGCCGGTCCACCACCTCCTGGCCCAGCCGGTCGGCGACGTAGCGGCCGATCGCGACGTCCGCCCCGACCTCGGTGGGCCGCTCGTGCCGGGCCCGCTCCAGCCCCTCGGCGCTCAGCACCCCGGAGGCGGCCAGCGCCTCCAGGTCACCCGGGACGCCCATCACCTGCCCGCCGGGCAGCGGCCGCAGCGCGCCCCTGGTCCAGATCGCCGCCTTCGCGGTGGTCGGCGGCTCCAGCTCCGTGCCCAGCCCGACGGCCCGCGCCAGCTCCACCGCCTCCGGCCGCCGCGCCAGCACCGACTCGGCCCCGAGGTCCACCCGGACCCCGCCGACCTCGCCGCCCCACAGCTTCCCGCCGACCCGCCCGGACGCCTCCAGCACCGTCACCCGCGCCCGCGCGGGCCCCCCGGCCGCCCCGCTCAGGAAGGCGGCCGCAGCCAGCCCCGCGATCCCACCACCGACGACGACGACCTGTGCTTCCGACATGCCCCGCAGTCTCGCAGGTCTTTACACCGAAGCCTCAATCCGCTGCACGCGCCAGGTCGATGGAGATCGGAAACGGCACCGGCCGCTCCAGCACGCCGCGGAAGATCCCGACGGGGGCGTACGAGGAGGTCGCCTGCTCCAGCTCGTAGACGTGCGCCACTGGAGCACCGTCCTCCTCGTCCACGATCCAGTAGTGCGGGATCCCGGCCTCGGCGTACTTGTGGAACTTCACCCCGCGGTCACGGCACTCCGACTCCGGTGAGACCACCTCGACCACGAGCACCACCTCGCGCGGGCGGTACCCGGTGCAGGATGGATCATCAGTCACCGCGGACACCAGCACGTCCGGTTCCAGGCGGTTCCACTCGTCCAGCGTGACCGACCTCCGGGTCTGGGCAAGGACCCCGTCCGGGGCGAGCTCGGCCAGGGCCGACGTCAGCCGTGTCGCGAGCCCGTTGTGCCGGGGGTGCTGAGGCGCCAGTCGGAAGACCAGGGCGCCGTGCAGCAGTTCGGTGTGCGGCGGTGCCTGCGGCAGGTGATCGAGGTCGTCGGCGAACCAGCCCTCGGCGCGCGGCGGGTACATCCAGTCCGGCAGCTCGTCCATGACCCCAAAGTAGTGGGTGCGCCACGCTTCGTAGACTCGCTCCCATGGAACCGATCGTGGTGAGTGCCTGTCTCGCGGGGATCCCCTGCCGGTACGACGGGCGGGCGAAGACCTCCGCCGACGCCGTGCGGCTGGTCGAGGAGGGGCGGGCCGTGGTGGTGTGCCCGGAGGGGGCGGGCGGGCTGCCGACGCCGCGGGCGGCGGCGGAGATCGTGGGCGGGGACGGCGCGGACGTGCTGGACGGGCGGGCGCGGGTGGTGGACGCGACCGGGGCGGACCGCACCGAGGAGTTCGTGACCGGGGCGCGGGCGGCGTTGGCGGCGGCCGAGGCGGCGGGGGCGCGGCGGGCGGTGCTGATGGCGCGCAGTCCGTCCTGCGGGTGCGGGCAGCTGTACGACGGGACGTTCTCCGGGGAGCTGCGGCCCGGGGACGGGGTGACGGCGGCGCTGCTGCGGCGGGCGGGGATCGAGGTGCGCGCCGGGTAGGTCGTGTCCGTCCCGCCACCGAGCTGTGATGGACCCGCGATCCACCGGGCGGGTCCTTCGGGCAGGCTCTTGCGTCCAATGGCGAGAACCGTCAACGGACTTGGGGAGGGCCCGGGAATGGGAAGACAGGCGAGAGCCGGCGCACTGGGGGCGGCGGTGGCCGCGGCGGTGCTGCTGGTGGGGGGCTGCAGTGCGAGCAGCAGCGGGGACTCGGGGCGGAGCGACTCGGCCGGGGTGCCGGCGAAGGCGGCGGGACCGGGGGCGCCTCCGCCGGCGAACGGGAGCGCGAACGGGGCCGCGAGCGCCCAGCCGTCCGGCGCCCCGGCGGCGGCCGGGGTCACTCCGGCCGCCGACACCCGGCTGATCTCGTACACCGCGCAGCTCGCCCTGCGCGCCAAGGACGTCGGGCAACTCCTCACGAAGGCGCGGGAGTTGACCACCGCCTCGGGCGGCTACGTGGACGGTGAGGCGGTCGGCGGCGGTGGTGCGGACGAGGTCGGGCAGCTGACGCTGAAGATCCCCTCGGCCGCCTACCAGCAGACCGTGGACCAGCTGGCGGCGCTGGGCGAGGTGGTGTCCCGGAAGAGCCAGGCGGACGATCTGACCCAACAGGTCGCGGACGTGGCGAGCCGGGTGCAGACCCAGCAGGCGAGCGTGGACCGGGTGCGGGCGCTGATGCAGCAGGCCAAGTCGTTGAGCGACATCACCTCGTTGGAGAGCGAGTTGAGCCGCCGGGAGGCGGATCTGGAGTCGCTGCAGAAGCAGCAGAAGGAGCTGTCCGCCCGGACGTCGTACTCGACCGTCACCCTGGACGTCCGCCACGAGGTCGCGGCCCCGACTCCGACGCCGGCGCCGAAGGCCGAGGAGAAGGGCTTCGGTGACTCGGTCGGTTCGGCGCTCGGCGGCGGCTGGCACGTGCTGGTGACGATCGTCTCCGCACTGGTGGTGGCGCTGGCCGCGGCGGCGCCGTTCCTGCTGGTCCTGGCGGTCCCGGGGGCGCTGCTGTTCCGCTACTGGCGCCGCACCCGGCCCCGGCCCTTCACTTCCAAGGAGAACGAGGAGAACCAGGAGAACGAGCAGGCAGGGCCCACCGGGCCGACGGGCTGACCCGCGTCGATGGCGGGCCCCCGGAAGCCGGACGGGCCCGCCACCACGGCGGCGTCAGCGCGCGCTGGCCTCGTGCACGAAGGCGACCAGACGGCTGAGCGCGTCCGGGTCCATCGACGGCATCACGCCGTGGCCGAGGTTGAAGATGTGGCCGCTGCTGCCGAGCGCCTGGGCGGCGTGCAGCACCTCACGGGCCTTGGTCTCGACGACCTTGGTGGGCGCGAACAGCACCGCCGGGTCGAGGTTGCCCTGGAGGCCCTTGCCGGGGCCGACCCGCTCGGCGGCGACGTTCAGCGGCACCCGCCAGTCGACGCCGACGATGTCCGCGCCGGCCTGGCCCATCAGGCCGAGCAGCTCACCGGTGCCGACGCCGAAGTGGATCCGCGGCACCCCGTAGGAGGCGACGGCGTCGAAGACCTTGGCGCTGGACGGCATGACCGAGCGGCGGTAGTCGTCCGGCGCGAGCGCGCCGACCCAGGAGTCGAACAACTGGATCGCGGAGGCGCCGGCCTCGATCTGCACCTTCAGGAAGGCGGAGGTGATGTCGGCGAGCCGGTCCAGCAGGGCGGCCCACAGCTCGGGCTGCCCGTACATCATGGCCTTGGTGTTCTCGTGGTTCTTGGACGGCCCGCCCTCGATCAGGTAGCTGGCGAGCGTGTACGGCGCGCCCGCGAAGCCGATCAGCGGGGTGCCGCCGAGCTCGTCGACCAGCAGGCCGACGGCCTCGGTGACGTAGGGGACGTCGTCGGGCTCCAGCGGGCGCAGCCGCTTGAGGTCCTCGAAGGTGCGGATCGGGTCGGCGATGACCGGGCCGATGCCGGGCTTGATGTCCACGTCGATGCCGACGGCCTTGAGCGGGACCACGATGTCGCTGAAGAAGATCGCCGCGTCCACCTTGTGCCGGCGCACCGGCTGCAGGGTGATCTCCTTGACCAGCTCGGGCCGCATGCAGGAGTCCAGCATGGGGACGCCCTCGCGGACCTTCAGGTACTCGGGCAGCGAGCGACCGGCCTGGCGCATGAACCAGACCGGGGTGTGCGGCACCGGCTCGTGCCGACAGGCGCGCAGGAACGCGGAGTCGTACGCGGCGCCGCGGCGCGCGGGGGTGGTCCGGCCGTCGAGGGTGGCCGCCGTCTGGTCTGCCGTAGTCTCGCTCACGGGTCAAATCTTCGCACGCGCCCGGGGGCGCCCTTCCCGGGCGGTCTCGTCGGTTCCTCCAAGATCTGGCCGGGTTTGCCGTTCCGGCACGCCGCTCGGACGGAAGTTGCGGCGATAACCCGGGTTTTCGACCTAGTCTTCGGGTCATGGCAGCGGTCGGCGGGCACCCCACGCAGGGTGGCGGAACAGGTGGCGGAACGGGTCGGGAGGGGGCGCCGAGCGAGTTCCGGGCCGCCGTGGAGGCCCTCGACGGGGCGCGGCTGCGGCCCGAGGTCCAGCTCTCCCCCGCGCCGGCCCCGCGCCGGCTCGCCCCGTACGCGTTCGCGCTGACCGCCACCGTGGAGGTGGACGGCGACGAGCTGGCCGACGGCCGGCTGGTGCTGCTGCACGACCCGGCCGGGCAGGAGTCCTGGAACGGGGAGTTCCGGGTGGTCACCATGACCCGGGCCGAGCTGGAGCCGGAGATGGCCGGCGACCCGCTGCTCTCCGAGGTCGGCTGGGCCTGGCTGCTGGACGCGCTGCAGGCGCACGGCGCCGGGTACGCGGAGCCCTCCGGCACGGTGACCCGCTGCATGTCGCAGTACTTCGGCGGCCTGGCGGACCGCCCGTCCTCGACCGAGATCGAGATCCGGGCCTCCTGGACGCCGGCCGACGGCCGGTTCGAGCGGCACCTGGCGGCCTGGGGGGACCTGCTCTGCATCAGCGCCGGGCTGCCGCCGGCCACCCCGGCCCCGCCGACCCCGGCCGAGGTCACGTCACTCGGTGGGGTGGTCCCGATGCCCGCCCGGCGACGCCCCCGGTCGCACTGACGGGTGGCGTCCGGGCCGGACGGCACCTCCCGCCCCGATGCCACCCCCAGGGCTGACGGAGTGTGACTTCGGCCCTGCTCTGCGTCAATTAACCGGTCAGATCCGACCGATCTGCGACGAATCTGATCGATTTTGTACGAATTCCGGGCATGTCCCATCAGTCATATGCGCGATTTGTCCGTATTGTTACTCACTAGATCGTGATCTTTCGCTAAAGCCGGGCACGGTAGCTGCCGAAGCAGACTGTGACCCTTTCCGAACGCGGAACACTCCGACCGCCCCCTCGGGGTTCCGTCCGCCACTCCCCGCAGGAGGCCTGGTGTCGGTCCTTCTTGAGCACCCCGCAAACGTGGTCGCCTACCGCCCGACCAAGCCCACCGCCATGGTGGTCATCGCCGATCCCCGCGTCCGAAACACCGTCACCCGCCACCTGTGGGCGCTCGGCGTCCGCGACGTGATCGAGGTGTCCTCGATCGCCGAGGCCCGTCCCCGGGTCTCCACCCCGCGTGACATCTGCGTCGCCGACGTCCACCTGCCGGACGGCTCCGGGCTGACCATCCTCGCCGAGACCCGCGCCGCGGGCTGGCCCAACGGCCTGGCCCTGTCGGCCGCCGACGACATCGGCGCCGTCCGCAGCGCGCTGGCCGGCGGCGTCAAGGGTTACGTGGTCACCGGCACCCGCACCAACGTCGCGATGCCCGGCCGCCCGGGCCTGCCGCTCGGTGCCGCCGGACTGGCCGGCCGGATGCGCCGCCCCGGGATGCCGGGCATGCCGGGCGCCGCCGGTGCGCCGGGCGCCCCCGGGGCCCCCGGTGCGCCGGGCCCGCAGCAGACCGCCTACCGCGAGCTGTCCGGCCGCGAGGTCGAGGTGCTGCGACTGGTCGCCGAGGGCCAGTCGAACAAGGCGATCGGCGTGGCGATGGGCCTGTCGGCACTGACCGTGAAGAGCCACCTGGCCCGGATCGCCCGCAAGCTCGGCACCGGCGACCGCGCCGGGATGGTCGCGGTCGCGCTGCGCACCGGCATCATCCACTGAGCCGGTCGGCCCGGGCCGCTGCGGCGGCACAGGAGGAACGTTCCTTCTGAGCCGCCGCAGCGACGTGCTGCGGCGAGCGGGCGATCCCACCCCGAGCGTTCCTTCTGCGAGCGGGCGAATCCCCCGCCCCGAGAGGGAGCGCCGACCGTCGGCACCGGGTCACAGCGGCCCGGAGGCGAGCGGGCGATCAACAGTCTGACCAGTCCGACAACACTCCCAGTTCCGGTGACCGTCGTACCCTTGGTGAGTGACCGACGCCGTAGCAGCCATCCCAGAAGAAGCAGCCCCGGTCCCGCTCCTCGAACCGAAGGAGGGGATCCCACCCGTCGTGGCGGACGAGCAGGCGCTGGCCGCAACGGTCGCCGCCTTCGCCGCGGGCACCGGACCGGTCGCCGTCGACGCCGAGCGGGCCTCCGGCTACCGCTACGGACAACGGGCGTACCTCATCCAGCTGCGCCGTTCGGGCGCGGGCTCCGCCCTGATCGACCCGATCGCCTGCCCGGACCTGAGCGGGCTGGGCGCCGCCATCGCGGACGCCGAATGGGTGGTGCACGCCGCCACCCAGGACCTGCCCTGCCTGGCCGAGGTCGGCATGAGACCGGCCCGCCTGTTCGACACCGAGCTGGCCGGGCGGATCGCCGGCTTCGCCCGGGTAGGCCTCGGACCGATGACCGAGAACGTGCTCGGGCTGAGCCTGGCCAAGGAGCACTCGGCGGTCGACTGGTCCACCCGTCCGTTGCCCGAGCCCTGGCTGCGCTACGCGGCTCTGGACGTCGAGGTGCTGGTCGAGCTGCGTGACGCACTCGAACGGGAGCTGGACGCCCAGGGCAAGCTCGACTGGGCCCTGGAGGAGTTCGCCTCGATCGCGGCCGCGCCCCGCCCGGCCCCGCGCACCGACCCGTGGCGGCGCACCTCGCAGCTGCACAAGGTCCGCCGGCGCCGCCAGCTGGCCGTGGTGCGCGAACTGTGGCTGGCCCGTGACCGGATGGCGCAGGAGCGCGACGTCTCCCCCGGCCGGGTGCTCTCGGACGCCGCGATCGTCAACGCCGCGCTGGCCATGCCGCTGAACATCGCCGCCCTGCAGGCCGTGCAGGGCTTCGGCCCGCGACTGCACCGGCGTCAGCTGGACCAGTGGCTGGCGGCCGTGCAGCGCGGCCGGGAGGTCCCGGAGAACCAGCTGCCGCCGGCCGCGGCGCCGCACGACGGACCGCCGCCGCCGCGGGCCTGGGCCGAGAAGGACCCGGTCGCGGCCGCCCGGCTCTCCGGCGCCCGGGCCGCGGTCAGTGAGCTGGCCGAGCGCCACCACCTCCCGGCCGAGAACCTGATCACCCCGGACCTGGTGCGCCGGGTCTCCTGGGAGCCGCCGGCCGAGCCGGGCACCGACGGCGTGGCCGCCGCGCTGCGCCGACTCGGCGCCCGGCAGTGGCAGGTCGACCTGGTGGCGCCCGCGGTGGCCGCCGCCTTCGTCACCGCCGCGACCGCCCAGGACTGAGCAGGTCCCGACCCACGGCTCCGAAAAGGGGATGTCGTCCGCCCGGACGGCATCCCCTTCGGCGTCCCCGGGAAGCCTTGCTGGTCGGAGGCGCCACCGGACGTGTCGCGGGACACATGGTCAGAACCCTCCGAGGGGCCTGGGCAGGTTGGTTACCGACCGGTAGCATGGCGGTGACGCGGCGCCGCTCGGGTTCTTCCGGCGGCAGCCTGCCCACTTCAAATGTTGGTCCCTGGGAGGAGAGCCCCCGTGCCTCGTACCGCGAGGGACGTCGTCTTCGTCGATGGCGTCCGCACCCCGTTCGGCAAGGCCGGCCCGAAGGGCATCTACCACGAGACGCGCGCCGACGACCTCGTCGTCAAGTGCATCCGGGAGCTCGTGCGCCGTAACCCGAACCTGCCCGTCGAGCGCATCGACGAGGTCGCCATCGCGGCCACCACGCAGATCGGCGACCAGGGTCTGACCATCGGGCGCACCGCCGCCCTGCTGTCCGGCCTGCCGAAGTCCGTCCCCGGTTACGCGATCGACCGCATGTGCGCCGGTGCCCTGACCGCCGTGACCACCACCGCCGGCGGCATCGCCTTCGGCGCGTACGACGTGGTCGTGGCCGGCGGTGTCGAGCACATGGGCCGCCACCCGATGGGCGAGGGCGTGGACCCGAACCCGCGCTTCGTCTCCGAGAAGCTGGTCGACGAGTCCGCCCTGTTCATGGGCATGACCGCGGAGAACCTGCACGACCGCTTCCCGCACATCACCAAGGAGCGCTGCGACGCCTTCGCCGTGCGCTCCCAGGAGAAGGCCGCCAAGGCGTACGCCAACGGCGACATCCAGCCCGACCTGGTGCCGATCACGATCCGCAACACCAACCCCGAGGTCGGCGAGACCGGCTGGGGCCTGGCCACCGTGGACGAGCCGATGCGCCCGGGCACCACGATGGAGTCGCTGGCCGGTCTGAAGACCCCGTTCCGTCCGCACGGCAACATCACCGCGGGCAACTCGGCCGGTCTGAACGACGGTGCCACCGCCTCGCTGCTGGCCGCCGAGGACGTCGCCGAGGAGCTCGGCCTCCCGGTCAAGATGCGCCTGGTCTCCTTCGCCTTCGCGGGCGTCGAGCCCGAGGTCATGGGCATCGGCCCGGTGCCGGCCACCGAGAAGGCGCTGGCCAAGGCCGGTCTGACCATCGACGACATCCAGGCCTTCGAGGTCAACGAGGCCTTCGCCGTCCAGGTGCTGTCCTTCCTGGACCACTACGGCATCGCGGACGACGACGAGCGGGTCAACCCGTTCGGCGGCGCGATCGCGTTCGGTCACCCGCTGGCCTCCTCGGGCGTGCGCCTGATGAACCAGCTGGCCCGCCGCTTCGAGCAGCGCCCGGACGTCCGCTACGGCCTCACCACGATGTGCATCGGCTTCGGCATGGGCGGCACCATCATCTGGGAGAACCCGCACTGGAGCGGAGCGGAAGAGTCTGCCGAGTTCGAGGGTGGTAAGTGATCATGACGAGCACCACTGAGCTGCTCCAGCACGGCGCCGAGCTGTTCCCGGGCGAGGTCGTCACGACCGCGCACGTGCGCCACCTGGACCTGCCGCTGCAGGCCGGCAAGCTGGCCCTGATCACCCTGGACAACGGCTTCGACCACACCAAGCCGACCACCTTCGGCCCGGGCTCGCTGCTCAAGCTGTCCGAGGCGCTGGACCAGGTCGAGGCCGAGGCCGCCGAGGGCACGATCGTCGGCGCCGCGATCACCGGCAAGCCGTTCATCTTCGCGGTCGGCGCCGACCTCAAGGGCGTCGAGCTGCTCAAGCAGCACGCGGACGCGCTGGCCATCGGCAAGGGCGGCCACGAGGTCTTCAAGCGGATCGCCGCGCTGCCCGTCCCGACCTTCGCCTTCTACAACGGCGCGGCCATGGGCGGCGGCGTCGAGGTCGGCCTGCACTGCGACTACCGCACGGTGTCCGCGGGCGTCCCGGCCTTCTCGCTGCCCGAGGTCTTCCTCGGTCTGGTCCCCGGCTGGGGCGGCTGCACCATCCTGCCGAACCTGATCGGTGCCGGTAAGGCCGTCAAGGTCATCGTCGAGAACTCGATGAACCAGAACAAGCAGCTCAAGGGCAAGGACGTGTTCGAGCTGGGGATCGCCGACGCGATCTTCGAGCCGGCCGACTTCCTGGAGCAGTCGCTGCTGTGGGCCGCCAAGGTCCTCAAGGGTGACGTCGCCGTCGAGCGCGAGGCGATCGACCGCGGCAAGGCCTGGGACGACGCCGTCCTCTGGGGCCGCATGGTCGCCGACGCCAAGGTGCACGGCGCCGCTCCGGCCGCCTACCGGGCGCTGGACATCATCGCCGCCGTCAAGGACGCCGACCTCGCCGACAAGGCCAGCCTGCAGGCCGGCTTCGACGCCGAGGACGCGGCCCTGGCCGACCTCATCATGGGCGGCGAGCTGCGCAGCGGCATCTACGCCTTCAACCTGGTGCAGCGTCGGGCCAAGCGTCCGTTCGGTGCCCCGGACAAGTCGCTGGCCCGCCCGGTCTCCAAGGTCGGCGTCGTCGGTGCCGGTCTGATGGCCTCGCAGCTGGCGCTGCTGTTCGCCCGCCGACTGGAGGTGCCGGTGGTCCTCACCGACATCGACCAGGAGCGCGTCGACAAGGGCGTCGGCTACGTCCACGCCGAGATCGACAAGCTGCTCGGCAAGGGCCGGATCGGCCAGGACAAGGCCAACCGTCTCAAGGGCCTGGTCAGCGGCTCGCTGGACAAGGCCGCCGCCTTCGGCGACGCGGACTTCGTCATCGAGGCCGTGTTCGAGGAGATGGGCGTCAAGCAGACCGTCTTCGCGGACCTGGAGAAGGTGGTCTCGCCGACCTGCGTGCTGGCGACCAACACCTCCTCGCTGTCGGTCACCGAGATGGCCTCGAAGCTGCAGCACCCCGAGCGGGTCGTCGGCTTCCACTTCTTCAACCCGGTCGCGATCCTGCCGCTGCTGGAGATCGTCCGCGGCGAGCAGACCGACGACGCCTCGCTGGCCACCGCCTTCGCGGTGTCGAAGAAGCTGAAGAAGACCTCGGTCCTGTGCAAGGACCGCCCGGCGTTCGTGGTGAACCGGATCCTGACCCGCTTCATGGGCGAGATCCAGAACATCATCGACGAGGGCACCCCGATCGCCGAGGTCGAGAAGGCCGTCGAGCCGCTCGGCCTGCCGATGTCCCCGATCGTGCTGCTGGAGCTGGTCGGTCCGGCCATCGCCCTGCACGTCTCGGAGACCCTGGCCGGCGCCTTCCCGGAGCGGTTCACCGTCTCCGAGAACCTCGGCAAGGTGGTCAAGGCCGGCAAGCGCGGCTTCTACACCTGGGTGGACGGCCAGCAGGTCCTCGACCCCGAGGTGCTGGAGCTGCTGTCCTTCGGCGACTCGGTGCTCACCCAGGAGCAGGTCCGCGCCCGCGCCCTGGACGCCGTGGCGCAGGAGATCGGCCTGATGCTGGAGGAGGGTGTCGTCGGCGAGGCCCAGGACATCGACCTCTGCATGATCACCGGTGCCGGCTGGCCCTTCCACCTGGGCGGGATCACCCCGTACCTGGACCGTGAGGGCGTCTCGGAGCGGGTGAACGGCAAGAAGTTCCTCGCCCCCGGCGTGGCCTCGGTGCCCGCGTAAGGCGTAGCAGCACGAAGGAGCCCCGGTGACCACTCGGTCACCGGGGCTCCTTCGTACGGGCGGGGTGGCTGCGGCCGTCGCCGCCGTCAGTGCTTGAGGCGGTACACCACGGTGTCGCCGATGACGCCGATCATCTCGTAGTGGGTGTCCAGCAGGTTCTCGATCCGGGGCACCAGCAGCGGCTGGTACGGGGCGACGCCGGAGTCGTCCACGAAGATCTCAGGCAGGCCGTTGGCGAGCTCCTTGTCGAAGGTCTGCCAGGCGTTGTTGACGCTGAACTGCTCGCCGACGTTGGCGCTGCCGTCCTTGCCGCCGCTGTAGTTGGTGAGGAAGCCGGCGGTCAGGTAGCGGCTGGCCGGCTTGCGGTCGGCCAGCCAGTACAGCTCGGGGTGCATGCCCCAGACCAGCATGGTGTCCTTGGGGGTGGTCTGGGCGGCGACCGCGGTGGCGACCTCGGTGTTGCGGCTCATCTGCTCCCCCGGCCAGGCCAGCGCCAGGCCCCAGAACACGGTGGCGGCGACCGTGGTGTACACCAGGACGGGCTTCCAGCGGACCGCCGAGGTGGCGACCGCGCCGGTGCCCAGCAGCACCAGCGGGGGGATCAGCTGCAGGTAGTAGTGGCCGAAGAAGTGGAAGCCGACGCTGACCGCGACGACCGAGGAGAGCAGCCACACCCACAGGTCGGTGGTCGAGCCGTGCTCCTCGCCGGCCACCGGCAGCGGGCGGTGACGGTACTTGAACCAGATCCGGCGGCCGACCGGGTACAGGAAGCCGAGGCCCGCCGCGGCCAGGATGCCGAGGTTGCCGAAGGCCCGGCCGAGCATCTGCAGCCAGGCGCCGCCGAACGAGGCGTAGTCGCCGCTGCCGGTGACCACCCAGAAGAGGAAGCCCTTGGGCTTGGTCAGGATGACCGCGACCAGCGCTATCGGGACGGCGAAGCCGAAGCCGATCTTGAACAGCGCGGGCGGCCAGCGCACCCCCCGGCGGCGGGCGTCCTGCAGCAGCATCCAGAGCACCGGCAGCAGCACCGCCCCGCCGGTCTGCTTGGTCAGCGAGCAGAGCGCGACCGCGATGCCCGCGGCCAGCCAGCGGCGGCGTTCGGCGTACCGGAAGGCGGCCACCATCGCGGGCAGCATGAAGACCTCGAAGGTCGCCGCCTGGGTGTCCTCCGGGGACAGCCCGATGGAGACCAGCAGGTAGAGCAGTCCGGCGCCGGCCCCGGCCCGGTTGCCCCAGCGGCCGCGGGCGATCGAGGCCAGCAGGATCGCGGTGACCAGGTGGGCGACCACGGCGAGGGTGCGCAGCGGCCACAGCGAGGCGGAGCCGAAGACGGCGAAGCAGGCCTGGTAGAGCCAGGGGAGCAACGGCGGCTTGCGGTCCACCACGGTGTCGTAGAGGACGCCGCCGTCCGCGAGCATCCGGGCCTGGGTGGCCAGGAAGCCCTCGTCCGGGCTCCAGACGGGCCGGGCGAAGGACGGGATGTGGGTGACCACCGCGACCAGCGTCAGCAGCGGCACCAGCCTCGTCCAGTACCCCTGGCGGATGTGGGTACGGGCACGCGCGGGCAGGCGGTCGGCCAGTCCGGCGAGGCGGAGGCGGGTGGGGGTGGGCACGGTTGACAACCTACCGGGCGGAATCGGCGCGGACGGCGCCGGTCCCGCCATTCAGTGCGATTGTCGGCTTGTCCCCTGGCCAACTGTTACGGACTCACGACAATCGGTCGTCGGTGCCGGTGGTGCCACCGGCAGCGGCGGTACGGGACGGCGGTCGGCCGCCGTCCCGTACCGCCGACCGCCGACTCAGGCCTCGACCGGCGTCGCGTCCAGCTTGGCGACCAGGGCGGTCACCTTCCGGGCGATGTCGGGGGCGTTCAGACCGATCTCGGCCAGGATCTCGTTCCGGCTGGCGTGGTCCAGGAACTCCTGCGGGATGCCGAAGTCGCGCACCGGCAGGTCCACCTCGGCGTCGCGCAGCGCCTGCGCCACGGCCGCGCCGACGCCGCCCACCCGGCCGTTGTCCTCGATCGTGACGACCACCCGGTGCTCGGCCGCCAGGCCCGGCAGGGCCTCGTCGACCGGCTTGACCCAGCGCGGGTCCACCACGGTGGCGGTGACGCCCTCGGCGGCCAGCAGGTCGGCGACCTCCAGGCTGGTGGGGGCCATCGCGCCGACCGAGACGATCAGCACGTCGGCGCGGTGGGCGCCGGAGGGCTCCCCGGCGGCGCGCAGCACGTCCATGCCGCCGACCCGGCCGACCGCCGGGACGGCCGGACCGACCGAGCCCTTGGAGTAGCGGACCACCGTCGGGGCGTCCTTCACCAGGACGGCCTCGCGCAGCTGGGCGCGGACCTGGTCGGCGTCGCGCGGGGCGGCCAGCCGCAGGCCGGGGACGACCTGGAGGATCGACATGTCCCACATGCCGTTGTGCGAGGCGCCGTCCGTCCCGGTGACCCCGGCCCGGTCGAGCACGAAGGTGACGCCCAGCTTGTGCAGGGCGACGTCCATCAGGACCTGGTCGAAGGCCCGGTTGAGGAAGGTCGCGTAGACCGCGAACACCGGGTGCAGGCCGTTGGTGGCCAGGCCGGCGGCGCTGGTGACGGCGTGCTGCTCGGCGATGCCGACGTCGAAGATGCGGTCCGGGAACTCCTTGGCGAACGGGGCCAGGCCGACCGGGTGGAGCATCGCGGCGGTGATCGCGACGATGTCCTCGCGCTCGTGGCCGAGCGCCACCATCTCCTCGCCGAAGACCGAGGTCCAGTCCTTGCCCGAGTTCTTGACCGGCAGGCCGGTGTCCGGGTGGATCACGCCGACGGCGTGGAAGCGGTCCTCGTCGTTGTTCTCGGCGGCGTGGTAGCCGCGGCCCTTCTCGGTGAGGCAGTGCACGATCACCGGGCCGCCGAAGCCGCGCGCCTTGGTCAGCGCGGACTCCAGGGCGGTCTGGTCGTGGCCGTCGATCGGGCCGATGTACTTGAGGCCGAGGTCCTCGAACATGCCCTGCGGGGCGATGAAGTCCTTGAGGCCCTTCTTGGCGCCGTGCAGCGTCTCGAACAGCTGCTGGCCGACCACCGGGGTGCGCTGGAGGGCGTCCTTGCCCCAGGACAGGAAGCGCTCGTAGCCCTGGGTGGTGCGCAGGGTGGCGAGGTGGTTGGCCAGGCCGCCGATGGTCGGCGAGTAGGAGCGCTCGTTGTCGTTGACGACGATGACGACCGGCAGGTCCTTGGCGTCCGCGATGTTGTTGAGCGCCTCCCAGGCCATGCCGCCGGTGAGCGCGCCGTCGCCGATGACGGCGACGACCGGGTCCGACTTGCCCTGGATCTTGTTCGCCTTGGCCAGGCCGTCGGCGTACGAGAGGACCGTGGAGGCGTGCGAGTTCTCGATCACGTCGTGCTCGGACTCGGTGCGCGAGGGGTAGCCGGACAGGCCGCCGCTCATCTTCAGCCGGGAGAAGTCCTGGCGGCCGGTGAGCAGCTTGTGGACGTAGCTCTGGTGGCCGGTGTCGAAGAGGATGCGGTCGCGCGGCGAGTCGAAGACCCGGTGCAGCGCGATGGTGAGCTCCACGACGCCGAGGTTGGGGCCGAGGTGGCCGCCCGTCTTGGAGACCTCGGTCACCAGGAAGGTCCGGATCTCCTGGGCCAGTGCGGCCAGCTGTCCGGGCGTGAGCCGGTCGAGATCGCGCGGTCCCCGAATGCGGGTCAGCAGGGCCACCCGTTCCTCCTCGTTCAGTGTTCGCGGACCACGGACGGTCCGACCGGCGTCGCTGCCCGGTCCGGCGGCGGGCCGGTGGTCACGGCCGGTGCCGACCGGTCGAGTCTAATGTCCGCTTGGCGGACACCGAGCGGCACGCCCGGTGCCGCCGACCGGTTACCGCCATTCCCGGAGGTCGGTCGGGGAATGGCGGTCAATCCTCGTTGACGTACGGACGTTCGGTCCCGGGTGCGGCCGCACCGCGGACCGCACTGCGGGCCGGGCCCCGGTCAGGGCCGGCCGAGGGCCCCAGACTCACCCATCTCGCTCATCACCAGGGCCAGTGCGCCGAGCACCTCGGCGCGGCCGCCCAGGGTGCCGGGGACCACCGAGAGCTGGCGGGCGGCGCTGGGGATCGCGTAGCGGGCCACCGAGTCGCGGATCGGGGAGAGCACCAGCTCACCGGCCTCGGCGAGGTCCCCGCCGAGGATCACCCGGCGGGGGTTGAGCAGGTTGCACAGGGTCGCCACGCCCGTACCGATCTGGCGGCCGGCGTCGGCGATCACCCGGCGGCAGCCCAGGTCGCCCTGCTGGGCCAGCTCGACCACCCGGGGCAGGGTGAGGTCCGGGCCGAGGGTGGAGCTGAGCAGCGACAGCAGGTAGCGGGAGCCGACGAAGGTCTCCAGGCAGCCGCGGTTGCCGCAGCGGCAGACCGGGCCGGCCTCGTCCAGGGTGATGTGCCCGATCTCACCCGCGGTGCCGCCCGGGCCGCGGTAGATCTGGCCGTTCACCACCAGGCCGGCGCCGACCCCGCTGGCGACCTTGATGTACGCGAGGTCGCTCAGCCCGCGGCCGGCGCCCCAGACCAGCTCGCCGAGCGCGCCCAGGTTGGCGTCGTTGTCCACGTGCACCGGCATGCCGAGCCGCTCCGCCAGCTCCCGGCCCGGGGCGATGCCCGTCCAGCCGGGCAGGATCGCGGTCGAGCCGAGCGCGCCGGTCTCCACGTCGATCGGGCCGGGCACGCCGAGGCCGACCCCGATCACCTTCTCCGGGCGGAAGCCGGCCTGCTCCAGCAGCCGCTCGACCATCGCCTCGGCCCGGTCGAAGCCCTGCGCGGCGGAGACGTCCACGTCGATCGGGGCGCTCTCCTCGGCCAGCACCCGGTGCGCGAGGTTGCCGACGGCCACCCGGAGGTGGGTGTGGCCGAAGTCGATGCCCACCACGATGCCGGCGTCGCCGCTGAGCGAGACGCTGCGGGCGCGGCGGCCGCCGGAGGAGGTGTCGGCGACCACGACGGTGCCGCTCTCCTTCAACTCCCGCACGATGTTGGAGACGGTGGCCGCGGACAGGCCGGTGCCCCGGGCGATCTCGGCCTGGGTGAGCGAACCGGCCATCCGTACGGCCCGGAGCACGCGCTCCAGGTTCGCCCGGTGCAGGGACGACTGCGAGCCCGGTGTGTCCGTCGACATGATCCACCCTCCCAGGGGCGGGGAACCCTCCGCCGGGCTTCCCCTTCAACTCCTGAAGCCTAAGGCTCGGGGGCGGGCCGGGGATCCGTGCTGCGCGGGGCCGTGCTCCGGGGCGGGTGCGGGACGGCCGGGGGCGGGCGGACCCCGGGCGACCGTGGCGGTGGGGTGCCGGGGCGGTGAAGGTGTTGCGTGGTCGGGGGTGCCGGGGGCCGGGGTGGGCGGTCCTGGCAACGGCCGAAAACCACCCGCCACTAGCATGGTGCCGAATCTCACCCGTCCCACCGGACCGTGGACGGTACCGGGCAGGGGGACGGATCCAGACATGACGGGGAATCAGATGGCAGGGGATCACCCTACGCCGGGGGCAGGCGAAGCATCGGGCAGCGGCCCGCAGGAGAAGCGGGGCGTCTCGTTCGGGCGTCCGGCGGGCGGGGTTGACCCGGCCGCCGTCGCCGACCAGATGACACAGCTCGACGGTTCGGCGGTCCCGGGGCAGGCCGGGCCGGTGGGCCCGCCGCCGATGAGCCCGCCGCCGCCCGCCCAGCCGCCGGCACCGCCGGCCCAGCCGCCCGCCCAGCCGCCGGTCGGCGGCGACTACGCGGCGTACGCGCCGACCGCGGCCGGCTTCCCCAGCCAGGCCCCGCCGCCGCCCGGTGCGCCGGTCGGCCCGTACGACCCGGTACCCGGGGGCGGCTACCCCGCGCCGGACGCCCAGGGCTACAACACCGGCGGGTACAACTACCAGCAGCAGCCCGGGTACTACCCGGGTGCGCCGGTGCCGGTGCCGCCCAAGCAGCGCAACCCGGTGATGCTCTGGGGCGGGATCATCGGCGGCGTGCTGGCGATCGCCATCGTGATCGGGCTGGTCGTCCTGCTCAAGCCGTCCCCGAAGCCCGCCCCGAGCCCGGGCCCCGGCCCGGTGGCGAACTCCAGCGGCTCCACGAGCGTCGGCGGCGACAACGGCGGGAACAACGTCGCCCCGACCCCGGACGGCAACAACTCCAAGGCCACCTTCAACGTCGCCTGGAGCGCCACGACGTCGGGCAACACGGACCCCGGCAACCAGCTGCTCGGCATCTGGGGCACCGACAAGTACGCCGTGCGCGTCGACGGTGACGGCATCAAGGCCTACAACCTGGTCGACGGCAAGCAGGCCTGGAACATCCCGGTGCCGTCCGGCAGCAAGGAGGTGTGCAGCGCCTCGTACACCTCCAACTCCAAGAACATCGCCGCCGTCGCCTTCAACACCGGTGACTACGACTGCTCCACCGTCGGCGCGATCGACCTCAGCCAGGGCAAGCTGCTGTGGACCGTCAAGGCCACCGCCGACCGGCTGTCCCAGCCGACCCTGAGCGTCACCGACAACGTCGTCGTGGTCGGCGGCAACGCGGTGGCCGGGCTGAACGTCTCCAACGGCCAGCCGGCCTGGCAGTACCAGCCGCGCGACAAGGACTGCACGATGCGCGCCCGCGCCGCGGGCAGCCAGATCGCGATCAGCGACCGCTGCTACATGACCAGCGGCCCGAAGTCGCAGCTGGTCATCGTGAACGCCGACTCCGGCAAGCCGGTGAGCACGCCGATCACCCTGACCGGCACCATCGAGCAGGTCGACTCGGTCATCCAGGACAAGCCGCTGGTGCTGCTGATCACCAACGGCCCGAACGGCGACTACGTCCTGCCGTTCGACAAGGACAACAAGCCGGGCACCCAGATGTCCGTCAAGGAGCCCGGCTCGGACAGCCTGCGCCTGTCCGGCCAGGACACCGCGCAGACCAAGAACGTGGTGAGCGGCTCCACCCTGTACGTCCAGGTCAACCCGACCAAGCCGGCCATCAACGCCTACGACCTGAACACCGGCAAGCGCCTGTGGTCGGCCAGCCCGGGCACGGACAGCGGCTCCGACATCCGGATCGTCACCGGCACCGACAAGGACGGCAAGGTCCGGGCCGTGGTGTCCCAGGGCTACAACAAGCCGGCCCGGCTGGTGACGCTCTCGCCGACCGACGGCTCGATGACCGACATCGGCACCCTGGCGAACCCGAACGGCAAGTACGACCTGGAGACCAGCACCTCGGCGTACTTCATCTCGGACGACGGCAACGCGGTGTACGCGTTCCGCCGCTACACCAGCACCGACGGTCCGCTGACCAAGTGGCGGAAGTGACGCGGTAGCGCGGTGCCGGCAGTGACGCGGTAGCGCGGTGCCGGCCCGACCGTGAGGTCGGGAGGCCGACGGGGGCGGGGCGGGTACGGACCGATCGGTCCGGGCCCGCCCCGCCTTCGATTACCGGGTCGGATACCGGGTCGGAGCACCGGTCGGGCATGCGAGGATTCGATTCATCAGCCTGACGAAGGAGTGCAGCGAGTGCCCGGCACCAACCTGACCCGCGAAGAGGCCCGCACCCGGGCCGAACTCATCCGGGTGGACGCGTACGACATCGAGCTCGACCTCGGCTCGGCCCGCGAGGGTGGCACCTACCGGTCCACGACCGTGGTCCGGTTCACCGCCACCACCCCCGGCGCCGACAGCTTCATCGACCTCGTCGCCCCGAGCGTCGAGTCGATCACCCTCAACGGCACCGAACTCGACCCCGCGAGCTTCGCCGACAGCCGCATCCCGCTCCCCGGCCTGGCGGCCGAGAACGAACTGCGGGTGGTCGCCGAGTGCTCCTACACCAACACCGGTGAGGGCCTGCACCGGTTCGTCGACCCGGTCGACGGCGAGACCTACCTGTACACCCAGTTCGAGGTGCCGGACGCCCGGCAGGTCTTCGCGAACTTCGAACAGCCCGACCTGAAGGCCACGTTCGCGTTCACCGTGACCGCCCCCGCCGGCTGGGTCGTGGTCTCCAACTCGCCCACCCCCGAGCCGGTCGGCGAAGGCCCCACCCGGGTCTGGAAGTTCGAGCCCACCGGCCGGATCTCCAGCTACATCACCGCGCTGGTGGCCGGCCCGTACGTGGGGGTCTTCGACACCTACGAGAACGGCGAGCAGCGCGTGCCGCTGGCCGTCTACTGCCGCCCCTCGCTGCGCGAGTTCCTGGACGCCGAGGCGATCTTCGAGGTCACCAAGCTGGGCTTCGACTACTTCCAGGAGAAGTTCGACTACCCGTACCCGTTCGCCAAGTACGACCAGCTCTTCGTCCCGGAGTTCAACGCCGGCGCGATGGAGAACGCGGGCGCCGTCACCCTGCGCGACCAGTACGTGTTCCGCTCCAAGGTCACCGACGCCGCGTACGAGTCGCGCGCCGCGACCATCCTGCACGAGCTGGCCCACATGTGGTTCGGCGACCTCGTCACCATGGAGTGGTGGAACGACCTCTGGCTGAACGAGTCCTTCGCGACCTTCGCCGAGGCCGTCTGCCAGGCCGAGGCCCCCGGCTCCAAGTGGCCGCACTCCTGGACCACCTTCGCCAACCAGATGAAGACCTGGGCCTACCGGCAGGACCAACTGCCGTCCACCCACCCGATCATGGCGGAGATCAACGACCTGGAGGACGTCCAGGTCAACTTCGACGGCATCACCTACGCCAAGGGCGCCTCGGTGCTCAAGCAGCTGGTGGCGTACGTCGGCCAGGACGCCTTCTTCGAGGGCGTGCGGGCCTACTTCAAGCGCCACGCCTGGGGCAACACCCGGCTCAGCGACCTGCTCGGCGCCCTGGAGGAGGCCAGCGGCCGCGACCTCAAGGCCTGGTCCAAGGCCTGGCTGGAGACGGCCGGCATCAACGTGCTGCGGCCGTCGATCGTGCTGAACACGGACGGTGAGATCGAGTCCTTCGCCGTACTGCAGGACGCCCCCGCACTGCCGGCCGGCGCCAAGGGCGAGGCCGTGCTGCGCCCGCACCGCATCGCCATCGGCCTGTACGAGCTGGTGGACGGCTCGCTGGTGCGGACCGACCGGATCGAGCTGGACGTCGACGGCCCGCGCACCGAGGTGCCGGAGCTGGTCGGACGGCACCGGCCTGCCGTCGTGCTGCTCAACGACGACGACCTGACGTACACCAAGATCCGCCTGGACGAGGACTCGATGGCCGTGGTCACCGAGCACCTCGGCGGCTTCACCGACTCGCTGCCGCGCGCGCTCTGCTGGGCCTCCGCCTGGGACATGACCCGGGACGGCGAGCTGGCCGCCCGCGACTACCTGGCGCTGGCGCTGTCCGGCCTCGGCCGGGAGAGCGACATCGGCGTGGTGCAGTCCGTGCAGCGCCAGGTCAAGCTGGCCCTGGACGCCTACGCCGACCCGGACTGGAGCGAGGAGGGCCTCGGCCGCTGGGCCGCCGCCGCCGAGGAGTTCCTGCGCGCCGCCGAGCCCGGCAGCGACCACCAGCTGGCCTGGGCCCGGGCCCTCGCCTCGGTCGCCCGTACGGACGGCCAGCTGGGCCTGCTGGCCGGGCTGCTCGACGGCTCGGTGGAGCTCAAGGGCCTGGCCGTGGACACCGAGCTGCGCTGGGCGCTGCTGCACCGGCTGTCCGCCACCGGCCGGGCCGACGAGGCCGCCGTCCTCGCGGAGCTGGAGCGGGACAACACCGCGGCCGGCCAGGAGCACGCGGCCACCTGCCGCGCCGCCCGTCCGACCGCGGAGGCGAAGGCCGCGGTCTGGGCCGCGGTGGTGGAGTCGGACAACCTGACCAACTATGTGCAGGAGGCCATGATCGCCGGCTTCCAGCAGTCGGACCAGCGGGAGCTGCTGGCGCCGTACGCGGAGAAGTACTTCGCCGTGGTCAAGAGCGTCTGGGAGGACCGCAGCCACGAGATCGCGCAGCAGATCATCGTCGGGCTGTACCCGGCGCTGCAGGTCTCCGAGGCGACGCTGACGGCGACCGACGCCTGGCTGGCCTCGGCCGAGCCGGCACCGTCGCTGCGGCGCCAGGTGATCGAGTCGCGGGCCGGCATCGAGCGGGCGCTCAAGGCGCAGGCCGTCGACCGGGCGGCCGGGGCGCGCTGACCGCTGACCGCTGACCGCTCACGGGTAATGCCCGAAGGGGCGCCGGACGGATCGTCCGGCGCCCCTTCGGCGTTGTGCGTGTCCTGGAGTGGACGCGGTTACTTCTTCTTCTTGCCGTACGGCAGACCGGCGAGGGCCGCGATGATCGCGAACGCCACGAGCGGGATCAGCACGTACAGGCCGATGGTCTGGCCGACGCTCAGGCCGGGACCCGGGTCGTCGCCGTCATCCCTGGTGAGGGCCATGGCGGGCGACGACAGCAGCATCATCAGCGTGACCGTTGCGGAGACCGCGCCGGCTCGCAAAGCGTTCCTCTTGTCCACGTTTCCAACTTACCCGCCACTTATGGGACGGCGCGCGTCGGGGTGGGGGTGCGGGTTCCGCTTCGGTCAGTCGGCCACGTCTTCGGTCAGTCGGCCACGTCGAGGAGCCGGGCGAGCAGGCGGGCGGCGGGGGTGACGGCGAGGCGGTCCAGGGTGACCGGGGTGCCCGCGCCGTCCGCGACCGGCAGGCGCCAGTTCGGGTACTGGTCCCAGGTGCCGGGCAGGTTCTGCGGGCGCGGGTCGCCGACCAGGTCCGGCAGCCAGACGCCGACCAGCTCGGCCGGGGTGCCGTGGAGGAAGCGGTAGAGGGCGGGCATGGAGAGGGGCTCGCCGGGGGCGAGCAGGCCGAGGGTCTCCAGCTCGGCCCGCCAAGCGGCCAGCTCGGCGGCGGCCTCCTGCTGCTCCTCCGGGAGCGGGCGGGCCAGCAGGCCGAGCCGGTGGCGCAGCTCGACGTGCTCGCCGGAGAGCCGGGCGGCGGTGCTCGGCAGGTCATGGGTGGTGAGGGTGGCCAGGCAGCCCGGGCGCCAGCGGTCGGGGGGCAGGATGCCGCCCTCCGCCTGCCAGTCCCGTTCGAACCAGAGGACGGAGGTGCCGAGGATGCCGCGGGCCGCGAGCTCCTCGCGCACCCCCGGCTCGACCGTGCCCAGGTCCTCGCCGATCACGGCCGTGCCCGCCCGGTGCGCCTCCAGCGCGAGGACGCCGAGCATCGCCTCGGCGTCGTAGCGGACGTACGCGCCCTCGGTGGGCGGGTGGCCGTTCGGGACCCACCAGAGGCGGAAGAGGCCCATCACGTGGTCGATTCGGATCGCGCCGGCGTGCCGGGCGGCGGCCCGCAGGAGCTCCGCGTACGGGGCGTAGCCGACCTTCGCCAGGGCGTCCGGGCGCCAGGGCGGCAGGCCCCAGTCCTGGCCGTGGGCGTTGAAGGCGTCCGGCGGGGCACCGGTCGAGATGCCGCCGGCCAGCACGTCCTGGAGCGCCCAGGCGTCCGCGCCGTCCGGGTGGACGCCGACGGCCAGGTCGTGGATCAGGCCGACCGGCATGCCGGCGTCGCGGGCGGCGCGCTGGGCGGCGGCGAGCTGCTGGTCGAGCTGCCAGGCGAGCCAGCGGTGGAACTCGACGCCCTCCTGGAGTTCTTTCTCCGCCTGGTCGATGTGTGGGCCGTTCGGGTGACGCAGGCCCTTCGGCCAGTGGTGCCAGTCGGCGCCGTGCACCTCGGCGATCGCGTTCCAGAGGGCGTGGCGGCGCAGCCACTCCCCCTCGCGGCGCCGGTACGCCTCGTACGCGGCCTGGCGGCCGGGGCCGCGCGGGACCTCGTGGAGGAGCTGGAGGGCCTCGCGCTTGAGCGTCCAGACGGCGTCCCGGTCGACCAGGCCGTCGTGGGCGAGCACCTCCTCGCGCAGCCGGGTCGCGCGGTGGGTCAGCTCGTCGGCCTGCCGGCGCTGGTCGGCGGTGAGGTAGGCGTACTCGGGGACCGCCTCGATCCGCAGGTGCACCGGGTCGGCGAAGCGGCGGGAGGACGGGCGGTAGGGGGACGGGTCGGAGGGGGTGCCGGGGAGCGCCTGGTGCAGCGGGTTGATCTGCACGAAGCCGGCGCCGAGTTCGGCACCCGCCCACTGGGCCAGGTCCGCGAGGTCGCCGAGGTCACCCATGCCCCAGGAGCGGTCGGACAGGACGGAGTACAGCTGGGCGAGGAAACCCCAGCTGCGGCCGGGGAGTTGGGGGAGCTTCTCGGGGGCGACGACGAGCGGGGCCCGTTGCCGCCGGTCGCCGCACTCCGCCGTGAGGGTGTGCCGGCCGAGCGGGAGGTCGGCGGGCAGCCAGTGCGAGTGGCCCCGGGGCAGCTCCCAACTGCCGCCGTCCTCCAGCTCGATGTGCAGCCGGGCGTCGGCGGGAACGTCCAGCGCAGTGCGGCGGCCCTGCCGGGTGACGACGCACGGCGGCAGCAACCGGCCCTGCTGCTCGACCCGGTGACGCTCCAGCGCCTCCCGCACCTCCTCCGGCGTACCCGCCGCCACCCCCAGCGCCGCCAGCACGGCCACCAGCGTCCGCGCCCCCACCGTCTGCCCGCCCGCCCCGGGATACCGGGTGTCCACCCCGTACGCCTGCGCCAGCGCCAGCAGTTCGGCGGGTGGCGGCGGCGCGTCCTGCGCGGGGACCTTCAGCCCGTCGGCTCCGTCACTGTCGTGGTAAGCGGCCACTCGCGGCTCCTGCGATGTCTCGGCAACGCCCGGGTAGGACCCCCAAGTCCTACCCGGGTGACGAGGTGATGACGCTGTGCGACACGACGACACCCTGAGCCAACCGAGTCAAGCCGACAAACCCTATCAGGCGCTCGGCCGGAAAATTCGCCGCCGATCCGCCGGAACCATAGGCTCACGAGAGCCGGAACCAATGGCGATCCACTTTACTCAAAATCCCCTCTGAAACTAGCTCCAGACAAGATTCCTGGATATCCCCCTGAGAAATCTCACTCGATCCAGCCAAACTGCGAATGAATATGATCACTCGCCATGCATCGAACTTCACTGCACCATCATTCGCAAAGTCGAACTCCACTACACGACCGTCGAAGGAAATCAATCGACACCCATTGCCATGAGCTTCGTATGTGCGTCCACTTGCGGTCCGACCATGCTTAGGCAACTCCCCTGACCAAACAAGGCCTCGCATGTCACCGGGATTTCGAATCTTCGGACTAATCGACAGGACATCCTCTCCTGCCGCTTTCAACTCCAACAGGAATCGCGAGACAAATCCTCGCGAAGAAGTCTCCATCATCTCGACTACCTCCTCCCCCGCCGGCCACCTTGACTACTGGGGAAATCCCTCCCCACTTCCACAGCACGCCAAATCACTTCATCCAAGCTCTTGTACCCCCACGCGAGAACCCCTTCCTCAGAGAGCACCTCATAGCGGACATCAACACCGGCTTCCTTGGCAGCCTTAACACGATGATGGCCGTCTATGACGTAGGTCCGACCGTATTGCTGGTGAACCTGGATCGGATCCCAGTCCTTCGGGTAGGACCCCTCCTCTCGCATGGTGGCCGCATATGAGTCGACCCTTTCCCGAGACTCTGGTGTGGTAAGGGCTTCCGTGCGCTCGAGCTCGTGCGGGCTGATGGTGTCGCAGTTGTGGGCCAGGACCGGCGTAGCGCCCGCGAGCACATAGTACGTGTGGAGCAGGCTGACGGTGAGGTTGTGGGTGGTGACGGCGTAGGGGTAGTTGCGGACGGACTGGATGGTGACGGTGGTGCCGTCGGGCTGGCGGAGCTGTTCGCCGGGGGTGAGATCACCAGCGTCGACCCACTGCTTGCGGGTCTCGCTCCAGTAGGGGTGGTGGTGGGTGGAGGTGATCTTCAACTGGCCGGCGGCCGGGGGGCCGCGGGGGCTGGCGTCCTCGCTGAAGGTGAGGTCGGTGAAGTCCTTGTCGTCGGGGGTGGTGATGGTGGCGGTGACGGTTTCGGGACGGGTTTCACCGGTCTGCGGGTCGGTTGCCATGACGACGTCGCCGTCGTGCACGTCACCGATGGCCTTCGAGGTGCCGTCCGCCATCAGCACCAGGGTTGCCGCCGGGAAGCTGTTGCACTTCTCAGGACTCGGCGATGCGTCTGCCTCAGCCTTGCTTGGCTTGGCTTCGGTCCCTGCCGCGTCGCCTGCTGTTTCCTTTGCTGCTTTTTCTTCGGCTGCCTTGGCTGCCGCTGCTTCGGCTGCGCGGGCTTCGGAGGCGGCTGTCTTGGCGGTGACGTAGGCGGCTTCGGCTTCCCTCGCCGCGCGTTCGCCGCCCCTGATCGCGTCGTAGACCCTGGTGATCTCCTTGTAGATCTTCAAAGCCTGGATGCCGACCTTGATGGCCTTGAAGATCTTGCCCCAGGGCAGGGTGTTGAGGGCGGTGTTGATGCAGGCCATCACGTCGCCCTTGGTGAAGCAGTCGCGGGCGTCGTTGAAGCCGATCAGATCGCCGACGATGTCGACCACCTTGTGCACGAGTTCATCGCGCTTGCGCTTGTTCTCGTTGACGGCCTTGTTCGCGTCGTCAGCGGCGGCCTTCGCCTTCTGCACCTCCGGCGTGGGCGCCGGCTCGGGCTTGAACGGGCGCTTGGGAGCCACCTGGTCGATGTCGGTGACATTGCCGTGGGAGTCCCCGTACCAGCCGGTGCACTCGGTTTCCTGGTTGCAGTCGACGCGCAGGCCGTTGGCGTCGGACTTGTTGATCGGGCTGTTGTTGGCGTACGCGTAGGCGTTCCACTGCTGGGGATCGCCGGGGTCCGTGATCGGGTCGGGGCTGATGAAGCGGCCCGTGCCGGGGTCGTACTCGCGGGCGCCGAGCAGGGTGAAGCCGGTGGACTTCTCCTTGGTGCCGCCGACGAAGCCCTTGTCGCCGGCCCAGACACCGGCCGCGGGCTGGGTACCGCGGTCGTTGCCGAAGGGGTCGGTGGGACGGCGGACGTGGGCGAGGGTTCCTGCGTCGAACTGGACGCCGTTGGTGCCGTGCGGGTCCGCGCTCTGGTAAGCGAGCGTGGACGAACCGCTGCTGGTGGTGCGGGTGATGGAGAGGCCGTCGGAGGCCGCGTAGCTACGGACGTCGGTGACCACGCCGCTATTGGTGTCCAGGGTGATCTGGTCCGCGCCGAGGTTGAGCGTGGTCTTGCCGAGGTCACGGCGGATCAGCTGGTTGCCCGACACGTCGTACAGGTAGCTGGTGGCGCCGTTCTCGCCGGTGCCGGTGATCTGGTCGAGCTTGCCCAGGGCGTTCCAGGTCAGCGTCCTGGTGCCCGGCGTGTCGGTGATCGCGGTGGTGTTGCCGGCCGCGTCGTAGGTGTACGAGGTCACCGCGGTGCCGGCCGGACCGGTCCGGGTGGACTTCATCAGCGCGTGCGGGCCGCCCGTGCCGCCGCCCGTCTTCGGGTCGCCGGACGGGGTGTTGGGGCCGGTGCCGAAGGTCTGGGTGGTGGTGACGTCCTTGTCGGCGTTGCCGGTGACGTCCTTCTGGACCAGCTTGGTGCGGTTGCCGATGAGGTCGTACTCGTACTGCTGCCAGTACGGGGCCGGACCGCCTACGCTCGGCGCGCCGCCGATGGACGGGCCGTCGGAGTTGGTGCAGGCGCCGATGCCGGGCACGCTCGGCTGCGGCTTGGTGCTCTGGGTCCCCGTGTCGGTCCAGGCCTGGGTGAGGCGGCCGAGGTAATCGTGGGTGAAGCACTGCAGGTCGGCGACTTCGCCGTCCTGGGCGTTGCGGGCCGAGGTGACCTGGCCCAGCGGGTTGTAGGTGAAGTCGACCGAGTCGACGTGGGCGGTGGTGGCGGTCTGCTTGTCGAGGATCGAGCGCATGACCCGACCGGTGGCGTCGTCGATCACCATCGTGGCGACGACCTGAGTGCCGGCGCCGCCGACGGTGGTGCGGTACGGCCGACCGTAGGGGTCGTAGCGGACGTCGGCCATGTACGTGGTCGACGGGTCGAAGCCGAAGGCGCTACTCAGTCCGACCAGTTGTCCACCGGTGTCGATGGTGAAGTTGAGCGTCTCACGGCCGAGGTTCGCCGCCGGGACGCCCGGCATCACCGTGCTCGCGAGGCGGCCGGCCGCGTCGTAGGTGTTGTCGCTCTGGTAGACCCCGGCGAGCTTGCCCTCGGTGGCCGGGATGGTGGTCTTGCTGCCCTTCTCGCGGTAGCCGACGTCGTAGCCCGTGATCTCGGACCGGTAGGCGGATCCGCTTGCCCCGCCGACGTACCGGGTCGAGGAGGTCGGCTTCCCCAGGGCCAGGCTGTCGTACGTCCAGTCGGCGACCTGCTTGCCCGGGTCGACCGCCGTTCCCTCGTAGGCCGCGACGGTGCGGCCGAGCAGGTCGGTGACGGTGGTCGCGCTCTTGCCGCGCGAGTCCGTGGCGGTGGTCAGATTCTTGCTGTCGTCGTACGAGGTGGTCCCGGTGCCCGAGTCGGGGTCGGTGGTCTTCACCGGCCGACCGAGCAGGTCGTACTCATAGGACCAGGTGTTGCCTGCCGCGTCCTTGCGCCAGAGCTCCTTGCCCTCCGGCGAGTAGCCGTAGGTGGTCTCGTCGTATGCGCCGGTCGGGGTGTTGGACTTGTACTGGCGCAGCGCGACGGTGTTGCCGCGGGCGTCCTTGACGGTCGCCGAGGCGTAGCCGCCGGCCGGCGGGGTGACGCGGACCTCGTCGGCGCCGACGAAGTCGGTGTGGGTGCGCCACTGCTCAATGCCGTAGGACTGGAAGATCGAGTCGACGGTGCGGCCCATGCCGTCGAACTTCTGGACGGTCTGAGCAGGGATCTTGCTGTCCGGCTGTACCCCGCCGTTGGGGAGGAAGAGTTGGCCGCCGGGTTGGGCCTGGTCGTTGTAGTAGGCGGCGCTGGTCTTGGTCTGCCAGCCGTGCGAGTCGAACAGCGCGTCGGTGATCATGCGGCCGGTGGCACCCGAAGGGGTGCTGGCCTGGGTCTGCCGAACGCGGCCGAGACCGTCGTAGATGGTGAAGCTGGAGGTGTAGGTCTTCAGGTCACCCATGAGCGCTTGGCTGAGCACCTGGGACGGCGCGTTGGTGCCGTTGACCGAGTACGAGATCTTGCGGTTGGGACGGTTCGGGTTCTTGGCCCGGTCGTTGCCGGGGCTCCAAGCGGCCACGGCGCGGCCGAGGGAGTCGAAGTCCTGCTCGCTGATCCGGCCGTTCTCGTCCTTGATCTTGAGCGGCGAGCCGCGGCCGACGTCCAGGGTGCTGACCGTCTGCCAGCCCATCGGGTTGGTGTGGGTGACCTGTGTCGGCAGCTGGCCGGTGGCCGGGGAGTAGGCGGTCCTGGTCTCGGCGCCGGTCTGGTGGGTGGCGTCGGTGCGGGTCGGGTCGACCGTACTGGTGACGCGGCCGTAGGCGTCGAAGGTGGCCCGACCGGTCGTCCGGTAGACCGGCCGCCCGTTGCCGTCGTAGCGCTCCAGGACCTCGGTCGAGGACTGCTCCGACATGGCACCGGCCTTGCCGAGCGGCAGGCCGTCGAAGTACGCCCGGGTGTCGGCGACCGTGTTGTCCTTGGTCGGGGTCTGCCCGCAGGCGCCCCTGAGGACCAGAGTGTGCGAGGCCAGCTGGGTCGGCGCGCCTCCGGGGCCGGTGGCGTACTCGAAGGAGGTGCAGAGCAGTTGTTCGGGGTGGGCGAGGTCGCCGTTGTCGTAGACCGTCAGCGGACGGGCGAAGGGCGTCGAGTCGTAGGTGGTGGAGCGCTCGCGGGTGCGCCAGCCGTTGGCCAGCTTCTCCCGGTTGGTCACCTTGAGGGAGTTGACCGCCCGGGCGGTGATCGCGGGCATCCCGCCGGACTGGGCACGGGTGGCGGTGATCGGCCCGATCCACGGGTCGGAGACCGTGGTGGCGAGGAGTTCGCCGTTCTCACCGTTGTACTCGGCGGAGTCGCGGATGTAGCCGGCCAGGACGTTCTCGTCCTTGATGCTGCCGCCGTTGACGTCCTTGACGCTCACCTGGCGGGTGGACCCGTTGGCGAGGACGTCGCCGTCCATGCCGCGCAGGAAGGTGGCCACCGACTTGGTGCGTGGTGCCTCGACGTCGCTGCCACTACCGGTGAGGGTGGTGACCGTCGCGTAGCCGCGGAACTGGTCCCAGGTGCGGGCCTTGGGGTTGGGCATCTCGGAGTCGTTGCGGTGCCAGGCGGCGCCGCCGCCGTAGACGTAGGTGGTGACGACCACGGGGTTGCCGCCCGCGACCTTGTCCTCCTGGGTCACGGACTGCACGAGGATCTTGTTGAACCAGTCGTTGACCGGGTCCGGGTCGCTCTGTCCGGGCAGGTACCACTTGACCGGCATGCAGGCCTTCGTGTTGCCGTCCTCGGACGCCGGCATCGTGCCACCGGGCTCCCGGGAGCACTCCGCCGGAGCGTAGACCACGTTGATCAGGCCGCCGGTCTCGGTGGTGATCGTCTGGATGCGCGGGCGGTTGTACGGCTCGATCGAGGCCGAGGTGCCGTCCGGGCGGACGATCCTGCCCTTGACCCGGTTGGCGATCTGCAGGGGCTGGAAGGAGACCGCCGGCAGGGTGATCGGCGTACGCCCGTTGCTGCCGGTGCGCTGGACCGAGTCGAGCCACAGCGACGGGGAGGTGCCGTCACCCGGGTCCTGGAAGGACTGGTTGAGGGCGAAGGAGTCGACCGGGCGGTACGAACTGCCGGTCCAGACCTCGGTGTCGATCTTCGTGAGCCGCTTGGTGGTCCAGAAGGTGGGCGAGGAGACCGTGCAGTCGCCGGTCGCGTCGCAGCTCTGGTCGATCGGGGTGTCCGGCCAGCGCTTGGCGTTGTCCTTGGTGCGCTGGGACGGGTCGCAGGTGAAGGTGCTGTCCGGCAGGCAGCGCTCCGCAGTGCGGAACCAGACCTGGGCGGCCGGGTTGGCCTTGCCCTTGGCCGCGATCTGGTCGGGCAGGCGCTGACCGTAGCCGACCCAGGTCGGGTAACTGGCGCGCTGGTACTGGGTCCGGGGGCCGTTGCCGTTGTTCTGGCCGCCGCCCTGGACGTAGTAGTTCTGCTCCTGCTCGTACCGGTAGGTGATCAGGTTCTGGTGCGGGTCGACGACGTAGTCCAGCGACCACTGCCAGCCCATCTGGTTCCAGGTCTTGGTGGCCGGGGAACCGTCCTTGAGGCACGGGTCCTGACCGCCGGGCCAGTAGATCGGCACCGTGGAGACCGAGTTGCTGGCCTGGTCACTGCCGTCGCCGCCGGGCAGGTGGTTGGCACCGAAGTAGTACTGGGTGCCGTCGCTGGTGGTGATCCGCCAGGCCTCGCCGTTCCAGGCGCCGTTGCTCTGACCGGTCAGCCGCTCGACCTTGGTGCCGTCCTCACCCTGGAGGTGCCACTCGCAGGACTTGTCGTCCTTGACCAGCTGGCCCGCGTGGCCCGCGAGCGAGAGCTGGAGCAGGTCGCCACCCCAGCACTGGTCACCGGAGCCTTCGACCCCCGCGTCCTTGCAGCTCTTGTAGCCGCGGACGATGGACCCCGGGTGCCACTCCCAGCCGTCGCCGATCCAGGACGACTGGGCGTTGGTGGAGGCGGTCTTGCCGTCCACCGCGGAGGAGTCGTAGCCGAGCGAGACGGCGGGCGCCGCACCGGCCAGCGCAGAGGGCAGCTCGACGGTGTAGCCGTAGGTGAAGTTGCCCGCGTTGGCGCCGGCCTGCCAGGAGGCGGACGGGGTGATCGGCGAGGCGGTGAAGTCACCGCCGCTGCCCTTGGCCTCCGCCTCGACGGCGAGCGCGACGCTCGCGGAGGAGCCGGCTGCCGGGCTGTCGAACGCCCCGGCGGAGAAGGACTTGGCGGCGGAGGGCTTGGCGGCGGCCGGCTGCGGAACGTCGACCTCGACCGTCAGCCGGCCGGTGGCCCCGTCACGCTGGGACCGGACCGGGGTGCGGGTCGTGCAGCCGGCGGCGCCGGGGGTGGTCAGCGCACACCCGGGCAGCTGGACGATCCTGGCGCGGGAGCCCCAGTCGGCGCCCGCGTTCTTCCCCCAGGCCTGGATGTCGATCCCGATCTGCACCCGGTCGGCCCGACCGCCCTCGCCGGTGTCGGTGAGGGCGAGCAGAGCGCCGTTGACACCCGCCGCCTTGGTCCGGCCCTGATCGGCCAGGTCGACCTGGAGGGTGGGCGCGGTGGCGGGGGCGTCGTTCGCCGGAGCCGACGATGCGGACTTGGCGGCGGTCCCGGCACCCGCGACGGGCGCGATCCAGACCGGCAGCGAGCCCGCCTGGACCGGCGGGGAGGGCAGGGCGGTCGGCGACGCATCGGCGGCCGCCGGTGCCATGGCGGCCTTCCCGGCGACCGCAGCGCCGCCGAGCACGGCGGTCGCTCTCCCCGATGGTGGAACGGAGTCGGCTGGTGGCGACCACTTCTTGCCCGGGTCGGGCGTGTGCCCCGCGGGCTTGCCGTTCGTGCCCTTCACCGGATGAACGTCGGGCACCGGCGTGTTCGGTGGCACCCAGACCTCGGGCGGAGTGGCGGCCTTTGCGACCGCTTGAACCGACGGGAGCGTGACCACCGACATGCACACAGCCAGAGCGGCGGCCGTGGCCAACCGGGAACTGCGTGTTCGGGTGAACAGACGAAAGCGACGGGACACCTGACTCCCCCACAGATTGCCAAGCCTTTAAGCGGACCGACCCCAACGGCCCAAGCCCCCGGCACATTAGGCGCACACGACCGACTCAAGGTAGAGAAAGCTTAAAATCTCATCGCGTGACGAGGGTCACACGGCGAGCAATGTGGAATCAGTCCGACAACTCGGACGACCTGTCGACAAAATGCTTTGACGGTGGAGCAACCGTGAAGGCAGCGTGCGGCTGACCTCTGCTCACACCTTCCTCTACGACGGGTTCTTCATGTCGAGGCCACAACCTCTCTCTTCTGCAATTCGCCGACGGACAGCGAGAAAACGGATATTCGGCGCCACCCTGCTTCCGCTCGCCTGCACCGCCGCACTTTCCCTCGGCGCAGGCCTGTTGGCCGTGCCGACCGTCGCGGCCGCGGCCCCGGCCGACCGCAACCACGGCCCCGCCGACCCCTCCTGGCCGGTGACGCCGACCCAGCCCGCCAAGAACGGGTCCGACCCCCGGGCCGCTCAGGTCTCCGCGATCCGTGCGGCCCAGGCGACGGCGAGGAGCACCGGAAAGCCCGTCGTCGTCGATGCGTTGACCACGGGCAGCAGCCGGACCACCGCCAACCCGGACGGCACCGTGGCCACCGACTCCACCCCGGTGGTGGAGCGGGTCAAGAACGCCGAGGGCAGCTGGCGACCGGTGGACGCGACGCTCCGGGCCAACCCGGACGGGACGCTCGCCCCAGCCGCCGTCCCTTCCTCGCTGACCTTCTCCGGCGGTGGCAGCGGCCCGCTGGCGACCATGGCGACGGCCGACGGCCGGAAGCTGTCGGTCAAGGCGCCCTTCGACCTGCCGAAACCCGAACTCAGCGGCGACAGCGCGCTCTACCGCTCCGTCCTGCCGGACGTCGACCTGGAACTGAGCGCCACTCCCGCCGGCGGCTGGCGCCAGGTCCTGATCGTGCGCAGCGCCAAGGCGGCGGCCGACCCGAAGATCAAGAAGCTGCACCTCGACACCGCCACCGACGGCCTGACCGTCAAGGCGGACGCCAACGGCAGCCTGACGGCCGAGGACGCATCGGGCAAGGCCCGCTTCACCGCGCCCGTGCCGGTCATGTGGGACTCCACGACGGCCGCCACCGCACCCGTCACGGCAGCCCAGCCCAAGGCCCAGAGCAAGCTCGCGGCCGCTCCCCCGGTCGGCGACACACCGGCGGTAGCCGGATCCAGCAGCAAGGCGCCCGGCCCCGACGCGAGGACCGCGCCGATCGCCGCCACCGTCAGCGGCGGCGGCATCGACCTGGTGCCGGACGCTTCGGTGCTCGGGCAGGGCACCGGCCCCTGGTACATCGACCCGGGCTGGAACCCCAGCGTCGACAACGGCAACCAGGCCTGGGCCCAGGTGCAGTCGGCCTACCCCGACAACCCCGAGTACAACGGCACCCAGTACGGCCAGGACAAGCCGGCCGCGGGTTACTGCGGCTACATCGACAGCAACCACCGCTGCGAGAAGGAGGGCAAGGAGCGGGCCTACTTCCAGGTCGGTCTGAACTCGGCCTTCTGGGACTCGACGGTGTTGGGCGCCAAGCTCTACGCCACCGTCGCGGCCTCGTCCAGCCCGTCGACCTCCACGCCGATGGGCCTCTACTCGACCGGCTCGGGCACCAGCAATCCGATCAACCAGTGGACCACCTGGAACGCCCAGCCCTGCAAGGAACTCGGGAAATGCGCCAAGGTCCTGACCAACTGGATCAAGGGCGAGGGCGGCGTCGAGTACGACGTCACCGGTCAGATGGGCCAGGCCGCGCGCGAGCACTGGGGCGGCTGGACATTCCTGTTCACGCCCGACGACGAGGGCAACAAGTACTTCCGTCAGCGGTTCGCCAACAACCCGCACATCGTCGTCACCTATGACTTCGCGCCCCACATCGGCAGCCCCGGCGCCAGCCCCACCCCGGGCTTCGCCCGTGACGCGGCCTTCGACCGGTGCCAGACCCCCGGCACCGCGCACCCCTGGGACAACCCGGGCTGGATCGGCGTCAACACCGACGTGACCCTGAGCGCCGACACCTGGTCACCGACCGGCGAGCAGCTCTGGACCACCTTCAAGATCTGGGACGACGACGACAACGGCTCGTCGAAGACCTACGAGACCGACTGGGCCGCCAGTTCGGGCCGTCGGAACGTGAGCGTCGGCTCGCTGATCGACGGCCACCAGTACGGCTGGCTCGCCCACACCGGCGACGGTACGCTCGACAGCGACAACTCCCAGATGTGCTTCCTGCGCATCGACCGCACCCCGCCGACCGCCCGGATCACCTCGACCGACTTCCCGGAGTCCGGCACCCTGGGCGGGCACCCCAAGTCGGTCGGCCAGGAGGGTGTCTTCACCCTGACCGGCACCGACCCGGCCCCTGCCACCGGCGGCCGTTCATCCGGCCTGGCCTGCGCCCGCTGGACCACGGACCCGATCCAGGCCGCGGCCACCGGGTGGAACTGCAACGACGGCGGCAACGTCGTGAAGATGGACGGCGACGGCAGCTTCCAGCTGAAGTACACCCCCTGGCACTGGGGGACCAACTTCCTGTACCTGCAGACCCAGGACAACGCCGGCAACATGTCGCAGCCGGTCGCCTACACCTACTTCGTGCCGAGCAACCCGGCCGCCGGCGACCCGGTCATGGGTGACGTCGACGGCGACCGCAAGGCGGACGTCCTACTGCCGGACGGCACCGGCTCCCTGCGACTGGTCGGCGCCAACGCCGACCCGTACGCGGCCCCGAACACCAAGCCGGCCTCGGCGCCGGGGGCTGCCGACAACCAGGACTGGAGCACCGTCCAGACCACCCACCGGGGCTCGTTCACCGAGCGGAACGTCGACGACCTGATCGCTCACGCGCCCGGCGCCGCCGAGTTGTACCTCTACGCCAACGACGACATCGCCGCCCACCTCGACGGTCAGGCGCCCGTCTCCCTCGCCAAGTCCAGCCGCTGCGTGCTCCCTGACGGGAGTCCGGTCACGTGCTCGGACTACGGCAACGGCGGGGACTGGGCCTCGGTGACCCAGATCGCGGCCTTCGGCTCCCCTACGGGAGACACTCCGAAGAATCCGGGCACGGTCACGGCCGGCCTGCCGCGTTCGTCCCTGCTCTACGTCGAGAAGAGCCGGCTCTGGCTCGCGCTGTCGTCGAGCGTCGGCAAGCTCGACGGTCCGAACATACTGCTCTCCCAGAGCCAGGCCTGGGACTCCTACGACCTGATCACCCCCGGCCCGACCAAGGGCACCAACATCCCGACCGTCTGGGGCCGTTCGAAGTGGGACGGCACCATCCACGCCTACCAGTTGGCGAAGGGCAGCACCCAGGGCACCTTCGACGCCTCCGCGTTCACCGAGCCCACCAAGGGCTGGCTGGCCAACGGCGTGGACGCCAAGCTGTACCCGAAGGTCGGCTCCAACGGCGACGTCACCGGTGACGGCGTCCCGGACCTCTGGGCCGTCGACACCAACAATCAACTGGTGGCCTGGGCCGGTATCGGCACCAAGGCACCCGACGTCAACAGCGGCCCGACGGTGACCGGCCTGGAGACGAAGCCGGTCGTGCTCGGCAACCTCAACCGCCCGATCGGCAACTGGCTGGCCGCGCCCGACGGCGGCAACACCGTCAAGGACGGCCAGAAGAGGACCGACGGCACCGCCTCGGGCGTGAGCTGGGTCGGCGACACCGTGGACGGTCGGGCCACCACTGTGGGCGCCTTCAGCCCCGACGCCGGATCGAACATCACGATGTCCCGCCCGGTAGTGGACTCCCGGAAGAGCTTCACGGTCTCCACCTGGGCCAAAGCCGGCCCGAAGGGCGGCATCATCGCCAGCCAGGACACCGTTCACAGCAGCAACTTCATCCTGTACGCCGACGGCAGGACCGGCCTCTGGACCCTCGCCCTCTCCTACGCCGACGACGACAACTGGTCATACGACTACACGTCCACCGTGAACGCCGGCGCCAACTTCCGGCCCGGCGTGTGGACCCGGCTGTCCGCGTCCTACAACGCGGACACCGGGGCGATGTCGCTGTACGTGGACGGTGTCCTCGCCGCGACCGGTGTCCACCGGGCGAGCACCAGCCCGCCGTCCGCCGGACCGTTCGAGCTGGGCCGGTACAAGTACCAGTCCAAGCAGAGCGAGAGCTTCGACGGGAGCATCGGCAGCACCGCCGTCTACCCGTTCGCCGTGGCGCCCAGCGCGCCGTCGGCGACCAGCGTCATCCGCTCGCACGTCGACACCAACAAGTGCCTGGACCTCAACGGCGCCGTAGCCGGCAACGGCACCGCGATCCAGCTCTACGACTGCAACGGGAGCACCGCCCAGCAGATCTCGCTGGGCAACGACGGGACCGTCCGGGTCCTGAACGGGTGCATGGCGCCGGTGAACTCCGGTACCGACAACGGCACGCAGTTGGAGTACCGAACCTGTGACGGCACCGCCGCGCAGAAGTGGATCCCGCTGGCGAACGACGCGCTGTACCACCCGGCCTCGGGGCGCTGCCTGGACCTGCCGGGCTGGCAGACGAACAACGGCAACCGGCTGCAGCTGTGGGACTGCCACTTCCGGGGGTCCCAGCAGTGGACCGTCCCGAACCTGCGGACGGCCGCGCCACCCGCTCCGCCGCGCTCCTGACGTCCGCGTCCTGAGCACGTGCCAGGGCCCGTCCCGCCACCCGGCGGGGCGGGCCCTTCGTGCGCTCCGACGCACGGTCGGAACAGAGGACGAACCAGGCAAAACCGGCATCGCTGTCCGTCACGTTGACACCGGTTCAGGGAGCTGGTGGGGTTGCGACCGTTGTGGTCCAGGCCTGGCGAGGAGGCCCCTGTGCAAGCCCGTGTGTCCGTTGCGGCCGGGCGGCGGCTGCGACAGCAGTTGGAGCAGAGTCCGGCACTGCGTGAAGTGCTGCACCACCCGGCGGCGCTGGCGGCGCGGCGGGCCACCGCCCGGACCTGCCGTCAGCTCGTGCCGCGGGCGGCGGACCGGCTGATCGCCGATCTCAAGGGGACGGAGCCGCTGTTGGCGTCGGTGCGGGCGGAGCGGGGACCCGGGCGGCCGGGGCGGCCGGGGCGGCGGGCGGTGCGGATCGCGGCCGGGGTGGTGACCGCGGCGGTGGTCGGCGGGCTGCTGGCCGGGCCGCTGCCCTCGACGGCGTACGCGGCGGTGCCCGGGTCGGACGTGGTGAGCAGCGCTCCGCAGACGCCGTTGGGCAGCGTGACGAACCCCCAGGTGTTCCCGCACCCGCAGGAGCAGACCGTCGCCGGGCGGGCGGTCACCGTGCCCGCCGCCGTGACGCTGGTGACCGCGCCCAAGGCGGACCGGGGCGCGGTGGACGCCGTCCGCGACGTGCTGACGATCGCCGGGGCCACCGCGGTGACCTCGCAGCCGGACGGTGGGACACCGGCCGCCGGCTCGCTGGTGGTGTACGTCGGCGGGCCCGCCGAGGGCGCCGAGGGCGAGACGGACCGGACACTGCGCCAGTTGACCGCCGCGGCCGGCGGCAAGGACGGCTCCGCGCCGTCGACCGCGGGCATGCCGCCCGGCGGCTACGTGCTGTCCGTCGGCCAACTGCCCGCCCAGGGCGGCGGGACGTACGGCGCGGTGGTGCTGGCGGGCGCGGACGCGGCCGGCACCTTCTACGCCGCGCAGAGCCTGCGCCAGCTGCTCGCCGCCGTACCGGCCGGTCAGGGCCAGGGGCCGGGCGCGGCCGGGCTCGGGCTGCCCGGGATCACCCTGCGGGACTGGCCCAGCGGGGCGCCGGTGCGCGGCACCGCGGAGGCGTTCTACGGCACCCCGTGGACCGCCCAGCAGCGGCTCGACCAGGTGGACTTCCTGGGCCGCTCCAAGCAGAACTTCTACCTCTACGCCCCGGGTGACGACCCGTTCCGGCTCAGCCGCTGGCGCGACGCCTACCCCGTCCCCCAGCAGTCCGAGCTGCGCGAGCTCGGCGACCGGGCCCGGCAGAACCACGTCACCCTCGGCTACGCGATCGACCCCGGGCAGTCGCTCTGCTTCAGCTCCGGCAAGGACGTCGACGCGCTGGTCGCCAAGCTGGACGGGCTGCGCAAGCTCGGCTTCACCGCGTTCCAGCTGCAGTTCCTGGACGTCAGCTACGACGAGTGGCACTGCGGCGACGACCGGGACGAGTACGGCACCGGCCCGGCCGCGGCCGCCAAGGCGCAGGCCGAGCTGGCCAAGAAGGTGCAGGACCGGCTGATCGCGGAGAACCCGGGCCTGGCGCCGCTGTCGGTCGTCCCGACCGAGTACCACAAGCAGGGCACGACGCCGTACCGCAAGGCGCTGGCCGACGCGCTGCCGGCCGGGGTGCAGGTGGCCTGGAGCGGCGGCGGGGTGATCCCGGAGAAGATCACCGGCGCCGAGACCTCGGACACCGGCAGCCTGTACGGGCACCCGCTGGTCACCATGGACAACTACCCGGTCAACGACGCCAGCCCGGACCGGCTGTTCCTCGGCGCCTACACCGGCCGCGAGCCCGAGGTGGCGACCCGCTCGGCGGTGCTGCTGACCGGCGCCATGCAGCAGCCGGTGGCCTCCCGGATAGCGCTCGCCACCGCCGGCGACTTCGCCTGGAACCCGACCGGCTACAAGCCCGACGACTCCTGGAACGCGGCGGTGCGCTCGCTGGCCGGGCCGACCGGCTCCGCCGCCACCCCCGCCGGGTCGGCGCTGTCCGCCGTCACCGCGCTGGCCGGCAACAGCACCTCCTCGCCGCTGGCCAAGCAGGAGTCCGGCTACCTCCAGCCGCTGCTGGACCAGTTCTGGGCCAACGCCGAACCGACCTCCGGCGCGGCGCCGGACCTGACCAAACTGATCGCGGCCGCCGCCCCGCTGCGGGACGCCTTCACCGCGATGGCGGGCGCCCAGCAGACCCTGGCCGGCACCGACGCCACCGCCCAGCTGGCCGCCGAGGCCGGCCCCTGGCTCGGCCCGCTGCGCGACTACGGGCTGGCCGGGCAGGCCGCACTGGACATGCTGCTCGCCCAGCACGGCGGCGACGGCGCGGCGGCCTGGAAGGCCCGGGTGCAGCTCAACCGGCTGCGCGCCCAGCTCGCCCAGGCCCCGGCGACCATCGGCGCGGGCGTGCTCGGCCCGTTCCTGGACCGGGCCGTGCGGGCCGCCGACAACTGGTCCGGCGTGGTCAGCGGCGGGGTCACCCCCACCACCTCGATGGGCACCGCCCACGACCACCTGCCCGCGCTGATGACCGACGGCCAGGCCGACACCTTCTACTGGAGCTCCACTCCCCCGCAGCCCGGCGACTCGGTCGGCGTGGACCTCGGCGCCGGCCGGCCGATCAGCGGCGTCACCGTGCTGATGGGCGGCTGGGGCGACGGGCCGGACGCCCGGACCGCCGTCGACGACTACATCCGGGACGGCGTGCTGGAGTACAGCACCGGCGAGGGCGGCTGGAAGCAGCTCGCCGTGGTGAAGAACCAGAAGACGGTCGGCGCCCAGCTGCCGCCTGGCACCGTGGTGCGGGCGGTGCGGCTGCGGGCCACCGCGGCGCAGAAGACCGCCGTCGCGGTGCGCGAGTTCACCGTCACCGCCCCGGACGAGTCCCCGGCCAGCGTCTCCGGCGGGCCCGCCGCGCTGCCCGGTTCCTCGCCCGCCGCCGTCCTGGACGGCAACCCGGACACCGCGTACCGGGCCGCCAAGCCGCCCACCGCGCAGGACGCGCCGCTCGTGGTCGAGCTCGGCGCCGCCCGCCCGCTGGACCGGCTGACCGTGCTCACCGACCCCAACGTGCACGCCACCGCCACCGTCGCGGTGCGCCGCTCCGACGGCGGCTGGACCGACATCGGCACCGTGCAGCCCGGCTACAACGAGCTGCCGGCCGGCGGGCTGCCCGCCGACGCGTTCCGGCTGACCTGGAAGCCCGGCGGCGACCCGCCGGTCGTCAACCAGGTGATCCCCTGGTACGCGGACGCCCCGGCGGCCCGGATGAACCTCGCCGACCCGGCCCTGGACGTGGTCACCGGCGCCGCCGCGCCCGCGAAGACCCAGGCCACCGTGGAGGCCGGCCGCCCGGAGGGGACCACCGGCGACCTGCGGGTCGACGTGCCGCCCGCCGCCAAGGGACTGACCGTGACCCCGGCCGGCCCGGTGACGGTGCCGCGCGGCGGCCGGGTCGGCGTGCCGCTGCTGGTCGCCGCGGCGGCGGGAACGCCGTCCGGGACGTACCAGGTGCCGGTGTCGTACGTGGCCGGCGGCACCACCGTCAAGCAGGTGCTGCAGGTGCACGTGGTGCCGCCCACCGGCGGGCCGGACCTGGCGATCGGCGCGCAGGCGTCGTCCTCGGGCGACGAGACGCCGAACTTCCCGGCCGCGGCGATCGCCGACGGCGACCCGAAGACCCGCTGGTCCTCGCCGGCCAAGGACGACGCCTGGGTGCAGCTGCAATTGCCGCAGGCCACCCACCTGGGCGCGGCGGTGCTGCACTGGCAGTCCGCGTACGCCTCGGCGTACCGGATCCAGGTCTCGGCGGACGGCAGCACCTGGACGGACGCCGCGACGGTGGACAACGGCAAGGGCGGGGACGAGACGGTGCGCTTCGACGCGCCGAACGCCCGGTACCTGCGGATGCAGGGCGTGGCGCGGGCCACCAAGTTCGGCTACTCGCTGTACGGCATCGAGCTGTACGCCGTCACCCCGCCGGCCGTCCCGGGCACCCCGCCCACCCCGGGCACCCCGGGCACCCCGGGCACCCCGCCGCAGCAGCCGGCCAACCCGGCCGGCCAGCCGGGGGCACCGGCGACTCCGCCGGCCACCAAGCCGTAGGGGGCTCCCAAAAGCCGGTGAGCCGTAACCCGGAGGCGAACCGGCTCCCAAGAGCCGGTGAGCCGAAGGGGCGCGCCGGTGTCGAAAGGGAGAAGCGAGGGAGCGACGAAGGAGCGAGGGAGCGCCGACCGTCGGCACCGGATCAGAAGCGCCCCGGAGGCGAACCGGCTCCAGAAAAGCGGCGGGCCGCCGGGCTCCCCTTCGTGGGGGGGCGCGGCGGCCCATGAGGCGCGTACCGACGTGTGACGGGCGGGCCCTGTGGTGCTGTGGTCAGGCGGAGAGCGGTTCGGGCTGCTCGCCGCGGCGGACGGGGGCGGCGTGGGCGACGTGCGCCCGGCCGATCGGGACCGAATGGGTCGGCTCGGTATGGTCGTGGTGCTCGTACTCGCCCCACTGTGGGGCGCGCAACTGGTCACCACCGCCGTACGGCTCCAGGTAGGGCCGCCAGCGCGGGTCCTTGATCCCGGTGCCGATGATCCGCCAGGCGAGGCCGCTGGGCGGTGCGGGCGGGCGCTTCATCCGCCAGCCGAGTTCGGTCAGGTGGCGGTCGGCCTTGGTGTGGTTGCAGCGGCGGCAGGCCGCCACCACGTTGTCCCACCGGTGCTGGCCGCCCCGGCTGCGCGGGATGACGTGGTCGACGCTGGTGGCGGCGGCCCCGCAGTAGACGCAGCGGCCGTGGTCGCGGGCGAACAGCGCCCGGCGGGTGAGCGGGACGGGCCCGCAGAACGGGACCCGCACGAAGCGGGTCAGTCGGACGACGGACGGCGCCGGAAGGGCGCTGGTGGCGCTGTGCAGAGTGACTCCCGTGTCCTCCAGGCTGACCGCCTTGTGGTTGAGGACCAGGATGAGTGCGCGGCGCATCGATACGACGCCGAGTGGCTCGTAGGACGCGTTGAGGACCAGGACATGCGGCACGGATGCCTCCTTGGACGCCTGCGGCGCGTGGCTCGCGCCGGGACGAGCGGTTGGATCGCGCAACGAGTGCGTGATCTCCCCCAGTGTCGCCTTACGCCTTCGTACGGCGCCACCACTCCTGTGTAACGGACCTGACGCGAACTTCGGGTGTGGTCTCGGTCATACCCGGTATGCCCTGGGGAGGGTCCGGTTGCACGCGGGCCCCGGCCCGGCCGGGGCGGTGGTCCGGGCGGGATCGGGGCTCGGCCGGTCGGCGCAGCGCCGTGGGCCGTACGGCGCAGGGGCTGCGGCCGTTCGGGGGAGGTGGGGCCGGTGGTGCGGGGGTGGCGCCCCGGGGGAGCGCACCGGGGCGTTGACGGGGCGTCCGGGGTGTCCCGCACGCCGGTCGGCGGGTCCGGGCCGGTGTTCGGCGCCGGATAGGCTAGCGCGCACGGTCCGCGGGCCGCTTGCGCGGCACGGACCGGTCACGTCCCCAGCAAGGAAGGTCCCGCTCGTGTTCCGCTCCGGCGCCACCGGTCCGACCGACGCGTCCTCGACGCTCACCCACCCGACGCCGGCCCCCTCCCCCACCGCGCCGGACCTGCCACAGCTGCGCATCCCCACCAGCGCGCAGGAGGTCACCGACACCACCAAGCAGGCGGCCAGCTGGTTCGACACCCACTGGCAGAACTGGCTGACGCACGGCCTGCAGATCATCCTGATCATCCTGCTGGCGCTGGTGCTGCGGACCGTGGTGAACAAGCTGATCACCCAGCTGATAACCCGGATGGCCCGCAGTCACGACCACCGGGAGGAGAGCCGGCTGGGCGGCCTGCTGGCCAACCACGGGGTGGTGAACCCGGAGCGGCGCCAGCAGCGCTCGGAGGCGATCGGCTCGGTGCTGCGCAGCATGGCCTCCTTCACCATCCTGGGCACGGCGGCCCTGATGGTGCTCTCCGCGCTCGGGATGAACCTGGCACCGCTGCTGGCGAGCGCCGGTGTGGCCGGTGTGGCGATCGGTTTCGGCGCCCGCAACCTGGTGACGGACTTCCTCTCCGGGGTCTTCATGATCATGGAGGACCAGTACGGCGTCGGCGACGACATCGACACCGGGGTGGCCAGCGGCACGGTGCTGGAGGTCGGCCTGCGGGTCACCAAGCTGCGCGGGGCCAACGGCGAGATCTGGTACATCCGCAACGGCGAGGTGAAGCGGATCGCCAACATGAGCCAGGGCTGGGCGACCGCCTCGGTGGACGTGCAGGTCGGGTACAAGGAGGACCTCCAGCGGGTCGAGGACCTGATCCAGGAGACCGCCGAGGGGCTCTCCAAGGAGGCGCCGTACGACGAGCTGGTCTGGGCGCCGGTGTCGATCCTGGGCGTGGAGTCGGTGGCGGCGGACTCGGTGATGGTGCGGATCGAGGCCCGGACGGCTCCGGGCAAGGCACCGACGGTCTCCCGGGCCCTGCGCCAGCGGCTCAAGACGGCCTTCGACCTGGCCGGGATCAAGGTCAAGGAGGAGGCCGCGGCGGTGGCCACCGGGGTGTCGATCACCTCGGTCGACCCCTCGCCGCCGTCCGCGCTGTCGGACCCGACCTCGCCGCGCTACCGGGCGGCGGAGCCGATCCCGGTGCCGAAGCCGCCGATGGACGACCCGGCGCTGCAGAAGCCGTAACGGTTCTTCGGCGTCCCGGCGCTGCGAAGCCCCGCTCCCACTCCGGTGGGGGCGGGGCTTCGTGCTGCGGGGCCAGTCCGGTCAGCCCAGCTGGGCGAGACCCTCGGCGGCGATCCGCTCGAAGACGGCGAGGTCGGCGGCGAAGACCGAGTCCGGGATCGGCCAGTGGAGCACCAGCTCGGTGATGCCCGCCTCCCGGTGGGCGCCGGCCCAGTCGACGAAGGCGTCCAGCGACTGCAGCGGCTTCTCCTGGGTGGAGCCGTGCAGCAGCAGCTTCTCCAGCGTCGCGACGTCGCGGCCGGTGGCCTCGCAGGCGGCGGTCAGCTGGTCGATCTGCCGCGCGATCACGGCGGGGGCCTGGTCCGCCGGCATCGCCGCGGGGCCCTTCGGGTCGCCGTAGGTCACCCAGCCCTGCCCGTACTCGGCGGTGAGCCGGAATCCGCGTGGGCCGGTCGCGGCCACGTAGAACGGCACCCGGGGGGTCTGGAGGCAGCCGGGGATGTTCCGTGCCTCGACCGCGGAGTAGTAGGTGCCCTCGCGGGTGGTGGCGTCGTTGGTCAGCAGCTCGTCCAGCAGGGGCAGGAACTCGCCGAAGCGGTCCGCGCGCTCCTTGGGCGACCACGCCTGCTGCCCCAGCGCCGTCGCGTCGAAGCCGATCCCGCCGGCCCCGATCCCCAGGGTGACCCGCCCGCCGGACACGTCGTCCAGCGCGATCAGGTCCTTGGCGAGGGTCACCGGGTGCCGGAAGTTTGGCGAGGTCACCAGCGTGCCCAGCCGCATCCGTTCGGTCGCGCAGGCCGCCGCCGTCAGGGTCGGGACCGCGCCGAACCAGGGCCCGTCCCGGAAGGACTGCCAGGACAGGTGGTCACAGGTGTACGCGGCGTGGAACCCGAGCTCCTCGGCCCGCCGCCAGATCTTCTGGCCCTCACTCCACCGGTGGATGGGGAGGATCATCGCACTCAGACGCATGCCCCCGACCCTAGGGAGTGTCGTCGCCGAACGACAGGGCCTCCCGGGCCCGGTCTCGGGGGTCTCGCGGAGCGGTAACGCTTCGGCATCCTCCGGGGCACCGGCCATTGACACCCCGCTGACGCGGACCGTACGGTCCTGTCCAAGCGACTGGAAAGTTTCCTAACAGTTCCGGTCCACCAGCCGAAAGGGGAGGATTCCGGGCATGACCAAGAGCACCGCCAAGGCTCCCCTCGCCGGCACCCCCAGCCTGCTGCGCGCCATCAACGACCGCGCCGCCCTCGAACTGCTGCTGGAGAACGGCCCGCTCTCCCGCACCCAGATCGGCTCCCTGACCGGGCTGTCCAAGCCCACCGCCTCGCAGCTGCTGTCCCGGCTGGAGGTCGCCGGGCTGGTGCTGCCGGTCGGCACCACCGAGGGCGGGCCCGGCCCCAACGCGCAGCTGTACCAGGTGAATCCGGCCGCCGGGTACGTCGCCGGACTGGACGTCACCAACAGCGGGATCCGGGTCGCCGTCGCCGACATCACCGGCAGCACGCTGGCCGAGCACAGCGTGTCCACCAGAGGCGTCCCGGCCGCCGAGACCGTGCCGAGAGTGGCCGCCGCCGTCGCCGAGGCGGTGCGCGCCGCCGGGCTGCCCGCGGGCTGCCTGCGCACCGTGGCGATCGGCGTCGGCGGCGCCCCCGACCCGGTCACCGGCAAGCTGCGCTACGCCTCCCACCTGCCCGGCTGGCACTCCCCGCGGCTGGTCGAGGAGTTGACCGCGGCGATCGGCGCGCCGGTGTCGATCGAGAACGACGTGAACCTGGCCGCGGTCGCCGAGCAGGCCTCCGGCGCGGCGGCCGGCTTCGAGGACTTCGTGCTGCTCTGGGCCGGGGCCGGCGTCGGCGCGGCGGTCGTGCTCGCCGGGCGGCTACACCGCGGCTTCACCGGCGGCGCCGGCGAGGTCGGCTACATGCCGGTCCCCGGCTCGCCGGTCCAGTGGGACGCCCGGCGCCGCAAGTTCGGCGGGTTCCAGGACCAGGTCGGCGCACCCGCCGTACGGATCCTGGCCCGCGAGCACGGGCTCGGCGCGCCCAGCGCGGAGGAGTCGATCGCCAAGGCCCTGGAGACCCCGGGCGCCGGCGACACCTTCCTGTCCGAACTGGCCGGACGGCTCGCCGTCGGGCTGTCCGTGATCGTCGCCGTGGTCGACCCCCGGCTGGTGGTCCTCTCCGGCGCGGTGCCGAGTGCGGGCGGCGAACGCCTGCGCGCGCTCGTCGAGGACGAACTGGCCCGGGTCTGCCTCGCCCGTCCGGAGATCCGCAGCAGTGCCCTGCCCGGCTCGCCGGTCCTGATCGGCGCCCTGCAACGCGCCCTCTCGGACGCCCGTGAGGCGGTCTTCTCCACCCACTGAGCCGCCCACCGATCCGCCCGCCCAACCACCTGCCGAACCACCTGCCGATCCACCCCGCCGATCCACCCGCAGCACGACCCGATCGACCCACGGATCGACCCACAGACGCTCCCCCTGCACCCACCTCTCCCCCAACCCCCTACGCGGGACCCGAGGCAACGACGCCTGCCCGCGCACCCCCAGGAGGACCTCGAAGTGCACGCCATCACCTCCCGCAGAGGCCGCCGCACCATCGCCGCCGTCGCCGGCAGCGCCGTCCTGGCCCTGCTCGCCTCCGCCTGCACCGGTTCCAGCGAGTCGGGCGGCAGCGACGACTCCGCCAGCGGCAAGGACGTCACCATCACCTTCTGGCACGGCTGGAGCCAGGACAACGAGGTGAAGGCGATCAACGACACCATCGCCGCCTTCGAGAAGGCCCACCCCAACATCCACGTCAAGCCGGTCGGCAACGTCGCGGACGACAAGGTCAACCAGGCCCTGCGGGCCGGCGGCGACGGCGCCCCGGACGTGGTGTCCTCCTTCACCACCAACAACGTCGGCATGTTCTGCTCGACCAAGGCCTTCATCGACCTCAAGCCCCAGCTGCAGAAGAGCGGCATCGACCCGGCCAAGACCTTCCCGGCCGCGATGCTCAACTACACCCAGTTCCAGGGCAACCAGTGCTCGCTGCCGCTGCTCGGCGACGCGTACGGGCTGTACTACAACAAGAAGGCCTTCGCCGCCGCCGGCATCACCGCCCCGCCGAAGACCTTCAGCGAGTTCGCCGACGACGCCAAGAAGCTCACCGTCGCCGACGGCGACTCGTACAAGCAGCTCGGCTTCATGCCGCTGTACCACGGCTACGAGTCCACCACCGAGCACTTCCTCGGCCAGTACGGCGCCACCTACTTCGACGCCGACGGCAAGTCGAACCTCGCCGCCGACCCGAAGGTCGCCGCGATGCTCGACTGGCAGAAGGGCATGGTCGACCAGCTCGGCGGCTACGCCAAGCTGGACAAGTACCGGGCCACCTTCGGCGAGGAGTTCAGCGCCAAGAACCCCTTCCACACCGGCCAGGTCGCGATGGCCATCGACGGCGAGTGGCGCACCGCCTCGCTCGCCGAGAGCAAGCCCGACTTCGACTGGGCCACCGCGCCCTTCCCGGTGCCGGACGACCAGGCCGCCACCTACGGCCGCGGCTACCAGACCGGCACCATCGTCGGCATCGCCAGCACCAGCAAGAAGCAGGCCGCGGCCTGGGAGTTCGTCAAGTTCCTGACCACCGACACCGACGCGGTGGTGAACTTCGCCAACGCGATCCACAACGTGCCCAGCACCTTCGACGCGCTCAACTCGCCGAAGCTGGTCAGCGACCCGAACTTCAAGACCTTCCTGGACGTCGCCAAGAACCCCAACTCGGGCACCACCCCGGCCAGCGTCAACGGCGGCGGCTACATCGTCTCGCTGCAGAACCTCGGCTACGACTACGAGTCCGGCAAGCAGACCGACCTCAAGGCCGGACTCGCCGCGACCGCCAAGCAGATCGACACCGACATCGCCCAGGCGAAGTAGCGGGAACGGTCCACGGAGCTCCCATGTCACTCGCGTTCGGCACCCGCAAGGACGCCGGGACGACCGACCCGGCGGCGCCCTCCACGCAGCACCTGCTGCGCCGGAAGCGCCGCCGGGAGGCGGCCCGCACCCTCGCCTTCCTCTCCCCCTGGCTCATCGGGTTCAGCGTCTTCTTCGTCTACCCGCTGATCTCCACCGCCTACTTCTCCTTCACCCAGTACAACGGCTTCGGCGCGCCGACCTTCAACGGCCTGAAGAACTGGGACTACGTCTTCAACCACCTGCCGACCTTCTGGCAGGGCCTGCGCAACACCCTGTGGCTGGTGCTGGTGATGGTGACCCTGCGGGTCGCCTTCGGCCTCGGCATCGGGCTGCTGATCACCAAGGTCAAGACCGGCGCGGGCTTCTTCCGCACCGTCTTCTACCTGCCGTACCTGGCCCCGCCGGTGGCCGCCACCGTCGCCTTCGCCTTCCTGCTCAACCCGGGCACCGGCCCGCTCAACCACCTGCTCGGCGAGCTCGGCCTGCCGCAGCCCGGCTGGTTCGCCGACCCGAACTGGTCCAAGCCCGCGCTCACCCTGCTCGCCATGTGGGGCATCGGCGACCTGATGGTCATCTTCATGGCCTCGCTGCTGGACGTCCCCAAGGAGCAGTACGAGGCGGCCGAACTGGACGGCGCCGGAGCGTTCCAGCGGTTCCGGTACGTCACGCTGCCGAACATCTCCCCGATCATCATGTTCGCGGTGGTCACCGGGGTCATCCAGACCATGCAGTACTACACCCAGGCGTACGTCGCCGGGAAGGTCGCCAGCGGCATCGCCGGCAATTCCGGGCAGCAGTTCGAGCCCGGGTTCCCGCAGGGCTCCACCTGGACCCTGCCGCAGATGGTCTACAACCTCGGCTTCCAGCGCTTCAACTACGGCGCGGCCTGCGTCGTCGCCCTGGTGCTGTTCGCCATCTCGATGGCCGTCACCTCGCTCCTGCTCCGCCGCCGGTCCGGCTTCATGGCGAGCGACGACTAGCGGACGGATGAGGACTCCGACATGACTCTCAGCTCCACCCCCACGCCCACGATCAGGCCTGGTGAGCCGCCGGTCCGCACCGCCACCGGCACCGCCGCCGCCCGGGTCGCCCGGCGCCGCGCCCTGCTCAACTGGGTCGCCGTGCACTCGCTGGCGATCGCCGCCGCGCTGTTCTTCCTGCTGCCCTTCGTCTTCGTCTTCCTGACCTCAGTGATGAACGACCAGCAGGCGCTCACCACCGACTACTGGCCGACCTCCTGGAACTGGGGCAACTACACCCAGGTGTGGGACACCCCCGGCTTCCTCACCTGGTGGCGCAACACCCTGGTGTACGCCGGCGCCGGCACCCTGCTCACCATCGTCTCCAGCCTGCCGGTCGCCTACGCGCTCGCCAAGTTCCGCTTCCGCGGCCGCAACCTGGCGCTGATGGCGGTCATCGCGATGATGATGCTGCCCCCGCAGGTCACCGTCATCCCGATGTACCTGTTCTGGGCCAAGCAGCTGGGCATGGACGGCTCGCTGTGGCCGCTGATCATCCCGATGGCCTTCGGCGACGCGTTCTCGATCTTCCTGCTGCGCCAGTTCCTGATGACCATCCCCAAGGAGTACATCGAGGCCGCCCGGATCGACGGCTGCGGCGACCTGCGCACCCTGCTGCGCGTCGTCCTGCCGATGGCCAAGCCGGCCATCGCCGCCGTCGCCCTGTTCCAGTTCTTCTACTGCTGGAACGACTACTTCGGCCCGCAGATCTACGCCAGCAACAACCACGATGCCTGGACGCTGAGTTACGGCCTGGAGTCGTTCAAGGCCGCCCACCACACCAACTGGAACCTCACCATGGCCGCCACCCTGCTGGTGATGGCCCCGGTGATCATCCTCTTCTTCTTCGCACAGAAGGCCTTCATCGAAGGCGTGACACTGACAGGGGTCAAGGGCTGATGTCCGCTGTTGTTTCCGGTCTCAAGCTGGCCATCGTCGGCGGCGGTTCGACGTACACCCCGGAGCTGATCGACGGCTTCGCCCGGCTGCGCGACACCCTGCCGATCGGCGAACTGGTGCTGATCGACCCGGCCGCCGAGCGGCTGGAGCTGATCGGCGGCCTCGCCCGGCGGATCTTCGCCAAGCAGGGGCACCCGGCCGCGGTGACCACCACCACCGACCTGGTGGCGGGCGTCGCCGACGCCGACGCCGTGCTGCTCCAACTGCGGGTCGGCGGCCAGGCCGCGCGCAACCAGGACGAGACCTGGCCGCTGGAGTGCGGCTGCGTCGGCCAGGAGACCACCGGCGCCGGCGGGCTCGCCAAGGCGCTGCGCACCGTCCCGGTGGTGCTGGACATCGCCGAACAGGTCCGCCGCACCAACCCGGACGCCTGGATCGTCGACTTCACCAACCCGGTCGGCATCGTCACCCGGGCCCTGCAGACCGCCGGCCACAAGGCCGTCGGGCTGTGCAACGTCGCGATCGGCTTCCAGCGCAAGTTCGCGGCCCACCTCGGGGTCGACCCGGAGCTGGTGCGACTCGACCACGTCGGGCTCAACCACCTGACCTGGGAACGCGGGGTGACCCTGCTGGACGCGCCCGGCGCCACCGGCGGACGGGAGGTGCTGCCGGAACTGCTCGCCTCGCACGGCAAGGAGATCGCCGACGACCTCCACCTGCCGCAGGCCTTCGTGCAGCGGCTCGGCGTGGTGCCCTCGTACTACCTGCGGTACTTCTACCAGCACGACGCGGTGGTCGAGGAGCTCAAGGTCCAGGGCTCGCGGGCCGCCCAGGTCGCCGAGATCGAGCGCCAGCTGCTGGAGCTGTACGCCGACCCCACCCTGGACACCAAGCCCGAGCTGCTGGGCAAGCGCGGCGGGGCCTTCTACTCGGAGGCCGCCGTCCAGCTGATCGCCTCCCTGCTCGGGACCGACGGCCGGACCACCGTCCAGGTGGTCAACACCCGCAACGACGGGGTGCTGCCCTTCCTGCCGGACGACGCCGTCATCGAGGTGCCCGCCGAGGTCGACGCCGCCGGCGTGCGGCCGCTGCCGCAGCAGCCGGTCGAGCCGCTGTTCGCCGGCCTGATCGCCGCCGTCACCTCGTACGAGCACCTCGCGCTCGACGCCGCCCTGCGCGGCGGACGCGACCGGGTCTTCGACGCCCTGCTCGCCCACCCGCTGGTCGGCCAGCTCGACACCGCCGACCGGCTCACCGACCGGCTGCTCGCCCACAACCGCGAGCACCTCGCCTGGGCCTGAGCGCCCACCGCGCCGGACCCCCGCCCGAGCGGGGGTCCGGCGGCGAGGAGACACCGATCACCCCGGCCGGGGCTACGGCCGGGCCACGTACGAGCCGCGGGGACCTGATGACCCACCAGCCCGAACCACTCCTGCCCGGCGTCCTCGCCATCGACGCGGGCAACTCCAAGACCGACGTCGCCCTGATCGGCGCCGACGGCACCGTCCTCGGCACCGCCCGCGGCGGCGGCTTCGCACCCCAGCGGATCGGCGGCGCCGCCGCCGTGGCCGGCCTCGCCCCGCTGGTCGAACAGGCCGCCGCGGCCGCCGGCCACCCCGGCTGGACCGGGGTGCTCACCGACCACGTCAGCGCCTGCCTGGCCAACGCCGACCTCCCGGTGGAGGAGGAGGCGCTGCGCACCGCCCTCGAATCGCACCCGTGGGGCGTCAGCAACACCGTCGTCAACGACACCTTCGGCCTGCTGCGGGCCGGCACCGACGGGCCGCGCGGGGTCGCGGTGGTCTGCGGCGCCGGCATCAACTGCGTCGGACTGCTGCCCGACGGGCGCACCGCCCGCTTCCCGGCGCTCGGCGAACTCACCGGCGACTGGGGCGGCGGCTCCGGGCTCGCCATCACCAGCATGTGGCACGCCGTGCGCGCCGAGGACGGCCGGGGCGGGCCGACCCGGCTCGCCCGGGCCATCGCCGAACACTTCGGGCTGCCCAGCGCCGGGGCGGTCGCCGAGGCCGTCCACCTCGGGCACCTGCCGAACACCCGGCTGCACGAGATCGTCCGGGTGCTGTTCGCGGCCGCGAACCAGGGGGACGCGACCGCCCTGGAGCTGATCGACCGGCAGGCCGACGAGATCGTCCGGCTCGCCGTGGTCGCGCTCGGCCGGCTGGACCTGCTGGACGCGCCGACCCCGGTGGTGCTCGGCGGCGGGGTGCTCGCCTCCCGGCAGCCGCTGCTGCTCGACAACGTGACGGCGCGGCTGGCGAAGGCCGCCCCGCTGGCCGAACCGCGGGTGGTCGTCGCACCGCCGGTGCTGGGCGCGGCGCTGCTCGGGCTCGACCACCTGGGCGTGGACGCCGTGGTGCAGGCCCGGGTGCGCGAGGCGTACGAGGCGCAGCGGCCGGTCGCGGTCTGACGCCCCGGTTCCGGACCGCTCCCGGCTCCGGACCGCTCCCGGCTCCGGACCGCCCCTGGTTCCGGACCGCCTCCGACTCCGGACCACTCCCCGAGACCTCCCGCCCCCGCCGGATCCGCACATCCGGCGGGGGCGGGAACCGTTGTGCGCCCGGCGGACGTGTACCCGGGTGCCGACCACCAGTGCAACCCGGGGGAGACTTGTGCCATGGCCGTGCCCCGTATCCTCCTCGCCGCCGTCCTGCTGACCGGAACGGCCGCCGCCGCACTCACCGGCTGCACCCCGGCGGACTCCCGCCCGACGGTGGCCGCCGCCTCCTCGGCCGCGGCCCTCGCCGACGAGGGCGCGGACGACCCGCTGCTGGACGACGACGACTTCGTCGACGACGACGGGACCTACCCCGCGGCCGGCACCATCGCCGCCCCGGAGTCGCCCACCCCGGAGTGCACCGCGCCGGAACCGCTCCCCGGCCACCAGGTGATGATCGTGGTCTCGGCCGGCCCCGCCGAACTCACCGCCCAGCCCGCCCGGCACAGTTGCACCCCGCCGCACTACGAGGCCACCGGCACGCCCGTCCACTACGCCTTCGCCGCCGCCGGGGTCGACGCCACCCTGGTCGACCGGCCGAACGCGGATCCGGCCAAGCCCGTCCAGCTGGACGAACTGGTCACCCACCTCAACGACTGCCTCGCGGAACGCGATCCGGCCGACCCGTACGCCTGCTTCGGCAACGCCTACGACGTGGTGCTGGACTCGCACGGGAGGATCATCCGGATCGCGGAGATCTCGGAGCCGGCGGCCTGAGCGGGCGGCCGATGGCCCCGGGGGGCGGCCGAGCGGCCCGACATACGGTGTAGAAGCCGCTTTCAACTGTTGAGGTTCCGCTTCGCTACGCGCATCAACGGCCCGTCAGCTGCGGGTTTTTGACTTTCGATACGTTATCCGGGGCCGCTCTTGGGGCGGGTCTTACTCGTGGCCTCGTTGACCCGGTTTCAGCCGCGGTGCTTTGCTTCCGGCTCGACGGTGAAACCGGTCCCCCATCCCCGCTTCCCTGACCGTTCATGACGAGCGGTCGGTGAAGCTCGGCTTGCCGTCGTCGTTTTCTCCGCGTTTCTCCATGTTCGTCCCCCACGGTGTCGCCGCGCCCCACCCGGTGCGCGGTCGGCATGAGAGAGGAACCCTCACGATGGGCATGTCCCCCACCTCCCGCCGGGCGCGAGTCCGGGCCCTGACCGGGCTGAGCGCGCTGGCACTGGCCGCCACCGGGTTCGCCGCCGCCCCGTCCGCCCAGGCGGTCCAGCCGGGCAGCGAGTTCGCCGGGAACTCCCACCCGTACCGGCACGGCACCGTCCCCACCCGGGAAGGCGCCGAGCACGCCAACGCCGCCTCCACGGCCGCGACCCGCACCAGCAACCTGAAGTACGGCGGCGCCGTCGACGGCATCGGCGTCACCACCGGCGCACCGAAGGTCTACGTGGTGATCTGGGGCTCCCAGTGGGGCACCGCGGGCACCGACGCCAACGGCTACACCACGCTGTCCGGCGACCCGTCCGGCGAGGCCGTCCGGGCGCAGCAGCTGTACAAGGGCCTCGGCACCAACAACGAGACCTGGTCCGGCGTCATGACCCAGTACTGCGAGGGCGTCGCCAAGGGCGCCACCAGCTGCGGCTCCACCACCGCGCACGTCGGCTACCCGACCGGCGGCGCGTTGGCCGGGGTCTGGGTGGACACCTCGGCCGCCGCCCCGGCCCAGGCCACCGGCAACCAGATCGCCAACGAGGCGATCAAGGCCGCCGGGCACTTCGGCAACACCACCGCGGCCGCCAACCGCAACGTCCAGTACGTGGTGCTCTCCCCGACCGGGACCCACCCGGACGGCTTCAACACCACCGGCGGCAACTTCTGCGCCTGGCACGACTGGAACGGCGACACCACGCTGAGCGGCGGCGCGGCCAGCTCGCCGTACGGCGACGTGGCGTTCAGCAACGACCCGTACGTGACCGACATGGGCTCCTCCTGCGGCCAGAACTACGTCAACAGCGGCACCGCGGGTCTGCTGGACGGCGTGACCATGGTGTTCGGCCACGAGTACGCGGAGACCGTCACCGACCAGAACCCGGCCGGCGGTTGGACCGACTCGACCGGCGCCGAGAACGCCGACAAGTGCGCCTGGAAGGGCGTCGGCGGCACCGGCGGCTCGCAGAACGTGGCCTTCGCGACCGGCTCGTTCGCGATGCAGGGCACCTGGTCGAACGCGGTCAGCGGATGCCAGATCTCGCACGCGATCGTTCCCTGAGCGGCGTGGGGCGGTTGAGGGGCTGAACGATCCGGCGGATCCGAGGGGACAGAGGGGTCTCGTGCCCCGAGGATCCGGTGCGGGAACAGGCGCCGGGGCGGGCTGTGCGGGCCCGCCCCGGCGCTTCGCGCTGTCCCGCTCCGGCACTTCGCGCTGTCCCGGGTTCCTCAGGACGGGGCGACCAGGCCGAACCCGTAGGCGTGGATGACCAGGTGGACCCGGTCGCGGGCGTCCAGCTTGGTGAACAGCCGGGCCACGTGCGCCTTGGCGGTGGCCACGCTGATGGTGAGCTGCTCGGCGATCTCGGCGTTGGACAGGCCGCGGCCGACCAGGGTGAGCACCTCGCGCTCGCGCTCGGTGATGCCCTCGGCGGACCTGCGCGGCCGGGCGGCGGCGTCCGGCCGGGCGGCGAACTCGCCGATCAGCCGGCGGGTGATGCCGGGGGCGAGCAGGGCGTCCCCGGCGGCGACCACCCGGACGCCGTCCAGGATGGTCTCCAGGGCGAGGTCCTTGACCAGGAAGCCGCTCGCCCCGGCGCGCAGCGCGCCGTACACGTAGTCGTCGTCGTCGAAGGTGGTGAGGACGAGCACGTGGGTGGGCAGGTCCGGGTCGGCGAGGATCCGGCGGGTCGCCTCGATGCCGTCCATGCCGGGCATCCGGATGTCCATCACGGCGACGTCCGGGCGCAGCCGGGTGACCAGGTCGACGGCCTCGGCGCCGTTGCCTGCCTCGCCGACCACCTCCAGGTCGGGGGCGTCGGCGATGAGCACCCGCAGACCGGTGCGGATGAGCGGCTGGTCGTCGACCAGGACGACGCGGATCACGGTCCCACCTCCAGGGGGGTCTGGTCGGCCGGCGCGGCGGTTTCCGCGACGGCCGGTGCGGTCGGTGCCGCATCCTGTGCCGCATCCGGTGACGCCGGGATCGGCAGCAGGGCGGCGACCCGGAAGCCGCCACCCGGGCGCGGGCCGGCGCTGAACTCGCCGTGCAGCAGGGCGACCCGCTCGCGCATCCCGGCCAGGCCGTAGCCGGTGCCGGGGGTGGCGTTCGGAGTACCGGCGCCCAGGTCCACGACGGTGACGGCGAGTCGCTCGGCACCGTACTCGACGGTGACGCGGCAGTCGCGGGTGCCGGAGTGCTTGACCACGTTGGTGACGGACTCCTGGACGATCCGGTAGGCGGCGAGGTCCACCTCGGCCGGCAGCGGCCGGACCTCGCCGCCGCGGGTCAGCGCGACCCGCACCCCGGCACCGGCCGTCCGCTCCACCAGCCGGTCCAACTCCTCGACCCCGGGCGCGACTTCGAGCGGGGCGGACTCCCCCTCGCCCTGCCGCAGCGCGCCGAGCATCCGGCGCAGCCCGGCCAGGGTCTCCCGGCTGGTGGCCTCGATGGCGTCCAGCGCGTTGCGGGTCTCGGCGGGCTGGGTGGCCATGACCCGGCTGCCCATGCCCGCCTGGATCGCGATGATGCCGATGTTGTGCGCCACCATGTCGTGCAACTCGCGGGCGATGCGCAGCCGTTCGGCGGTGACCGCCTGCTCGGCGGCGCGGCCGTGCAGGGCCTCGGCGTGGGCCCGGCCCTGGCGGACGGTGTTGCCGATCAGCCAGGCGATCAGCACGGTGGCGGCGAGGCCCAGGTAGGCGTACGGGCTCACCGGGTAGCCGTTGACGGCGCCCCAGGCGTACAGGGTGGCGAGCACGGCCAGCGGCATCGCCACCGCGAGCGTGGAGAGCAGCCGGGAGCGGGTGGCCACGCAGTGGCCGACCACCGCCTCGGCGATCAGGAACTGCACCGGCGCGGTGGCCGGTTGGGTCCACATCCCGAGCGAGAAGACGCCGCCCGCGAGCGCCACCGCGACGGCCGCCAGCGGCAGCCGGACCAGCAGGAAGGCGACCAGGGTGGTGACCAGGGCGGTGACCACCAGGGGCATGTCCTCGGTGTTGCCCTGGTAGTCGAGGAGGTGGTGCAACTCGTTCACGCGGGTGAAGAACCGGAACACCACGATGGCCGTCCAGAACGCCGCCACCCACACGCCCGCGGGCAGGCGCCTGAGCAGGGGCGGGCGGGGTTCGGTGATCATGACGCGATGGTAGCGGCGGCCGGTCGGACGGAGCATCGGCCCGCGGGCGTAATCCCGGGGGCGGGGGTGGCGGCCCCCGGTTGTGGCCCGGCGCCCGATGCCCGCGCACGGCCCCGACCGGCACCGTTGTCCCCGTGATCGAGATCGAGCGACTGACCAAGCGGTACGGCGCCACCACGGCCGTCGACCAGTTGACCTGCACCGTCCGGCCGGGCACCGTCACCGGCTTCCTCGGCCCCAACGGCGCCGGCAAGTCCACCACCCTGCGGATGATCCTGGGCCTCAACACCCCCACCGAGGGCGGCGTCACCGTCGACGGGGTGCCCTTCGCCGGCCGGCCGCGCGGCCTGCGGCACGTCGGCGCCCTGCTGGACGCGGGCGACGTGCACGGCGGGCGCAGCGCCCGGGCCCATCTGTCGGCGCTGGCCCGGAGCAACCGGATCCCGCTCTCCCGGGTGGACGAGGTGCTCGCCGAGGTCGGCCTCGGCAAGGCCGCCGGGCGGCGGATCGGCGGCTACTCGCTGGGCATGAAGCAGCGCCTCGGCATCGCCGGCGCCCTGCTCGGCGACCCGCCCGTACTGCTCTTCGACGAACCGCTGAACGGGCTCGACCCGGAGGGCGTGCTCTGGGTCCGCGGACTGTTCCGCCGCCTCGCCGACGAGGGACGGACGGTCTTCGTCTCCAGCCACATGATGGCCGAGATGGAGCACACCGCCGACCGGCTGATCGTGATCGGCCGCGGCCGGCTGATCGCCGACGAGAGCCTGGCCGCCTTCTCGGCCCGGCACGCGGAGTCGGCAGTGGCCGTACGGACACCCGAACTGGCTCCTCTGGCCGAGGTGTTGCGGGGCGAGGGCGCCGAAGTCGAGGTGGTCGAGCCGCAGTTCGGCGTCGTCACCGGGCTGCCTGCCGCACGGATCGGCGAACTCGCCCTGCGGCACGGCGTGGTGCTGCACGAGCTGGCCACCCGGACCTCCTCCCTGGAGTCCGCGTTCATGTCCCTGACCGCCGACAGCGTCGAGTACGCGGCTGGAGAAGCCCGATGAGCACCATGACCCTGGTCCGCCCCGAGGCCGCCCGGGCGGCCGTCGAACCGGCGCCCCGGTTCACCGACCTGCTGGCCGCCGAGTGGATCAAACTGCGCTCGCTGCGCTCGACCTACTGGGTGCTGGCACTGGCCTCGCTGGTGGCGATCGCCGTCAACATCAACGCCGTGCACAGCGACCTGACGTACATCGACCATCCGCCCGCGCGGCTGCCCGGCTTCCCGCCGTTCCGGTACGACCCGCTGTACCACGGCCTCAGCGACATCGCCTGCTACCTGACGGCGATCGCGGCCGGCAGCCTCGGGGCGATCACCGTGTTCGGCGAGTACACCACCGGCCTGATCCGCACCACCTTCGCCGCGGTGCCCGACCGGCGCGGGGTGATCGCCGCCAAGGTGCTGCTGATCGGCGGGATCACCGCGCTGGCCGGAGCCGTGGTGTCGGCGGTGTCCTTCTTCGCCACCAACGCGATGCTGGCCTCCCGGCACGTCGGGCTCTCCATCACCGAGGGGGTCAGCCTGCGGGCCGTCCTGGCCTACGCGGCGATCGTGCCGGTCTGCGCGCTGATCGGGATGGCCCTGGGCGCGCTGCTGCGGCACGCCACCGCCTCGATCGTGTCCCTGGTGCTGCTGTTCTTCATCCTGCCGCTGATGTTCGGCGGCGACCGCTACCGCTGGCTGCACGAGATCGGCAGCCACCTGCCGCTGTCCACCGTCGGCCGGCTCACCTACAACCCCGATTCCTCGACCACCACGAGCAAGTGGGCGCCGAGCGTGCTGGACTCCTGGATCACCATGGGGGTGTGGGCGGCCGTCGCGGTCGCGGTGACGGTGGTCGTGGTCCGCCGCCGGGACGTCTGAGGCCCACCGGGGCGGACGCCCGGCCCTGCCGTCGGGGCCCGAACCGGGATGGGCTCAGTCCCGGGAACCAGCCGGGGCGCGCCGCTCAGGCGGCCGGGACGGCGGCCTTGGCGCGGAAGGCGCCGAGGGTGGTGGCGGGGACGCCGCAGGTGGGGAGGAAGGCGGCGGCGCCGCCGTGGCGGGTGCGGATGTGGGTGAGGAAGACGGACATGGCCTCGCCGGGGGCCTGGAGCAGCGGGGCGGGGATGGTGAGCCGGCGGCCGTCGGAGTCGGTGACGCGGGTTTCGCCCTGGTCGTTGAGGGCGGTGCGGTGGCGTTCGGCGAGGTTGGCGAAGATCTGCGGGAGGGCGTCGGCGGTGCGGGCGTAGTCGGCCACGATGGCCTCGGTGGGGACGCCGAGCAGGTCGAGCAGCAGGGCGGTGAGCAGGCCGGTGCGGTCCTTGCCGGCGGCGCAGTGGAGCAGGACGGCGCCGGGGCGGGCGGCGGCCGCCACGGCGGCGGCGACGGCCTCGGGGGCGGATTCGGCCAGCAGCAGGTAGAACTCGCCGAGGTCGGCGGCGGTGGTCATGGTCGCCATGTGGGCGGTGAGGGCGTCGGTGGCCGGGTTCACCGGGGCGGCGACCACGGCTATCCCGGCGGCCTCGGCGGCGGCCCAGTCGGTGGGCCGGGTCTCACGGGGGTCGCGCAGGTCGACGACGGTGCGGATGTCGCAGGCGCGCAGCTGGGCGACGACGGCCTCGTCGGCGGCCGGGTAGGGCTGGGCGGAGCGGTACAGCACGCCGGGGCGGATCCGCAGGCCCTCGGGGTCGCTGAGGACGGCGGCGTCGCGGAAGTTGACCAGGGACATGGGGAGGCCTTTCGGGTGGAGCCGCACGCGGGGCGAGCAGGACGTCCAGTAGGACATCTAGACGTCTAGATGTCCAATCCCCCGCCGGGATCGGGACGCCCTTCCATCCCACCGCCCTCGGCCCGCCACGGCGAGCCGGAGAAGCGGCCGTCCGGTTCGTAGGATCGGGTGCGTGGCAACGAACCCCCCGGGCACTCCCCCGAACGTCCCGCTGTACCGGCGGCTGGCCCGGCAGCTCCAGGAGCGGATCGACGCCGGCGGCTACCCGGCGGGCGCCCGGCTGCCGAGCGAGCCGGAGCTGAGCGCCGAGTTCGGCGTGAACCGGCTCACCGTGCGGCAGGCGGTCGCCGAGCTGGAGCGGGCGGCGGCGGTGGAGATCCGCCGGGGCGTGGGCACCTTCGTGCGCCCGCCCGCCGTCCGGGTCTCGATCGCGGTGGACCCGCGCAGTCAGCGCTTCGACCTCGGCAGCGTGCACACCGCGCTGCCGGAGGGCGGGCGGGGCGACGGCGAGTTCGTGGTGGCCGCCCCACCGGTGACCGGCTCGGCGGAGGACGAGGAGGCGGCCCGCCAGCTCGACCGGGCGCCGGACGAGCTGTTCCGGCTGGACTCGGTGCTCCGGCTCGGCGGGCGGGCCCGGGCGGCGTGCAGCTACTGGGTGCCGTTCGGCCCGCTGCCCCCCGAGCTGGTGCGGCCCGGCCACGCCGGGAACCTGGTGCGGGAGCTGGCCCGGGCGGGCGGGGTGGAGCTGGAGTACGACTGGCGGGCCTTCGGCGCGATCGGCGCGGACCTGGCGGACGCCGAACTGCTGGGCGTCCCGCCGGGCACCCCGCTGCTGGTCCGCGAGGGGGTCAGCTGCACCCCGGACGGCAGCCCGGCGCTGTACGTCCGGCGGCGGATCGACGGCAGCAGCGCGCGCTTCGTCCTGAACTTCCGCGAGCGGTAGCGCGCGCCGCGCGCAAGGCCCCGGTCGTCAGGATCCTGATAAGGTTCACCGCCGAAATTCCAGGCCGCACGGGGGACGTAGGACACGGTGAACGAGACGGACGAGTGCGACATACCCACTGAACTGGCGGAGGCGTACCTCACCCTGCTCGCCGACGTCTCCCGCACCGGGCGCCTGCTGCGCCGGGACGAGCTGGAGGCGCTGCGCCGGCTCGGTGAACAGTGCGCCGAGGCCGGTTACGGGCTGCGCGAGGTGGTCTCGCACTGCCTGACCGCGGCCCGGCGGGCCTGGCAGACGCTGCCCGGGGCGACCGCCGCCGGCAGCGTCGGCGAGCTGCGCCGGATGGGCGACGCGGTGCTGGCCGCCACCGACGCCGCGCTGGCCGCGCTGGGCGAGGGGCACGAGCGCTCGCAGCGCCTGGCGGTCCGTCACGAGGAGGCGGCCAGGCGGGAGTTCATCGACGACCTGCTGCACGGCCGCGCCGACCTCGGCCTGCTGGCGGAGCGCGCGGAGCGGTTCGGACTGCGCCTGGCGGGCGCGTACACGGTGGCGGTCGCGGTGGGCGACGAGCCGTTCGCCGACGTCCATCCGCTGGTGCACCGGGTGGAGCGGGAGCTGGCCGGGCGGTTCGGCGAGCGGGACGTCCTGCTGGCCAGCAAGGACGGCCGGCTGGTGTGCATCGCACCGGACTCCGAGCGCGCCGTGCTGGAGGCCTTCGCCGACCTGACGCTGCGCCCCGGCCCCGGCTACCGCCCGGTGCTGCGGGTGTCCACCGGGCGCCGGCACTCGGGGGCGAGCGGGGTGCTGCGCAGCTACGACGAGGCGCTGGACGCGCTGGACTACGCCCAGCGGCTGGGCCTGTCGGCCCGCCAGCTGAAGGCCGAGGAACTGCTGGTGTTCCCGGTGCTGATGCGCGACCGGGCGGCGATGGCGGACCTGGTGCGCAGCGTGCTGGGCCCGTTGACGGAGGCGCGCGGCGGGGCCCGTCCGCTGCTGGACACCATCGCGGTGCAGGCCGAGGCGGCGTACGTGAACGCGGAGGCGGCCCGCCGGCTGGGGCTGAGCGTGCGCACCCTGGGCTACCGGCTGGAGCGGATCAAGGCGCTCACGGGCTACGACCCGGCGGACGCCCTGCAGCGCTTCACCCTGGAGACCGCGGCCATGGGCGCGCGGCTGCTGAACTGGCCCGAGCAGCCGCTGTAGGACCCGCCCCGGCGGGCTGCCCCGACGGGCCGAAACCCCGGGTGACCTGCCCGGGGCCGTCCTGTTGCCCGGCTGTTGCAGTGTCACCGCGGACGTGCGTACCAGGGTGTCAAAAGGCCGTAAAGATTGCCGGATCCTGGCAATGTGCGGAGCCCGCCCGCGCTGCCATGATCTCCCCGGCGCCGATGTCCGGTGCCGTGGGAAAGGCGGGGGAGCATGGCCGGGACGGGGGACTTCTTCGCGGCCGCGCTGGCCTTTCCGACGGCGCTGTTCAGTTTCGCGCTGGTGGTGGTCGTCGGGTACTGGCTGCTGATGCTGATCGGCGGCCTGGGGTTCGACGCCGTGCACGGGGGGCACGGCGTCGGACACCACCTGGGTGCCGGACACGCCGGGCATGTGGGCCCGGTGGGTCACGTCGGACACGGTGTCGGGGGGCACGGTGTCGGGGGGAGCGTGGCCCACGGGGCGTCCGGCGCGGGGAGCGCCCACGGCGCCCCGGACGGTGCCCACGGTGTCCAGGGGGGACACACGGGACACGGCACCGGCCACCACGGGGGCGTGCTGGACGCGCTGGGGCTGGGCGGGGTACCCGCGACGGTGGCGGTCTCGCTGCTGGTCGCGCTCGCCTGGTTCGTCAGCCTGGCCGGCACCGTCCTCACCACGGGGGCACCGGCGCGCGGCGGCGTGTTCGCCGTCGCGCTGGTCGCCGCCTGGGCGGGCACCCGACTGCTCGTCCGGCCGCTGCGGCGGCTGTTCCCGGAGGACCGGCCGATCACCCGGGGGGACTTCGTCGGCCGGGTCTGCGTGATCCGCACCGGCCGGGTGACGGCCGACTTCGGGCAGGCCGAGGTGACCGCCGAGGACGGCTCCACCGCGACCGTGCAGGTCCGCACGCCGGAGCCCGAACCGGCCCTGACGGCCGGCCGCACCGCGCTGATCTACGACTACGACGCGGACGGCGAGCACTTCCTGGTCGCGCCGTTCGACCCGCCGGCCAGTCCCTGACGGCTCGTCAATTCCCCCTTCCGTCAACCACTTCGCACCACCATTTCCGTCAAAGGACTCCGTGATGGACACCATCGCCGTGGGTTTCGGCGTGCTCGTCGCCGTCGTGCTGCTCATCCTGCTCGCCGTACTGCTGTTCGTGGGCCGCCTGTTCCAGAAGGTCGAGCAGGGCAAGGCACTGATCGTCTCCCGGACCAAGAAGGTGGACGTCACCTTCACCGGGGCGATCGTCCTGCCGATCCTGCACAAGGCCGAGTTGATGGACATCACGGCGAAGACCGTGGAGATCCACCGGGCCGGCCGGGACGGCCTGATCTGCCGGGACAACATCCGGGCGGACATCCGGATCTCCTTCTTCGTCCGGGTGAACAAGACCGTCGAGGACGTCGTCAAGGTGGCGCAGTCGATCGGCACCGCCCGGGCCAGCGACCCGCAGGCGATCCAGGACTTCTTCGCCGCCAAGTTCGCCGAGGCGCTCAAGACCGTCGGCAAGCAGCTGGACTTCACCGATCTGTACACCCACCGGCACGAGTTCCGGGACCAGATCATCGCGGTCATCGGCACCGACCTCAACGGCTACACCCTTGAGGACGCGGCCATCGACCACCTGGAACAGACCCCGATGAGCCAGCTGGACGCCGACAACATCCTGGACGCCCAGGGCATCCGCAAGATCACCGAGCTGACCGCGATCGAGCACGTGCGCACCAACGAGTACCAGCGCACCGAGGAGAAGGAGATCACCCGGCAGAACGTGGACGCCCGGGAGACCGTCCTGGAGCTCCAACGCCGCCAGGCCGACGCCGAGATCCGCCAGCGCCGCGAGATCGAGACCCTGCGGGCCAAGGAGGACGCGGTGATCGCCCGGGTGCAGGAGGAGGAGCGGCTCACCGCCCAGACCGCCTTCCTGCGCACCGAGGAGCTGCTCGGGGTGCAGCGGGAGAACCAGGCCCGCGAGGTCGCGGTGGCCCAGAAGAACCGCGAACGGGTGATCGCGGTGGAGAACGAGCGGATCGAGAAGGACCGGCTGCTGGAGGTCGTCGGCCGCGAGCGGGAGACCGAACTCGCCGTGATGGCCAAGCAGAAGGAGGTCGAGTCGCGCCGCCGGGAGGTCGCCGACGTGGTCCGCGAGCGGGTCGCGGTGGACCGCACCGTCGCCGAGCAGGAGGAGGCCGTCAAGACCCTGCGGGCCACCGAGGAGGCCGAGCGGACCCGCAAGGCGGTCGTCATCCAGGCCGAGGCGGAGGCGCAGGAGAAGCTGGTCAAGGACATCAAGGCCGCCGAGGCCGCCGAGCAGGCCGCCGCGCACAAGGCCCGCGAGTCGCTGGTACTGGCCGAGGCCCGGCAGCAGGCCGCCGAGCTGGACGCGGCCGCCAAGGTCAAGCTCGCCGAGGGCGTCCGGGCGGAGGCCGCCGCCGAGGGGCTGGCCCGGGTGCAGGTGCGGGAGCAGGAGGCCGCGGCGGTGGAGAAGGTCGGCCGGGCCGAGGCCGCGGTGCAGACCGAGAAGGCCAAGGCGGCCGCGCTGGAGGTCGGCGCCAAGCTGAAGGCGGAGGCCGAGGGCCTGACCGAGAAGGCCGCGGCGATGGCCAAGCTGGACGAGGCCTCCCGCGGGCACGAGGAGTACCGGCTGCGACTGGCCGCCGAGAAGGACGTCCGGCTCGCCGCCCTGGAGGCCCAGCGGCAGATCGCCGAGGCGCAGGCCGCGCTGGTCGCGACCGGGCTGGAGAAGGCGAAGATCGACATCGTCGGCGGGGACTCGGTGTTCTTCGACAAGCTGGTGCAGTCGGTGACGGCCGGCAAGAGCGTGGACGCCTTCGTCGGCCACTCGCAGACCGCTCAGACCCTGGCCGGGCCCTGGCTGGACGGGCGGGCCGACTTCACCGCGGACCTCACCCGGGTGCTGTCCTCGGTGTCCACCGCGGACGTGCAGAACCTGACGGTGTCCGCGCTGCTGCTGAAGCTGATCGGCGGCGGTGGCGAGCAGGCCGGACAGCTGCGGCAACTGCTGGAGTCCGCGAAGAAGTTGGGGATCGCGGAGACCCCGATCGGGGCGCTGACCGGCGCCGCCGTCAATGGCTCGAAGTGACCTGCTGAGGAACGTGACCGTGGAAGCCCTCGACGACACCCGGCTCGACGCCGGCAGCTACGAGGTCCTGCGCGACCGGCTCGCCCGGGCCGCCGCCGAACTCGCCGACCGCGCGCGGGCGTTGAACGCCCGCCGGGTCGAGGAGTTCGGCGGCGGGGAGCTCCGGCTGACCGGCACCGGGCGACTCACCACCGAACGGTCCTGCCTGCCGCAGGACCTCACCGCCGTCGGCGGGCAGCTGCTGCTCGGCACCCGACCGGTCGAAGTCGTGGCCGGGGCCGAGGAGTTCGGCGACCTGCTCAGCCTGCACCGGGCCGATGACCTCGCCCCCGTCTCCCCCGCCTCCCCCGCCGACGGCCCGCTGCTGGCCGACCCCCGACTGCGCCAGGACCTCGCCGAGCTGCGCCGCTACTTCCGCGACGCCCGGCTGGAACGGCTGCGCCCGGTCGGCGGCCGACTGCTCGCGGTCTTCCGCACCGGCCCGGCCGCCACCGACGTCCGGGTGCTGCGCTGGCGCCTGGACGACGACCGGGTCGCCTACCAGGACGGGCGCGGCGAACGCGACCACACCCCCGCCGACGGCCAACAGCTCGACTGGACGCCGCTCACCCGGGACGACCAGCTGCCCGCCGCCCCCGGCGCCGCCCCGCGCGCCGACCTCGCCGGGGAGGTCCACCTCGGCGTGGACGGCGGCCGACTCACCCTCACCACGCCCGACGGCCGCGAACTGCACCGCGAGCCGCTCACCGAGGCCCTGCAGACCCTCGCCGACGCCCAGGTCGCCCACGCCCGGCTCGGCACCCTGCTGCTGGTGCGGGTGCGCCCGTACCAGGAGGAGACCGTCCGGCACCTGGTGCTCCACCTGCCCACCGGCAGGGTCACCCGGATCGACGCGCTCGGCCAGGCCTGCCTGCGACTGCCCGCCGACCAGGGCGTGGCCTTCCCCGGCGGCTGCCACCTCGCCGACGGCACCGTGCGCGTCTTCGACCAGCCGGTGGACGGCCTCGCCTACGAGCGCACCGTGCACTCGCCCAACGGCGAGGACGTGCTGTACGAGTTCCGCTCCGCCACCGACGGCCGGGCACTGCTCCAGCCGTACAACTCCGTCCGCCAGGAGGCCGCCGCCCCGCTCGCCTGCCAGGGCTACGCCCTGCTCGACGACGGCACCCTGATCGCCCTGCGCCCGGCCGAGGACGGCCCGACCCGACTGCACCCCGTCCAGCTCTGGCAGAGCCCGTTCACCAGCGACCGGTACGCCGCCGAACAGCCGCCCGGCACCGGCCCGTTGGCCCGGATCGGGAACGCCGACCTGGTCCGCGGCCTGGCCGACTGCCTCGCCCTGGCCCGACTGGCCGCCGCCGGCGCCGACACCCGGGCCGGCCACCGGGCCGTGCTCGCCGCCTGCACCCGCACCACCGACCGGCACCACTGGCTCGGTCAGGACGGCCTCGGCGACCTCGCCGCACCGCTCGCCGAGATCCGCGACACCGCGCGGCAGGTGATCGCCGAGTACCAGGCGATCGCCGAGCTCACCGCGCACGCCGCGGCCCGCACCGAGGAGACCGCCGAGCACGTCGAGGGCCTGCTGCGCACCGCGCGCGGGGAGACCCTCGCCGACGCCGCCGAGTGGGTGGACCGGCTGGCCGCGCTGCGCCGGGCCCAGGGCCGGGTCGAGGCGCTGCGCGACCTGCCCCGGGCCGACCCGCCGCGGATCGACGCACTCGCCGAGCACCTCGCCGAGGGGCTGGCGCAGGCCGCCGACCGGGCGGTCGTCCAGCTCGCCGAGCCCGCGGCCTTCGAACCGCACCGGCGCCGGGCCGCCGAACTCGCCGAGCACTGCGCGGCCATCACCACCGCCGCCGAGGCCGAGCCGCTGTCCGCGCGGCTCACCGAGCAGAGCGAGGCGCTGCAGACCGTCTCGGAGCTGGTCGGCACCCTCGACCTGGCCGACGCCACCACCCGCACCGCGATCCTGGACCGGCTCGCCGACGTCCTCGGACTGCTCAACCGGGGCCGCTCCGCGCTGACCGTACGCCGCCGGGAGCTGCGCACCCGGGAGGCCGCCGCCGAGTTCGCGGCCGAGACCGCGCTGCTCGCCCAGGCCGTCACCGCCGCGCTGGCCGCCGCCGACACCCCGGAGGCCTGCGACGACCGGCTCGGCCGACTGCTGCTGCGGATCGAACAGCTGGAGACCCGCTTCGCCGACGCCGACCCGGCGCTCGGCGAACAGCTCACCGAACGCCGCACCGAGATCCACGACGCGCTCACCGCCCGCCGCCAGCACCTGCTGGAGGAACGGGCCGGCCGCGCCGACCGGCTGGCCGCCTCCGCCGAACGCATCCTGGACACCCTGCACCGGCGACTCGCCGCCCTCGGCACCGCCGCCGAGATCGACGCCGCCCTGGCCGCCGACCCGACCGCCGTCAAACTCCGGGACCTCGCCGGGAAGTTGACCGAGCTCGGCGACCGGGTCCGGGCCGAGGAGCTGACCGGACGGCTGCGCGCCGCCCGCGGCCGGGCGCACCGGGCCCTGCGCGACCGCGCCGAGCTGGCCGGGGACGGCCCCGGCACCCTGCGACTGGGCCGCCACCTGTTCGCGGTCACCACCCAGCGCCCGGAACTCACCCTGCTGCCCTGGCGCGGCCGCCCCGCCTTCACCCTCACCGGCACCGACTACCGCTCCCCCGTCACCGACCCGGCCTTCGCCGCCACCGAGCGGTACTGGTCCCGGCCGCTGCCCTCCGAGACGCCCACGCTCTACCGCGCCGAGTACCTGGCCGCCAGCCTGCTGCCGGCCGCCGCGCAGGAGGGGCCGGCCGACGGGGACGACCTGCTGGAGTACGTCCGCCGGGCCGTCGAACAGCGCCCGGACGAGGGCTACCAGCGCGGGGTGCACGACCACGACGCGGCGCTGCTGCTCCGCGCCCTGCTCGAACTCGACGCCGAGGCCGGGCTGTTGCGGCACCCGGCCGAGGCCCGGGCGGCGGCCCAGCTGTACTGGGCACACGGGACGGACCAGCGGCAGCGGCTGGTCTGGCACACCCGGGCCCGCTCGCTCGGCCTGGCCCGGCAGGCGTACGGGCCGGTGCCGGCCCTGACCGCGCTGGCGTCCGAACTGTCCTCGGCCGTAGCGGAGTTCATCCCCGGCGCCACCGGTGCCGGCGACTACCTGGTGGCCGAACTCGCCGTCGCCACACCGACCTTCGCCCACTCGGCGGGCGCGGCCACCCTGCTGGAGAAGTTCCGCGCGACCCCCGAGTCCGCCGGGCTGACCGAGGCGCTGGCCGCCCTGCCCGAGGAGCCCGAGCTGCTCCCGGTGCGCCGCCAACTGGCCGCCGCCTGGCTGGAGTCGGCCGCCGCCGGGGCCGACCCGGGCGACCGCGCCGAAGCCGCCGCCGTGCTGCTCTGCCCGGCCCTGCCGCGCCGCCCCGCCGAGGGCACCGTCGGCGTCCGGCTGACCGGACTGCTCGGCGACCACCCCCGGCTGAGCGGCGGCTCGATCGACCTGCGACTTGACGAACTCCTGCCCCGGGTCCGGGAGTTCGAGGCCGTCGAGGCCCCCGGACACCGCGCCTACCAGCGGCTGCGCGGCGAGCTGCTGGCCGCCGAGCACGCCCGGCTGCGGCTCGACCAGTACCGGCCCGCGTCGCTCAACGGCTTCGTCCGCAACCGGCTGATCGACCAGGTGTACCTGCCGCTGATCGGCGACAACCTCGCCAAGCAGCTCGGCACGGTGGACGCCGGCGGTCCGGTCGACCGCAGCGGCCTGCTGCTGCTGGTCTCCCCGCCCGGCTACGGCAAGACCAGCCTGGTCGAGTACCTCGCCGAACGGCTCGGCCTGCTGCTGGTCTCGGTCAGCGGCCCGGCACTCGGCCACCGGGTCACCTCGCTGGACCCGGCCGAGGCCCCCGACGCCACCGCCCGGCGCGAGCTGGAGAAGCTCGCCTTCGCGCTGCACGCGGGCGACAACGTGCTGCTCCACCTGGACGACGTGCAGCACACCTCGCCCGAGTTCCTGCAGCGCTTCATCCCGCTGTGCGACGCCCAGCGCCGGATCGACGGCGTCCACGACGGCGAGGCCCGCGAGTGGGACCTGCGCGGCAAGCGCTTCGCCGTGGTGATGGCCGCCAACCCGTACACCGAGTCCGGGCGGCTGTTCCGGCTGCCCGACATGCTCGCCAACCGCGCCGACGTGTGGAACCTCGGCGACGCCGTGGCCGGCCGCGAGGACCTCTTCGCGCTCAGCTTCGTCGAGAACGCCCTGCCCGCCCACCCCCAGCTGTCCGCGCTCGCCACCGCCGAACGCGCCGACCTGGACACCCTGCTCGCCCGCGCGAGCGGTACCCCCGGCGGGCAGCTCCGGGGCGCCTGGCCGGCCGCCGAGGTCGAGCGGATGACCGCCCTGCTGGCCGGGCTGCTCCATCTGCGCACCACCGTGCTGGCCGTCAACCGCGCTTACCTCGCCTCCGCCGCCCAGGACGACCGGGCCCGCACCGAGCCGCCGTTCCTGCTCCAGGGCTCCTACCGCAACATGGCCAAACTCGCCCAGCGCCTCGACCCGGCGCTCACCCGCCCGGAACTGGACGCCCTGCTCACCGACCACTACCGGGCCGAGGCCCAGCCGCTCGGCGCCGACGCCGAGGCCCAGCTGCTGAAACTGGCCGAGCTGCGCGGCACCCTGACCCCGGAGCAGGAGCGGCGCTGGGAGGAGCTGAAGCGCGGCCGTCGGGACCGGGGATGACCAGGGGGGTTCACGTCCGGGGGTGTAGCTGGCTACACCCCCGGAAGTGAACCCCCGGCCATTGAGCCACCCCCGTCCCGGACGATGGGATGGGGACCATGAACGCCACGGACTTCGCCGTTGAACTCCGCTCCGTCCGCCGGACCTACCGGCGCGGGCCCGAACCCGTCGTCGGCCTGGACGACGTGACCGTCGGTTTCCCCTTCGGCACCTTCACCGCCGTCATGGGCCCCTCCGGCTCGGGCAAGTCGACCCTGCTGCGCGCGGCCGCCGGCCTGGAGGAGATCGACGGCGGCGAGGTGCGGGTGGACGGCACCGTCCTCGGCGGGCTGCGCGACAAGGAGCTGACCGTCCTGCGCCGGGAGCGGATCGGCTTCGTCTTCCAGTCCTTCAACCTGCTGCCCGCGCTGACCGCGGCGCAGAACGTGGCGCTCCCGGCCAAGCTGTCCGGCCGCCGCCCCGCCCCGGCCGAGGTGACCGCCGCGCTGGCCGCCGTCGGACTGGCCGACCGGGCCGGGCACCGGCCGGGCGAACTGTCCGGCGGGCAGCAGCAGCGGGTCGCCATCGCCCGGGCGCTGCTCACCCGCCCGGCGGTGCTGCTCGCCGACGAGCCGACCGGCGCGCTGGACACCCGGAGCGGCCGGGAGGTGCTCGCCCTGCTGCGCGGGGCGGCCGACGACCCCGGCCGGGCCGTGGTCATGGTCACCCACGACCCGGTCGCCGCCTCCTTCGCCGACCGGGTGCTGTTCCTGCGCGACGGCCGGCTGGCCGGCTCGCTGGAGCGGCCCACCGCCGAGCAGGTCGCCGCCCGGATGACCGCCCTGGAGGCCCCGGCTCCGGCTGCCCGTCCGCTGGAGGCCGACGCGCCGGAAGCCACCGCGCCGGAGGCCGACGCGCCGGAGGCCCTGGCGTGCTGACCCTCGCCCTCGCCTCCGTCCGGCTCCGCTGGGCCTCCTTCGTCGGCAGCTTCGTCGCACTGGCCTGCGGCGTCGCCCTGCTGGCCACCTCGATCCTGGTCATCGCGGCCACCGCCGGCGTCCCCGACCAGGCCCGCCAGCGCTTCTCCGGGGCCCCGGTCCTGGTCACCGCAGACCTGAACGTGGACTTCACCCCCGCGACCGGCGGCGACGCCCAGCCGACCCCGGTGCCCGCCCAGCCCGGCCTGCCGGCCGCCCTGCTCACCGCGGTCGCCGCCACCGGTCCGACCGTCGCCGACCGCACCTTCTACGCCCAGCTCGCCGACGGCCCGCGCGGGCAGGTCGGCCGCGCCTGGTCCACCGCCGCGCTGGGCGGCTACCGGCTCACCGCCGGCACCGCCCCCGCCGCCGACGACCAGATCGTCATCGGCGGCGGCAGCCCGGAGCAGGTCGGCCGGACCGTCCGGTACGTCACCGCCGACGGCCCGCACACCGCGACCGTCTCCGGTGTCACCGAGCCGGAGGCCTTCGAGCACGCCGTCTTCTTCACCGACGCCCAGGCCGCCCGGTACTGCCCCGCCGTCGGCGTGCTGGCCGCCTTCGGCCCCGCCGACGCGGTCCGCCGGGCGGTCGCGGCGACCGGCGGCGCGGGCGTCGCCCGGGTGCTCACCGGCGCCGAGCGCGGCCAGGCCGACCCGCACCACATCGAGGTCGGCGCCCGGCTGGACGACGTGCAGACCCCGCTCGGGCTGTCCGCCGCGGTCTCCGGCGGCACCGCCGTGTTCGTGGTGGCCGGCACCTTCGCGCTGTCGATCGCCCAGCGCCGCCGCGAACTCGCGCTGCTGCGCCTGATCGGCGCCACCCGCCGGCAGCTGCGCGCCCTGGTCCACCGGGAGGCCCTGGTGGTCGGCGCGCTGGCCTCCGCCGCCGGGTGCGCGCTCGGCGCGGCCGGGGCGGCCCCGGCCGGCCGCTGGCTGGTCGACCGCGACCTGGTGCCGGCCGAGTTCACCGTCCCGGTCACCTGGTGGGGGCTGCTGGTCGCCGCCTCGATCGGGCTGGCCACCGCGATCGGCGGGGTGCTGCTCTCCTCGTTGAAGGCCGGGCGGATCAGCCCCGGTGAGGCGCTCGCGGAGGCGGACGTGGAGCGGCGCTCGCGCGGCGCGCTGGCCTTCCGCTGGGTGAGCGGCCTGCTGGTGCTGGGCGGCGCGATCGCTGCCCTGGTGCTGACCGCCCGCAGTTGGCCGGACGCCGCGGCCAACGTCGCCGACTCGCTGGCCCTGCTGCTGCCCGTCGTGGCGGGCTGCGTCCTGCTGGCGGCCGTGCTGGCCGGCCCGGCGATCCGGCTGCTGACCGGCCTGCCCGCGCTGGTGGCCCGGCTGCGCGGCCGGCCGGGCGACGAGGGCGGCGGCATCGTCTGGGCCACCGCCCGGCAGAGCTCGCTGACCGCCTTCCGGCGCACCGCGGCGACCACCACCCCGGTGGTGCTGGTGATCGCCTTCGCCGGGTGCCTGCTCGGCAGCATCGACACCATCAACCGGTCCCAGGTCAGCGAGGTCCGCCACCAGCTGTCCGCCGCCGACCTGGTGGTCACCCCGGCCGGGACGCCCGGGCTGAACCGGGCCGTGGTGGACCGGGTCCGCGCCGTCCCCGGGGTGCGGGCGCTGGTGATCACCCCGACCTCGCTGATGTCCGTCGACCCGACCGGCCAGGCCCTGGTGCCGCTGAGCGCCGCCGCGGCCGACCCGACGGCGCTGGCCGAGGTCGACCGCCTCCCGGTGGTGGCCGGCTCGCTCGCCGACCTCGGCCCCGGCTCGGCCGTACTCAGCCGCACCTGGCCCGGTTCGCCCCGGGTCGGCGGGACGGTCCCGGTCCGACTGGCCGACGGCACCCCGCGGGAGCTGCGGGTCGCCGCCCTGCTCGGCACCGGCGCCGAAACCGTCCAGGCCTGGGTGACCGACACCGACGCGGTCACCGGCGGCGTCGGCGGCCCGGCGCTGGCCACCCGGATCGACCTGCGGGTGCTGCCGGGCACCGACCCGCAGCGGGCCGCCGCCGCGCTGCACTCCGCGGTGGACGGGCTGGGCGCCCGGCTCGCCACCCCCGAGGAGATCTGGTCGGCCGCCACCGACAGCACCGAACAGGCCTCCTGGAACGCCCTGTTGATGATCCTCGGGCTGGCGATCGGCTACGCGGCCATCGCCCTCGCCAACTCGCTGGTGATGACCGTCAGCGACCGCCGCCAGGAGCTGTCGCTGCTCCGACTGGCCGGCGCCACCCGCGGCCAGGTGCTGCGCACCGTCGCCGTCGAGACCCTGATGTGCGTGGCGGCCGGCACCCTGCTGGGCCTGCTCGGCACGGCGATCAGCGTCGGCGGCTCCTGGGCCGCCCTGACCCGCCTGGTCGGCTCCACCCCCGCGATGCTGCCCTGGACGGTCCTGGGCGTGCTCGCCACCTGCTGCGCCGCCATCGCCCTGACGGCCGCGGTGCTCCCGGCGGCCCTCGCCCTCCGCGGCCGGGACGGCCGGGGCATCCTCCGCACCGCGGCGGGCGCGGCCTGATCCCCGGGGCGGGGGCTGGGCCGGGGGGCTTTCGCGGGCGGCTGATCATCCGGTCCGACGACCCGAGGAACCGCCCCGACGGCCCAACCACCCGGCGCCGCCGCCGGGTTCGCCCCCGGGCCACGCCTAGCCTGTCCGGCATGGGCGCTCAGGAGCTGGACCTCGCCGGGCTGCGCCGGGTGTACGGGCGGGCCGGGAGCCGTCGGTTCTACACCCTGGTGGCGCGCAACGCCCGGCACTGGGGGTGGACGGAACCGGGCCAGTCGAAGTGGCGGCTGTGGCGGGCCCAGCGGCAACTGGAGGACGTGCTGGGCCGCAAGCTCGCCCTGCCGACGGGCGCACGGGTGCTGGACGCGGGGTGCGGGGCCGGAGTGGTGGCGCGGGCGATGGCCACCCGGTTCGGACTGCTGGTCGACGGGGTAGACGTGCTGGACTTCCACCTCACCGAGGCCCGTCGGCTGAACGCCCGGGCCGCGCTGGTCGACCGGACCGCCTTCCGCTGGGGTGACTACCATCAACTCCCCTTCTCGGACGGTGAGTTCGACGGCGCGTACTCGATGGAGACGCTGGTCCACTCCTACGACCCGCCCCGGGCGCTGGCCGAATTCCACCGGGTGCTGCGCCCGGGCGGGCGGCTCGTCCTGCTCGGCCCGATGAGTGCCGGCCCGCTGGAGGAGCTGCCGCCGCGGACCCGGAGGGTGCTCGAACCGTACCTGGACGCCCATGTGTTCCCCGGCGCGCGGATCTACCACGCCCGCAACCTGTCGGACCTGCTCACCGCGGCCGGCTTCGAGGTCGAGGAGGCGCTCGACGCGACGCGGTACTACCAGCCGACCACGGAGGCGGTGCACGTGTACTTCCGGCTGCCCTGGGAGCTGGTGCGCCGCTTCGGCGATCCCGCGAAGTGGCTCAACCTCCGCAGCACGGTGGAGATGTACGCCGTGCGCGAGGCCGTCCGCTGGTACGTTCACACCGCCGTCAAGCCATCGAGGTGACCACCGTGCCCCACTCCGACGCGTACACCGACGCGCACTCCGCCCCGCTGCCGTACCCGACCGGCTGGTTCTGCGTCGGCCGCTCCCGCGACCTGCCGCCCGGCCGGGTCCGCACGGCCCGGCTGACGGGCGAGGACGTGGTGCTGTACCGGACGGCCCGGGGCTCGGTGCGCGCGATCGGGCCGCACTGCCCGCACCTGGGCGCGCACTTCGGCGCGGGCGGGCGGGTCCGGGGTGAGGAGCTGGTCTGCCCGTTCCACGGCTTCGCCTTCGCCCCGGACGGCTCCTGCACCGGCGCGCCGGACGGCACCCGGTTCCGCGGTGAGCTGGCCCGGCGCCGACTGGTCGAACGGGACGGCGCGTTGTTCGTCTGGCGGGGCGGGCCGGACGGTGCGCCGCCCGGCTGGGAGCTGCCGCCGGCCGTCGGGGTGCGGCCGCTCGCCTGGTGGCAGGGCGAGGTGGACTCGCACCCGCAGGAGGTGATGGAGAACAGCGTGGACTTCCGGCACACCTCGGTGCTGCACGGCCTGGACACCCGGGAGACCGCGCCGCCGGAGCAGGACGGCCCGCTGTTCACCGTCCACCAGCGCACCACCACCCGGTTCCCCGGTCTGGGCGCGGTGAGCCTGGAGCAGCCGGTGACGATGGCCGGGCTGGGGATGATGCGGGTGACCGCCGAACTGCCGGAGCTGGGCAGCGCGTTGCGGGTGTGGCTGCTGCCGACGCCGATCGGCCCCTGGCGCACGCTGGTGCGGGTCGCGGTGACCAGCACGGTGCCGGTGCCGGGGGTCGGGTCGGCGAAGGCCGTGGACCGGGCCGCCTCCTGGGTGGCCCTGCAGGCCGCGATGCGGATCATCAGGCAGGACCGGCCGGTGATCGCGCACAAGCGCTATCTGGCGCGGCCGCGACTGGTGCCCGGGGAGCGCTCGATCGGGCTGTTCCGGCGGTGGGCGCGGCAGTTCTATCCCGGTCAGGTCGACGTCGGGGGGTTCGACCTCGACGACGGCGCGGTCGAGGCGGCCGACGACGCCCGGACCGGGTCGGACTAGCCGGGCGCCGCGTGCACGGGAAGTCGTGTGCACGGGAAGTCGTGTGCACGGGAAGTCGTGTGCACGGGAAGTCGGACCGGCCGACTTCCCGTGCGTGCGCCGGACAGCGCTCACCAGCGCCTACCGCCGTCGGCCCGCCGCCAGCAGCTCCGCCACCGTCGCCAGCTTCACCCGGGGCCGGCCCTGCGCCGCGCCCCGCTCGCGCTCCGCCCGGTCCACCGCCCGCAGCTCCTTGAGCCCCACCGCGTCCGGCCGGCGCCGCCGCACCAGCCGCTCGAACTCCGCCCGCCCCGCCGAGGGTTCCGGCAGCGCCCCGGCGAGCGCGTCGTCCAGCAGCGCGTCCACCGTCTCCCGCGCGCAGGCGCGGTTGGCGCCGATCCCGCCGGACGGCCCGCGCTTGGCCCAGCCGACCACGTACGCACCGGGCAGCGGCCGTCCGGTGGCCGGGTCGACGACCCGTCCGCCGCGCCGGGCGACCGTCCCGGCCCGCTCGTCGAAGGGCAGTCCGGGCACCGGCACGCCGCGGTGCCCGATCGAGCGCACCACCAGCCCGGCGGCCAGCGTCTCGTACTCCCCCGTCCCCTCGGGCCGTCCGTCGCCGGCCGCCGGTGCGGTCCGCTCCACGGTCAGCCCGCAGACCCGGCCGTCCGCGCCGGTCAGCTCCACCGGCGCGGACAGGAAGCGCAGCACGATCCGCCGCCCCGGCCCGGGCTCGGCGGAGTCGTCCCGGCGCACCAGCGGCAGGCCGGCCAGCAGCCCGGCCCGGGAGTCCGGCGCGGCCGCCTCGATCGCCGCCCGCACCTGCGGGTGGTCCTCGACCACCAGCTCGACGCCCGGCAGTCGGCCGAGCGCCAGGAACTCCGTCCGGCTCCAGGCCGCCTGCTCCGGCCCGCGCCGGGCCAGCAGCACCACCTCCCGCACCCGGCTGCGGCGCAGCGCGGCCAGCGCGTGGTCGGCGATGTCGGTGGCGGCCAGCACCTCCGGGTCGGTGAGCAGGATGCGGGCGATGTCCACCGCGACGTTGCCGTTGCCGACCACCACCACCCGCTCGGCGGACAGCTCCACCGCGTCGGCGGGCACCGTCGGGTCGGCGTTGTACCAGCCGACGAAGGAGGTCGCGGGCAGGCTGCCCGGCAGGTCCTCGCCGGGCACGCCGAGCCGCCGGTCGGCGGCCGCGCCGACCGCGTACACCACGGCGTGGTGGTGGGCGGCGAGTTCCTCGTGGCTGACGTCGGTGCCGATCTCCAGGTTGAGGTGCATCCGCAGCCGCGGGTCGTGGAAGACGCTCGCGAAGCTCTCCGCGATCCGCTTGGTGGACTGGTGGTCGGGCGCGACGCCGTGCCGCAGCAGGCCGCCGGTGACCGGCAGCCGGTCGATCATGGTGAGCTCGGCGCCGGTGCAGCGCAGCAGTTCCTGCGCGGTGTACCCGGCGGAGGGCCCGGTGCCGACCACGGCGATCCGCAGCGGGCCGACCTCGTCCGGCAGGCTGCGCGGGAAGCTGGGCGCGCCCCAGGCGTGGTCGTTGGGGTGGTCGCGGTACCAGTCCCGGTTGAGGTCGCCGAAGACGACGTCCGGACCGCGCAGCCGGTCGACCGGGTACACCGCGTCGACCGGGCAGGCGTCCGCGCAGGCGCCGCAGTCGATGCACGCCTGCGGGTCGATGTAGAGCATGTCGGTGGTGCCGAACTCCGGCTCCTCCGGGGTCGGGTGGATGCAGTTGACCGGGCAGACGGACACGCACGAGGCGTCGTTGCAGCAGGTCCGGGTGATCGCGTAGGCCATGGCCGGGGGTGAGTCCTCGTCCTCGCTGGAGCTGGAGTGCTGTGGAATGACGGTCCGTCAGAGCATGTGCACGCGGCGGTAGATCGAAGCCGCGCGGCTGGTGATCAGGCCCGTCTCGGCGAGGAAGGCCATCAGGTGCCGGGAGCTGTTGCGCATCATCGCCTTGCGGTGGCCGTTGCCCCTCGCCTCGTCGAGTGCCCGCGCGACGTCGAGCCCGGCGGCCTTGTAGACGCCCGGGTGGACCATGCTGCTGACGATGACGTACGCGCCGATCGCGATGCCGGTGGCGGAGGTGCGGCGGCGGGCCGGGCCCGCGTGCCGGACCCGCTCGCGGATCTCCTGCCGGGCGAACTTCATGTGCCGCGACTCCTCGACCACGTGGATCCGGGAGGTGCCGCGGACGATCTCCAGGACGTTCTCGCCGCGCATCCAGTCGCGCTGCATGACGTCCAGCACCTCTTCGGCCACCAGGATGCCGCCGTAGGCGAGTTCACCCTTGGCGAGCGCCTTGAAGGCGCGTCCGGCCTGGGCGATCACCTTGTTGGGCCGGTAGGCGGGGACGCCCATCTTCTGGCAGGCGCGGGCGAACATGATCGAGTGCCGGCACTCGTCGGCGATCTCGGTCAGCGCGAACTGGAACTCCGCGTTGGCGGGGTTCTTGAGGTACTGGTCGCGTAGCACCATCTGCTGGAGGATCATCTCGAACCAGATGCCGGTGTTCATGATCGAGCAGACCTCGTGCCGGGTGAGGGTGACCCGCTGCTGCTCGGTCATCTCGTCCCACAGCCGGGTGCCGTAGAGCGTGCTCCACTCCGGGTTGAGGCCGTAGTGCCCGGCCGGGAGGGGGGCGTCCCAGTCGATCTCGGTCATCGGGTCATAGGAGAGGGTGGCGGCCGACTCCAGCAGCCGCTTGGAGACGTCGTCGTCGGCCGACGTGTGGCCGTGCGCCGCCGTGTGGTGGATGAGAGCCATGGCTGCCTCCGGGTGCCTGCCCCTGCGGGTTCCCGCTCACCCGCTTATTAGACGGACAGTACAATAAGACCCGGTTCCCGAGAACCCCCTGCGCAGCGGCGAAACGGCGGAGGGACGGCGCCCGCCCGGGCCCGCCCCTCCGCCGTACCGCCGTACCGCCGCACCCCTCGCGGCACGTACTGCCCTGTCGCCGCCGCCGCTCAGCAGCCGAGCGCCTTGCGCAGCGCCTCCGCCGCCTCCGCCGTCGCGTCCTCGAAGCGGTGGCCCACGCCGATGTAGTTGGCGTACCCGTGGATCAGGTCCGACTGCCGGCTCAGGTACACCTCCACCCCCGCCGCCTCCAACGCCTGCGCGTACGCCTCGCCCTCGTCCCGCAGCGGGTCGAAGCCCGCGGTGCTCAGGTACGTGGGCGGCAGCCCGGCCAGGTCGGCGGCGAGCAGCGGCGAGATCCGCGGGTCGGTGCGGTCCAGCGGCTCGGGCGCGTACCGGTCGGCGAACCAGTCCATGTTGTCGCTGGTCAGGAAGTAGGTCTCGGCGAACTGCTGGTACGAGCGGCGCTTGGTCGACAGGTCCGTGACCGGGTAGAGCAGCAGCTGGAACACCGGCACCGGGCCGCCCCGCCGGACGGCCTCCTGCACGGCGACGGCGGCCAGGTTGCCGCCCGCGCTGTCCCCGCCGACGGCGATCCGCTCCGGGTCGACGCCGAGGTCGACCGCCTTGGCGAAGGCGTAGTCCAGCGCCGCCTGCACGTCCTCCAGGCCCGCCGGGAAGGGGTGCTCGGGCGCCAGCCGGTACCCGACCGACAGCACCCGCACCCGGGCCCGCTGCGCCAGGAACCGGGCGACGTGGTCGTGGCTCTCCATGCTGCCGACCGCCCAGCCGCCGCCGTGCACGTAGACCAGCAGTCCGGAGGCCCCGCCCAGCCCGGCCGGGGTGTACAGCCGCGCCGGCGTCTCGCCCCGCTCCCGCGGGATCCCGAGCTCCCGCACGGCCACCGGTTCTATCCTCGGCCCGCCGACCAGGTGCCGGGCGTGCTCCATCTCGTCCCGGGACGGGCCCACCCCGCCCGGCATCACCATCGTCGCCTTGGACATCCGCTGGAACTTCAGGATCACCTGCGCGTCCAGCGCGAGGGTCTGCCCGTCCCGCACCTCCGGCTTGCCGGCGAAGGCCCGCCGCAGGCCGTGGGGCAGGGCGTACACGGCCCGGACGACGGCGGCCTGGATCCGGACGGGGAATGGAATCGACATCTTCTGCCTCCTGGGACCTCTGCCCGACCCCTCGGCTGGGGACCTGGACCGGGAGCCCATGATGGGCTCCCCCCAAGGGAGTTGGAAGCTTCCTCGACGCCGCCTGAAGCCGCCCTCGACCCGTTCCCAGCGGTTGGTGCACGGCGGCCCGCGGCCGGCCGCGGGCTCAACGGCCGTGCCGGCCGCGGGCTCAGTGGCTACGCCGGTCCCGGGCTCAACGGCCGCGCCGGTCCCGGGAGTCGAAGGCGACCAGGGCGCGCGCCCCGGGATCGAGGGCCCGGCGCAGTGCGGTGCGGACGGACTCCTCCAATCCGCCCAGGGCGTCCGCGAGTTCCTCCGCGATGTCGTGGGCGACCTCGGCCGCCACCGCCCCGGCGGGGGTGTGCGGGCCGAGCTTGCTGACCGCGGCCGCGGCGCGGGTGGGGGTCAGCAGCGCCGAGGCCTGGACCAGCAGCCAGCCGGGCACCCCGGCCGCCCCCTCCGGCGGGGGCAGGTAGGGGCGGGCACCGTCGTAGCGGTCGTCCTCGGCGAAGGCCTTCTGCTTGACCTTGACCACCGGCCGGGCGGCCCCGGTCCCGGTCTCGTGCCACTCGCCCGCGGGCTTGAGGACGTACCCCTCGGCGAGGTTGTCGGGCAGTTCCGGCAGTCCGAGCAGGGCCGGCACCCGGCTGGGGAAGGCGGCCGGGAGGTCCTGGAGGGTGTTCAGCGGGCCGTGGCCGAGCAGCGGGACGCAGGTGAGGCCGGCCGCCGCCGCGGCCGCGCGCAGTTCGCGGTCGGCGATCCACCGGCGCCCCTCGGTGGTCTCCACCGTGGCGTCGAACGGCAGCCAGCGCAGCCCGGGCGCGTACCAGACCCCGGTCTGCACCGGGTCGACCCCGGCCTCGGCGGGCACCCCGGGGTGCGGGTAGCGGCCGCCGGCCAGCTCGCCGTACACGGTGACGACGGCCCCCTCGCCCCGGGAGGCGCGCAGTGCCGCGGCCAAGTGCCCGGCCGCGACGGAGAGTTGCGGCCAGATCCGGCTCACGCCGAAGAAGGCGTCGAGCTCCTCGTCGCCGAGCAGATCGCGCCGCTTGGCGGCCCGGACCGCACCGCCGTCGCAGACCACCGCGAAGTGTGCGCCGTGCACCTTCTCCGCCGCCGTCCACTCCCGGCTGCCGGGCGCGCCGGGGCGGCCCCGCGCGGGGATCTTCGGATAGGGCCTCAGCTCGGAGCCGGGCGGGCCTTCGAACGTCGTCTCGGACACGAACAGGATCCTCGCCCGGGCGCCCGCCCGCTGGCAACGGGGATTCGGCGGCCGGGCGCGGAGCCGGCGCACAAGGGCCATGCGAAAGGGCCCCACCCGGTTCGCCCGGGTGGGGCCCGATTCCCGCACGGCCGCACTCACGCGGCCGCACTCACTGCGGCCGTCCTACCGCCGACTGCGCAGCAGCCTGGAGACGTAGGAGCCCCAGACCAGCGCGCCACCGACCAGCACGGCGCCGCCGAGCAGGCGCAGCACGGACCCGCCGCCGGAGCCGGCCGGCAGCAGGCCGAGCAGCACGAACGCCAGGGCGCAGAGCAGCAGGAGGCCGAGGGTCGCCAGTGCGGCCTTCGCGTAGCGGTTCACGACCACCCCAGCCTTCCGTGGAGATTCAGGAGATTCAAGAGACGGCAAAGACATGCTAGTTGTCCGGCCCTCACCAGCCCCATCCGCCCCGGTGCGCCCCGCCGCCGCGGAAGAAGCGCCAGCCGCGGAACACGCTGCCGCCGCCCACCCGCATGGTGACCGAGCCGACGATGGTGGCCCGGGCGTAGCCGCCCCAGCTGCGTTGCCCGCTGTACCCGTAGCGGTAGCCGACGGCCCCGCCGACCGCCCCGCCGAGCCAGGCGCAGCCCGCCGCGCCGGCGCCGCCGGTGGCGATGGTGCACACGCCCGCGACGCCGATGCCGACGCCCCAGGTGACGATGGTCTGCTTGTTCTCGTTCCAGGTCTTGCTGGCGAAGGACTTGGCCCGCTTCCAGCCGCAGCTCCAGCAGACCCGCCCGTCGAGGTCGAAGCGGTTCAGCGGGTCGGCGGAGACGTAGTCGTAGGCGTTGGCGTTGCCGCCGTAGACCGGGTCGACGGACAGGAAGCGGCCGGTGGCCCCGTTGTAGAGGCGCACGCCCATCAGCACCAGGCCACCGCCGGGGGTCTCGGCCGAGCGCAGCTTGGCGCCGGTCCAGCCGTACCGGACGGCGGGCTGGCCGGCTCGCGGCTGGCCGTACTCGTCGTAGTCCAGCACGGTCGGCGCGACCGAGGTGTCCAGCGGCAGCTGGAGCGTCACGTCGCCGTGCAGGTTGGCCAGTTGCAGGGTGACGGCGGTGCCGGAGACCAGTGCCGCCAGGTCACCGGAGGCGCCGGTCACGTTGCGCGAGGCGGTCGCGCCCTCGGCGATCCAGCGCGGGCTGTCGCCGTCCGAGCCGTAGTGGTTCGTCCGGCCGCCGGAGACCGTCCAGGCGCTGCCGGAGTTGGTCTCGGTGGTCCAGCCGCGCGGGCGCTGCGCCGCGTCCAGGGTCCAGGTGTAGCGGCTCGCGCCGGTGGTCTGCTGCTGGACCAGGTCGGTGTTGTAGTAGCCGACGGTGCTGCCCGGCAGGGCGGTGGTGCGGCCGAACGCGTCGTAGCCGTAGCCGGGGTCCACCAGCCGGTCGGCGCTGTCGTAGCCGCTGGTCCGGGTGGTCGCTCCGGTGGTCGAGCACTCCTGGCCGCGCGGCGCGGTGGCGGTGGCCAGGCCGGTGCGGTTGGTGTTGTTGTCGAAGCCGTAGCTGCGGGTGGTGCAGACGGCGTCGGTGGAGGTGTCGCGCACCTGGGTGAGGCGGCCGGCCCGGTCGTAGCCGTAGCTCTGGGCCGCGGTCACGCCGGGGGTGCCGGTGTGGGTGGCCCACTGGCCGTGGACGGTCTCGGTGATCGCGTCGTTGACCAGCACGGCGCCGTCGCTGCCGCGGGTGTGGGTGCGGGTGACGACGGTGCCGGTCGGGTCGATCCGGTCGGTGCTGGTGTAGCCGCCGGGCAGGCCCTGGCCGGTGACCTTGCCGTCCGCGTCGTAGCGGGCGGTGAAGGTGCCGGCGCCGGAGTCGGTCACCGAGGTGACCAGGCCGCGCGGTTCGACGGCGGTGTCGTAGCCGTAGGTGGTGGTGGACGGCGAGCTGTCGGTGACCTTGGTGGGCCGGTCCAGCGCGTCGTACTCGGTGGTGGTGGTCGCCCCGTCGGCGTCGGTGTAGGAGATCTGGCGGCCGAGCGCGTCGTACGCCTTGGTGATCGTCCCGCCGGTGGCCGAGGTCTGCTTGACGACCCTGCCGGTGGCCGGGTCGTAGCCGACGGTGGTGGCCGGGGCGGCCGGGCCGACGCCGCCGCTGACCGTGGTGGTCACCGGGCGGCCCGCGTCGTCGGAGCTGGTGACGGTGGTGCGGGTGACGCCGTTGGCCGTCTCGTCGGTCTGGACGGTCTGCCCGAACAGGCCGTACTGGACGGTCTTGACCGGCAGTTGGGCCGGGTTGCTCCCGCCGCCGGTGATCGCCCCGGCCGGGCCGGTGCGGCAGACCAGGTCGGCCCACTCCGGGCGCCCGGCGCAGGGGCCGGTGCCGGTGGCGGTCCAGTAGCCGGTCGTGGTGGTGCCGGCGTCGGCGCCGTTGGAGGCGGGCAGGGACTGGGAGGTGACCCGGCCCTGGCTGTCGTGGCCGGTGCCGGTGGTCAGGTTGAGGCCGCCGGCGTCCTGGACCTTCTTGATCGGGACGCCGAGCGCCCAGTCGTAGACCCTCTTGTCGGTGCGGGTCTCGGCGAAGACGTCCGGCCAGCCGCGCAGGGCGCCGCCGGTGACGGTGGTGGTGACCTGGTCCTTGACCTTGGCGGTGCCGTCGGTCGGGCGGCCCTCGTCGTAGCTCTTGACGGTGCGGGTGCGGGCGGTCACCTGGGTGCCGGCCTTGGCGACGGCGGTGGTGCCGCTGAGCGCGTCGGCGGCCAGGGTGACCCGGTGCAGCGGTCCCGCGGACTCGGTCTCGCGCTGCCCGTCCTCGCCGTAGGTGGTCACCGTGGAGAGCAGCTTGGCGCGCTCGCCCGGGGGGAGGGTGTCGATGCCGAGGTCGGCGAGCTGGGCCTTGGCCTCGTCGCTTCCGCCGAGGGCGAGTTCGCGGTTGGCGGCGGTCAGCGTGCGGACCGCGTTGCCCCACTTGTCGTACTCGGTGGTGGTGATCCGGTGCCCGGGGCCGGCCTGGTTGACCTGGTGGCCGGAGGCGTTCAGGTAGCCGATGGTGGCCCGGGTGTAGTCGCCCGGCTTGAGGTCGGTGCCCTTGTTGGAGGCGGGCACCTGGTCGGGCGGGAACACCGCGGTGGCGTCGGTGGGCAGGTCGCTCTGGCCCCAGCGGGCGCCGGCCGCGGCCGACAGGTCCTCGGGGGCGGCGGCGCCGGTCGTGGGCACGCCGTAGACGACGGTGGTGGTGGCGGTGCCGTTGACCTGGTCGGCGCTGCCCGGGGTGAGGGTGTCGCGGGTGACCTTGGTCAGCATGCCGGGCCCGGCGGCCGGGCTGCCGGCGACGTTGCCGTAGTCCAGGAAGGTCCCGGGCTTGCCGCCCTGCTGGACCCACTTGAGCATGCCGTCGGTGCCGGGCTGCCAGTGGTAGGAGTACTGGGTCTGGGTGCTCTGGCCCAGGCGCGGGTCCCAGGTCTGGATGAGCCGGCCCAGCTCGTCGTAGCGGTAGACGGCCACGTCGGTGGGGGTGGCGGCGCCGGCGCCGGGGGCGGTGGCCCACAGGCGGATGGTGCTGACCTGCCCGGCGAAGTCGCCGAACCTGCCGCTGTCGCTGGCGTCGGGCGCCGCGGTGGTGGTGTCGGCGTAGACGAACTGCAGGACGCGGCAGCCCTTGACGGTGATGTCCGCGGCGCAGGCCGAGGCGGTGACCGCGGAGGTCGGGGCGATCACGTACTTGGGCCGGGCCAGGGTCTTCCCGCCGACGACGGTCTTCTCCGAGACCACCGTGGTGGTGCTGTTGGCCAGGCCGTCGAGCAGGCTGGCGGTCACCGTCCAGGTGGCGGCGGCCGGGTCGACCTTGGCGAAGGTGGTGACGGTGCCCTCGGTGTCGGTGAGGGTGAAGTCACCGGCGGCGAAGGCGCCCTTGAGGGTCAGTTCCTCGCTGCCCGGCTCGGGCACCCAGCCGGTGCCGGCCGCGTTGGCGGTGAAGGAGACCGTGCCGTCCTCGGCGGTGACCACGTCCAGCGAGGTCGCGGAGGTCCTGCGGATCTCGGTGTACGCGGAGGAGGAGACCTCCGAGGAGACGCCGGAGCTCCAGTTCGGGCCGAAGATCGGCGCCTGGCCGTCCTTGTTCGCGGCGGCCTTCGGGTCGCGCGAGCTGCTGGTGCGGCCGACGGTCATGCCGAACAGCGAGACGTCGGTGGCCGAGACGGTGAGGTCACCGGTGAGCAGGTTGAGCTCGCCGGGGCCGATCTTCTGGGAGGCCGCGCCGCCCGCCTTGCGGTCGACGACGACCTTGACCGGCTCGGAGGAGACCGCCGCGCCGTTCGGGCCGGTGAAGTCGGCGCGGATCTGCACGGTGCCGTCGGGGGTGACGGTGCTGGTGGCGTTCCAGGTCAGCCCGGAGGTCCGGCCGCCGTTCAGCGCGACCGGCCAGGAGCCCAGCGCCGCACCGCCGTTGGTGATGTCCGCGGCCGGGATCGGGGTCCAGGCGTCGGCGTCCGAGCGGCGCCAGGAGAAGGCCGCCCGGTCGTACTTGGCACCGTCCGCCTCGGCCGTCAGCGGGACGCGGGCGGCGGTGCGGGTGCCGTCGTTGGGGGCGGTCACGCCGCCGGCCCCGACCTGGAAGGTGTAGGAGACGGCCTCGGACTTGTTCTCGGCCCGGTCCACGGCCCGCACCTGGAGGGTGTTGGTGCCCGCCTTGGCCGGGGTGACGGTCAGCTTGACCGGCGTGGTGGTGCCGCCGGTCGCGACCTTGGTCCAGTTCGCGCCGTCGAGCGTCCACTCCAGCGCGCTCTGGTCACCGGCCGGCGGGGTCACGGTGAACACGCCGCTCTGGCCCGCGCCCTTGACCCACTGGCCGGACGGGTAGTCGGTGGAGGCGATCGCGCCCGGCGCGGACGGCGCCGAGGTGTCGACCGTGAAGGACGCCCAGGGCGACCAGCCGAGGTTGTAGTGGGTGCCGTCGTACGGCGAGGTGCGGAACCGGTAGGTCCTCCCGTTGGCCAGCACCCCGGCCGGCACCTTCACCGAGGCGGGCGAGCCGCTCGGCACCCACGGCGACACCAGCACGTTGCCGACCTGGGCGTTGGTGGCGTCGTCGAAGATCTGGAAGGTGCCGTTGACCTTGTCGTTGTTGGGGTCGACGAAGGTGTCCCGGAGCGTCGGCGTGGTGGAGTTGACCCACCACGTCCCGGCCGCGTCCTTGTAGAACGGCGAGCCGGCCTGCTGGTCGGTGCCGGTGCGCGGGCGGTAGTTGTACGTGACCGTCAGCTTCGGCACGTTGCCGGCCGCGTTGGCGGAGTTGAACTGCTTCCAGTACTTGGTGTTCACCTCGTCCGGGGCGCGCAGACCCATGCTGGACAGGCTGTTCTTCGCCGAGGTCCAGGTCTGGACGAGGTTGGTGACGTCCGCGTTGACCCAGCCCGCGCCGCCGCAGGCGGCCCGGCCCTTGGTCTCGGTCGGGGTCGCCTGCTTGCTGTTCCAGGCGGGCTGGGACGTCCAGCGCGAGGAGGTGGACGGGCGGCCCGTGTCCCAGACCTCCCAGGCGTACGGCTGGCAGTCGGTGTTGCCGGAGTGGAAGTTCCACAGCGACAGCTTGGCGTTCAGCACCAGCGCGTCGGCGATCGGCGCGGTGTCCCAGGTGAGGAAGGAACGGGCCTCGCGCGAGCTGCCGTCGGCGTTCTTGGTGCCCGGGTTGCCCAGGTCGAGTTCGGTGTCGGCCGACCAGTCGACCGTCTCGCCCTTCTGGACGTAGGTGTCGAAGACGTTGCCCAGGCCGGTGGTCGACGGGTCGACCGTCACCGGGTACCTGGTGTGCGGATCGGCCAGGAAGGCCGCGTCCGGGGTGAACACCAGGTCGATGTCGTCGCCGCGCTGGACGACCTTCAGGTCGACCTTGGCCTTGCGGCTGCGGGCCCCGGCGACGTCGTCGACGGTGGAGTCCCACATCACCGGGGCGGGCAGCACCGCGCGCCGCTCGCCGGAGGCGGCGTCGGTGAACACCACGCCGCCGTCCGGCTGCGGCTCGGCCTTCAGGCCGGTGGCCCGCAGCGGCATGGTGTACGAGTAACCGGCCGCGCTGGGGCGCTGCTTGAGGACGGTGTACTGCTCGAAGCCGGTGCGGGTGGCCTCCACGACCAGGTCGGCGGCGCCGTCGCTGATCGCGTCCCGGTAGACCGCCCGGGTGCCGTCGATCGCGGGCGCGGGCAGGCCGCCCTGCCACTGGAGTTCGACCTGCTGCTCACCCCGGCCGAGGGTGACCAGGGTGCGGTCCTCGCCCTTCCCGGACTGGGACTCGGCGTAGGAGCGGGCCCGGGTGCCGCCGGAGCCGGCCAGCTTGAGGCCGTGGGGGTGGGCCTTGGGGGCGACCGAGCCGTCGGCGGCGGTCTGCAGCGCGAGGTCGACGTCGACCCAGTCGGCGGCGCTGCCGGGCTTGCCCTCGGTGGTGTTGCCCTCGGTGGTGTTGCCCTTGGTGGTGTTGCCGTCCCCGGTGGTGCCGGTGTCCTGAACACCGTCGCGGCGGAACCGGATCGGGCCCGCACTGAGTTCGGTGGTGAGCGAGCCGTCCTTGTTGACCCAGGTGGTGGAGGTCTCGGTCCGCTCGGAGAGCGCCTCGACCCGCTGACCCGAGAGGCGGGCCGCGACCCGGGCCGAGGGGAGGTCGGCGGCCGTGGTGGCGAAGGGCTTGGCGGCGTCGCCGCCCCGGCCCGGCTTCGGGGCCGCCGCGACGGCGTCCTCCGAACCCGCCAGGAGGGTGACCGCCACCGCCAGGGCGAGTGAGCCGCTCACCACCCTGGCCGGTATGTGTCCGTGCATGTCTGACTCCTTGTCGACAAGCCGTCATTGATGACAGCCAGCCCGTGGATCGTAAGGACGGACAAAGTCGACATATGACTCCAGATCAGATCAAGAGGTGGTCATGCAATGGCAATGGAAAGGCAATCTTGATCACCCCGTGACACAGCGATCATGAAATGCGCCGTTTGGATTGATTCGATCCGCATCGACATACGGAAGCGGGCCGCCCGACGCCGGACGGCCCGCCCGCCGAACTCGGTCAGCCACCGAACTCAACCGGCCACCGAACTCAGTCGGCCACCGGACTCAGCCGGCCACCCCCGGCACCACCAGGCCGGACTCGTACGCGATCACCACCGCGTGCGTCCGGTTGTGCGCGCCGAGCTTGGTCAGCACGTTCCCGACGTGCGTCTTCACCGTCTCCAGGCTCACCGTGAGCCACACCGCGATCTCCGGGTTGGAGAGGCCGGTGGCCATCAGCCGCAGCACCTCCTCCTCCCGCGAGGTCAGCGCCGCCCTCGGCAGCGCCTCGACCGAGCCCAGCGGACGGGCGGTGACCATCCGGCGCAGCGCCGCCGGGAACAGGATCGCCTCCCCCGCCACCACCACCCGCACCGCCTCGGCGATCTGCCGGACCGGCAGCCGCTTGAGCAGGAATCCGCTGGCCCCCGCACTGAGCGCGGCGGTGACGTAGCCGTCGTTCTCGAAGGTGGTGATCACCACGACCTTCGGCGGCCCCGCGGAGTCGGGGGCCTCGGCCGCCTCGGCGAGCAACTGCCGGGTGGCGTCGATCCCGTTGCGGCGCGGCATCCGGACGTCCATCAGCACCACGTCCGGCCGCAGCCGCCGCGCCTGCTCGACCGCCGCCACGCCGTCGCCGGCCTCGCCGACCACCTCGATCCCCGGCTGGACCCCGAGCAGCATGGCCAGGCCGCTGCGGGTCACCTCGTCGTCGTCCGCGATCAGCAGCCTGATCGGGGTGCCGGACGGAGCGCCGGACGGAGCGCCGGACGGGGTGGCAGCGGCGGTGTCGGCGGCGGTGTCGATCCGGGCGTCACGGACGTCGGGGCTGGTCATGTCGACGACCGTACCGGCAGCCGGACCGCCAGCCGCCAACGCTCGGGCCCGTCCGGGCCGGACTCGAACTCGCCGTGCAGCAGCCGCACCCGCTCCGCCAGCCCGGGCAGACCGCGCCCGGAGCTGGGGAAGCGCCCGGCAGCGCTCCCCGGGCCCGTCCGGTTGACGATCCGCAGCTCCACCGCGTCCGCCGCCACCGCCACCCGCAGGGCTATCGGGCCGCCCACCCCGTGCCGCAGCGCGTTCGTCAGCCCCTCCTGGAGGATCCGGTACGCCGCCCGGGAGGGCGTCCCCCGCAGCTGCGCCGGGTCACCCGTCAGCTCGGGCTCCACCACCGCGCCCGCGTGCCGCAGCCGCTCCAGCAGTTCGGGCAGGTCGGCCAAGGTCCGGGCCGGCGCGGTGCCCGGCTCCTCCTCGCGCAGCGCGCCCAGCACGTAGTCCAGGTCCTCCAGCGCGGCCCGGGTCGACTCCTCGATGCTGCGCATGGCGGCCCGCGCGGCCGCCGGGTCGGCGGAGAGCACCTCGCCCGCCACCGCGGCCTGGATCGTGGCCGCCGTCAGCGTGTGCCCTATCGAGTCGTGCAACTCGTGGGCCAGTCGGTTGCGTTCGGCCAGCAGCCGCTCCCGCTCGGCGGCCTGCGCCCGCCGCTCGGCCGTCGAGGGCCCCAGCAGCAGCGGCGCCGCCCACCGCAGCACGCCCGTCACCGCCGCGCACCCGGCCAGCGCCAGCAGCACGCAGCCGACCGCCACCGGCCAGCTCCACCCGCCGTCCGCCAGCCGCGCCGACCAGCCGAACAGGCTCAGCTGCGCCGAGCCGTCGAGCCAGCCCCCCGGCAGCGACACCCCCGCGATCAGCAGCACCCCGCTCACCAGTGCCCCCACCCAGCCCAGGCCCACGTGCAGCAGCAGCCAGGCCGGGGTGCGCCGCCGGTCCGCGCCGGCCCGTCCGGCGGCCGGGTCCGGCAGCGGCACCCCCAGCAGGCGACGGACAGCACCGACCAGCACCCGCCGGGTGGTGCGGGCCAGCCCGAGCGCACCGACCAGGACGGCCCAGACCAGGAGCGTCAGCACGAGCTGCACCGCGTACGGGGCGGTCCGCCAGAGCAGCGCGGGCGCCGCGGCGAGGGGCAGCAGCGGAAGGCTCGCCAACGCCCCGCCGTAGGCGAGCAGTGCACCGGTGTACGTGGAGCCGCGCAGCAGCGGCCGGATTCCCCTGATCATGTCCGTCAGTATGTCCGGCCAGGTCAGCGGGCACCTCCCTCGATCGGGGGAAGTGATTTTCCCGATTTCCAGCGATGTGCGGCCGGGGTTACGGAGCCCATCATCGGTCCACTGCCTTCGCAACGATTCCACGGGAGTTGACCCATGCGTGATCAGATCCGACCCGGCCGCCGTCCGGTCCGACACCGCGCCCTCGCGGCCGCGCTGGCCGTCGGGGCGCTGACGGCGGGCGTCGCCCTGGCCCCGCCCGCCGCGGCCGGCGCGGCCGCCGGGCCGGGCACCGTCCAGCAGGGCCTGGACGCCCTGGTGCGGGCCGACGGCCTGCCCGCCGCGCTGGCGAGCGTCCAGGACGGCAGGGGTCGCACCCGCGGCTACACGGCGGGCGTCGGGGACGTGGCCACCCGCGCCGGGGTCCCCCGGGACGGCCAGGTGCGGATCGGCAGCAACACCAAGACCTTCACCGCCGTGGTCGCCCTGCAGCTGGTCGGCGAGGGGAGGGTCGCCCTGGACGAACCGGTCGAGACCTACCTGCCGGGCATCGTCCGCGGCGAGGGGATCGACGGGCGCCGCATCACCGTCCGCCAGCTGCTCCAACACACCAGCGGGCTCCCCGACTACGAGGGCGACATCGAGGAATCCGCCATGCAGCAGCGCTACTTCGAACCCCGCGAGCTGCTGGACCTCGCCTTCCGGCACCAGGCCACCTCCGCGCCCGGCGCCGCCTTCCACTACAGCAGCACCAACTACGTCCTGGTCGGCCTGATCGTCCAGAAGGTCACCGGACGGCCCCTCCCCGAGGAGATCGACCGGCGGATCATCCAGCGCATCGGGCTGCGGCACACCTCCTTCCCCTCCGTCGGGGACCGCACCATCCGCGAGGCCCATCCGCACGGCTACCGCCGGGAGAAGCCCGACGGCCCGCTGATCGACACCACCGAGCTGGACCCGTCGGCGGGCTGGGCGGCCGGCCAGATGATCTCCACCAACTCCGACGTCAACCGCTTCTTCACCGCCCTCCTGGCCGGCCGTCTGCTCCCGGCCGCCCAGCTCGCCCAGATGCGCACCACCGTCCCCATCGGCGACACCGGCGCCGGCTACGGGCTGGGGATCATCAGCCGACCCCTGTCCTGCGGCGGCGTCTACTGGGGCCACGGCGGCGACATCCCCGGCTACGAGACCCGGGGCGGCGCCACCGACGACGGCCGCGCCGTCGACATAGCCGTGACGAGCGTCCCGGCGGACGAGGCCGTCACCCGGCGCCTCGAAGCGGTGGTGGACACGGCCCTCTGCCGCTAGGCCCTGTCCGGGGCCCGTCCGGTCCACGGGGACGACAAAACGGCCGGTCGATCCGAAGATCAACCGGCCGTTCGCTGTGCGCGAGGGGGGAGTTGAACCCCCACGCCCTTTCGGGCACTGGAACCTGAATCCAGCGCGTCTGCCTATTCCGCCACCCGCGCATCTGGGTGATGGGTTAACTATAGACCACCCCGAGGGGTGCCTCCGACCACCTCCGCCCGACGGGAGGAGGTCGCCCGTCGCGGGGCCCGGGGGCCGCCCCCCCGGTCGGCGTCCGTCGACCCCCGGTCGGCGTCCGTCGACTCGGGCAGCGGCGCCCGCCTGCGACGATGGGTCCGTCGACGCGTCGGGTCGACACGTCGAGCAGGGGGACCGGATGGAGCTACGGCAGCTGCGCTGCTTCGTCGCCGTGGCCGAGGAGCTGCACTTCGGCCGGGCCGCCGAGCGGCTGCTGCTCGGCCAGCCCGCGGTGAGCCAGCAGGTCCGTCGGCTGGAGCGGGAGTTGAAGGTCGAGCTGTTCGACCGCTCGCCCCGGTACGTCCGACTGACCCCGGCCGGGGAGCGCTTCCTGCCCGCCGCCCGGAACGTGCTGGCCGCCGAGGACGCCGCCCGCGCGCTGGCCGCCGACCTGGCCGAGCCGACCGCGTTCCGGCTCGGGACCATCACCGCGCTCGGTGAGCGGCTCGACCTGATCCTGGACACCTACCGGCGCCGGGCGCCCGGGGTGCACGTGGAACTCCAGGCGGTCCGGGTGCGGGAACGGCTGGCCCGGGTGTCGGACGGCCGCCTCGACGCCGCCTTCGTCCGCGGGGCGATCGCCGAGGACAGTCCCGATCTGCGCTTCCTGCCGGTCTGGGAGGACGAGCTGGTACTCGCGCTGCCCGCCCGGCACCCGCTCGCCGACCGGCCCGAGGTGGACCTCGCGGACCTCGCCGAGCTGCCCCTGCGGTTGACCGGGCGGGCCGAGCACCCGGCGCTGGTCGACCTGGTGACGGACGCCTGCGCACGGGCGGGCTTCCGGCCACTGCTCGGGCCGGCGCACAGCACGCTGCAGGACTCCCTGGCCTCGATCGGCTCGGGCACCCCGATGTGGACGGTGGTGTACGCCGCCAACGCCCGGCTGGTGAACGTCCACCGGGTCGCCTTCCGCCGCTGCCGCACCCCGCTGGCCCTGCCGACCTCGCTCGCCGTCCGGCGCTCCGCCGCGGTCCCCCGGCTGCTCCTGGAGGCTTGCCGTGCCACGCCTCCGAGCTGGGACGATCAGGATTCGTGATCGCTGCCAGAGCAATTCGGGTCTGGGTGCGGGACGGCCCGATCGGGTGGACTGGTGTCAGCCGGAGAACCCGGCGGGAGAGCCGGGCGGAAGAGCCCGGCACATCACCCGGTCAGGAGCCGAAGATGCCGATCGTCACCATTCAGCAGGGTCCGCGCGAGGTCGCCCAGAAGCGCGAGCTGGTCGAGAAGGTCACCACGGCCTTCGTCGAGGCGCTCGGGGTCCCGGCCGAGAGCGTGTTCGTGTTCGTCAACGAGTACCAGCCGGAGAACTGGGGCTCGGCGGGCCGGCTCACCGCGGACAAGTAGCGGACGAGCAGTGAGCGGGGGGCCGCCGGTGGCGTCGCACCGGCGGCCCCGCCCCCGCCAAGGGCCCGGGGCCCGAGGCCCAAGGCCCAAGGCCGGGGACGGTCAGCCGCCCTGCCCGGCGCTGCCCATCGGGCCGACCTTCACCGGGGTGCCGGAGCCGTCCGTGACGGGCAGCGAGGCGGCGCCCGGCCAGGTCAGGCTGACCGACTTCGTCTCGTCCGGCGGGGTCACCACCAGGCCGGTGATCCGGACGCCGGTGCCGCCCGTCTTGTTCTCCGGGTAGGTGATGCCGAAGTAGGTCGACTTCCCGTTCTTGAGCACGTCCGGGACGACCGGCTCGCCCGAGCGCTGGGCGGACAGCGACCCCGCGTTGGTCTTCAGGTCGACGCCCGCGTACCCGGAGATCGCGCAGTCGTGGCCGCTGTGGTTCTTCAACTCGACCACGACGGTGCGGTTCGGGTCCCCGTCGATGGTGCGGTCGACGGCCGTGATCGTCAGGTCGTCGGTCCGGCACTTGGAGCCGGCCTTGCCGCCGTCGGTGGAGCCGGTCCCGGCCGCCGTGCCCTTCCCGCTCGGGGTCGTCCCGCCGGTGCTCTTCCCGCCGCCCGCGGTGGAGCCGGTGGAACCCGTGGAGCCGGAGGAACCGGAAGAGCCGGTGGACGCACTGGGCACGGTGGAAGCAGTGGACGCGGCCGAGGGCTTGCTCTGGTCCGTGCCGGTGTCGTCGTTCTGGCAGGCGGTGAGCGAGAGACCCGCGGCAACGGCCAGGGCCGCGAAGGTGAGCTTGTGAACGCGCATCGTGACTTCCCTCGATATCGGATGGCTGGGCCGGCTGCTCGGTACGGGTCGGTACGAGCGGGTGTTTCTGGTGAGCAGGACCGCCCCGGCCGGCGAACCGTTCCGCCCAACCCGCCACCACGACAGTGCTGTTACACGAACGGTCACCCATCACGCGGCCCCGCCACCGGGCACACCGGGCCGGAAGCCGCCGCGGACCAGTCGGGACAACGGTTCCGCGCGCCGTTCCCGATGCGTCCGCCTCCCTCCCCTCCCCCGTCGCCCGCTGGGACAGATCCGTGACCCACCGGATCTTGACCGCCGCCGCCGTCAACTGACACACCGACAGGCCGGAAATGCGGGCGACGGCCCGCCCGCCCCTGCGCCACGATGACCCAATGAGCTTCTCCGGCCGGCGAATTGAGGGACCAATGTTCCGGAGCGACCGCCCGCACCACGTCCGCCGCCCCACCCCGCACGAGACCGCCGAGGAGTGGGGCGGGCGGATCGCCGCCGTCCGTGACGCCCCGTCGGACTGGTTCTTCCTCGTCGGCCGACAGTCCACCAACGACTACCTCTGCCACCTCGACCTCAGCTACCACCTGGGCCGCGAGTTCATCGCCATCGTGCAGACCTCGCGCCCGCTCCCGGCCGAGCACCGGATCAGCTCCACCACCACGCCCGAATCCCAACTGGACAACTTCCTGATCAATTCCGACCGCTTCGACTTCGACCCGCGCAACGGTCGGCTTCCGGTCGTCGACGGGACCAGCACCGGTGAGCTCCGACTCGACGGCACGCCCGTCCCGGTCGAGATCCAGCACGGCTCGGGCTGCCGCAGCGCCCTGATCCCCGAACTCCCCGGACAGTCGGGATATGTGATCGTCACTGCGCCCGATGAGCACTGGGAGGCGGTCTCCGACCTGGTCCTCCGTGCACCGACGACATTTTGACCGACCATGGCCAAATCTCACCCATGCCGGTCCGAGGGTGGAGTTAGCCTGGCGACATGGTTGCAAACTACAAGGACGCAGTGGCCATGCCCGACCAGGAGTTCGTCAGCGCCCCCGCCCTGATCCTCCGGTCCCTCACCGCCACCCCCGACCGACGTGCCGTCACCACCCCCGACGGCGTCGAGATCACCGCAGGCGACCTCGCGGCCACCGCCTACCGCCTCGCCCACGAGCTGATCGCCCGCGGCACCGGCCGTGGCGCCACCGTCACCCTGCTCACCGGCAACACCGTCGAAGCCCTCGTCGCCCGCTACGCCGCGGGCCTGGCCGGCGCCCGGGTGGTCAACCTCTACGACGGCATGAGCGCCCCGGTCCTGGCCGAGATCACCGCCAGTGTGGACACCACCCTGCTGCTCGTGGACGCCGAACGGTACGCCGACGCCCCCGCGCTGCTCCCGCTGCTCGACGGACCGGACCGCCCGACCGTCCTCACCCTGGGCCCCGCCCCCGAGGGCATCGGCGAGGACGTGATCGCCGCCTCCGCCCACCGACCCGCCGAGGACCCCGGCGTCCCCGTCGGCCCCGACGACGACCTCGGCATCCGCCACACCGGCGGCACCACCGGCATCCCCAAGGGCATCCTCAGCCTCCACGGCCCCTACCGCTCGATCTTCGACACCCCCCTGGACGACCGTGGGGACGACCAGCCGCCCCGCCTGCTGGCCGCCACCTCGCTCGCCCACCTCTCCGGCATGCTCGCCGATGTGGCGCTCCACCGCGGCGGTTCGGTCGTCCTCCAGCGCTCCTTCGACCCCGGCCAGGTGCTCGCCGCGATCGAACGCGAACGCATCACCGACCTGTGGGTGCTGCCCCCCCTGCTCTACCTGCTGCTCGACCACCCGGCCGTCGCCACCACCGACCTGTCCAGCCTGCAGCGGATCGACTACGGCGGCTGCGCCTCCTCCCCGGCCCGGATCCGCGAGGCGGTCAAGGTGTTCGGGCCCGTCCTGGTCAGCCTCTACGGCATGTCCGAGGCCCTGAAGATCGCCGCCCTCGCCCCGGAGGAGTACCCGCGCTTCGGCGACTCCGGCCCGCTCCCGGTCGGCCGGCCCTTCCCCGAGGTCGAGGTGGCGATCCGCGCCGCCGACGGCACCGAGCTGCCCGTCGGCGAGCAGGGCGAGGTGCACGTGCGCTCGTCCATGATCATGGCCGGGTACTGGAAGCTCCCCGAGCTCACCGCCCAGGTGCTGCACGACGGTTGGCTGGACACCGGCGACGTCGGCTACTTCGACACGGACGGCTACCTCTACCTCGCCGACCGCCTCAAGGACCTGATCATCGTCGTCGGCGGCCACGTCTACCCCACCGAGGTCGAGGAACTGCTCCTCACCCACCCGGACGTCGCCCAGTGCGCCGTCTACGGCGTCCGCGACGAGCAGCAGGCCGAGCACGTCCACGTCGCGGTCGTCCCCGCCCCGGGGCAGCGGCCGCAGTTGGAGGAGATCCGCGCCTTCGTCACCGCCGAGAAGGGGCGGATCTACGCGCCCGAGGCCCTCCACCTGGTGGACGCCATCCCGCTGACCTCGGTCGGCAAGCCCGACAAGAAGCGCCTGCGCGAGGCGCTCCCGCACTGAGCGCCGCCGGGGTGGGCGTCCGGGCGCCCACCGCGGCAGACCCTCCGGACGGGCACTCACCGAAACCGCACCGAACCCCACCCGGATCGCCACCCGCTTTCACCCCAAGGCGGGGTTTGGCTCAATGAACCACCACCCCGGTGCCGAGAAGCCAACGGGGGGTGGCGGCGCTGAGGGCTGCCACCCCTCCCCCGGCAGCCGAGCACCGCCACCCGTCCCCCGGCTTGGGGCAGTTGGGCACCCGCGAGGGCTCACCGCGGCTCCGCGGCGGCGTCCAGACAGCAGCGCACGAAGTCCCGCACCACCGGGTTGCCGTCGTCCGCCGGGGACCACGCCACCCCGAGCCGGCTCGGACTCACCCCGCTCACCGGCCGGTAGGCGATGCCCGGGCGGGCGTAGAAGCGGGCGGTGGACTCGGGCGCGAGCGCGACCCCGTACCCGTTGGCGATGGCGCTCAGCCAGTCGTCGGGGTGCTCCACGGCGGCGCCGTAACGGACCGGGTGCCCCTCGCGCTCGTCGGCCGCGACCCAGTAGTCCCGCCAGCGGCCGGTCTCGGCCGGCGCCGCCACGAAGGGCTCGTCCCACAACTCCCGGAACGGGACCACCTCCAGGGCGGCGAGCGGGTGCGCCGCGGGCAGCGCGACCCAGCGCGGCTCGGCGAACAACTCGGCCACCCGCCACCGCTCCTGACCCGGGAACGGCAGCCGCAGCAGCGCCACGTCGGCCTCCCCGCCGGCCAGGCCCGCGGTCGGGTCCGACCAGGCCGTGTGCCGCATCTCGACCCGCCAGCCCGGACGTCGGGCGGTGAACCCGGCGACGATGCCCGGGGTGGCCTCGTTGGCGGCGCTGGCCAGGAAGCCGACCCGCAGCACCCGCTCCGCCCGGCTCGCCGCGCCCCTGGTCTCCCGCAGCGCCCCCTCCCAGTCCGCCAGCAGCCCCGGCACCCGCCCCGCGAGGCTGCGGCCCGCCACGGTGAGCGCCATCCCGGCCCGGGACCGGACGAACAGCGGCACCCCGAGCAGGGTCTCCAACTGCCGGATCTGCTTGGTCAGCGCGGGCTGGGAGACGTACAGGCGCTCCGCCGCGCGGGTCAGGCTGCCCTCCTCGGCGACCACCGCGAAGGTGCGCAGCAGCCGGGTGTCCACATCCATGCCACCAGGTTATGGAAGCAGGTATTGGACGCAAGGGGAGCCTCCCGAAGAGGCTTGGCAGCGGGGCGGAACCCGCCCCGGCACAGCCCCTCCCCCGAAGGAAGCCCATGTCCGTCGCCCTGGTCATCGTGACCGTCGTCGCCATCGCCGCCAACGCCGGAATCGCCGCCGCCGACTTCGCCAAGGCCCCGTTCGTCCTGGCCAACTCCGCCGAGGTGCGGGTCAAACCGGAGTGGGTGCCGTGGCTGGCCGCGCTCAAGACGGCCGGGGCGGCCGGGCTGCTGATCGGCCTGGTCGGCTACCCGCCGCTGGGCGTCGCGGCGGCGGTCGGCCTGGTGCTCTTCTACCTCGGCGCCGTGGCCACCCACGTCCACACCCGGGTGCTCCACAACCTCCACTTCCCGGCCGGCTACCTCGCCCTGGCCGTCGCCACCCTCGCCCTCACCGTCACCCGCTGAGCGGCGGGGTGAGCGCCGCGCCGCCCTACCGCGCGGCGACGTACCCGTCGAGGAACTCCTTGACGACCGCGGCGAGTTCGTCGGCCGCGGTGATGGGCAGCAGGTGGTCACCGGCCAGCTCGACCGCGACCGTGCCGGGGCGGCGGGTGACGGCCTCGGCGGCCTGCTCGGCCGGGACCACCCCCGCGGTGGCGCGCACCAGCAGGGCGGGGCAGGTGGTGGCCGTCCAGTCGGCCCAGTGATCTCCGTGGACGAGCTCCTCGGAGTCGTACATGTCCTTGGGGTGGAAGGGCAGCCGCCAGCCGCCCTCCGCGGTCTCCCGCAGCCGGTCGGCGAAGTACGGGGCGGCGGGGCCGAGCGCGGCGACCAGCTCGTCCCGGCTCGGGGCGTCGTACTGCAGGCCGAGCAGGAAGGCCAGCGGGTGCGGGCCCTCCAGGCCGAGCACCAGCGGGGCCTCGACGTCGACGATCGCCTCCACCCGCTCGGGGTGACGGGCCGCGAACTGGTAGGCGTTGATGCCCCCGAGGGAGTGGCCGAGCAGCACCGCGGTCTCCAGGCCGAGGTGGTCCAGCAGGGCCTCGATGTCGGCGAGGTAGCCCTCCCGCGAGTAGTCCGCGGCCCGGTCCGACTCGCCCTGGCCGCGCTGGTCGGGCGCGATCACCCGCCACTCGTCCCCGAGCCCGGCCGCCAGCCGGGCCCACACCGCCCCCTCCGACAGGTGGCCGTGCAGCGCGAGCAGCGGGCGGCCGGTCCCGCCGAAGTCCAGGTAGGACAACGTGCGGCCGTCGATGGTCAGTTCGCGGCGGACGGCAGTGGTGACGTCGTTCATGGTTCCCCCTTGTGCAGCGGTTGATGGGATCACCATAGCGAGGATTTGGACGTACGTGCAAGACGTACGTCCAAAACAAATGTCCAATACGTATGTACAAGACGGACGTGCGAGACGATCGTCTGATGCGTCAGGCCGCGCCGAAGTGCCGCTTGGTGTCGGCGATCAGGGTCCGCAGGAAGGCCCCGTTCGGCAGGTCGGTCAGCGCGGCCGGGCGGGCCAGCAGGGGGTGGGGCTCGAAGGCGAAGGTCCAGGTGAAGCGGGTGCCGGTCGGGGTGGGCTCGACCAGGTAGTCCTCGCCGAAGCGCCGGAACAGCGGCAGGCTCGCCTCGGTGACCAGGAACGAGTGGCGCCTCCCCTCCTCCCAGTGCAGGAACTCCTCCCGCAGGCGGAGCAGGCGCGTCGCGGTGACCTCCCGGGTGGTGCCCACGCAGTGCGGCGGCGCCGAGGTGTAGCGGCCACCGGCCAGACCCCGGCACCAGGACAGCGGCGCGTCACCGGCGAGGCCCCGCCACACCGCCTCCGGCGCCACCGGGAGGTCCATGACGTACACATGGCGGTGCGGGGCGGTGTCGAAGAAGGTCGGGTCGAAGCGTTCGAGCGTGAACCAGGGCACCGGGGCTCCTCTTCCGTCCGTTCCGTTGTCGTCTTTCCGTCTTCGGCCCGCCGCCTTCGGCCGGCCGTCGCGGGCTCAGGACTCCTGGGCCCCGACCGTGCCGCCCGCCGCCCGCAGGGCGAACGGCAGCAGCCGGTCGGCGATCCGGCGGGCGGTGGCCTCGTCGACGTCCTCGGGCAGCTGCGGGGTGAGCAGGAAGTGGGTCATCACCGGGCCGGCCACCACCTCGCCGACCAGCTCCGCATCGTCCAGCGGCGGGATCTCACCCCGGTCGACCGCCTGCCGGACGACCTCCGCGACCCTGCCGTACAGGGGCCGGAGGAAGGCCGTCACCAGCGCCTCGGCCAGCGCCGTGTTGTGGGCGGCCTCGCCGATCAGGGCGCGGATCACCCGGCCGGGCTCACCGGTCATCGCGGCGGCCTTGTCCCGCAGCACGATCCGCAGGTCGCCCGCCAGGGTGCCGGTCCCCGGCGGCTCGTACGAGGCCTCCCCGTGCAGCGCCGCGGCGGCGATCACCAGGTCCTCCTTGGAGGACCAGCGGCGGTAGAGGGTCGCCGTGGAGACGCCCGCCCGGGCCGCGACGGCGGCGGTGGTCAGCCCTCCGTAGCCGCTCTCGGCGAGGACGGCCAGCGTGGCATCCAGCAGCGCCCGGTCCCGGGCGGCGTCACGGGGGCGGCCCCGGCGCGGCGCGGGGCCGGCGGGGTGGGACGGGGTGGTGCTGCGGGTCATGCCGAGGAGTCTAGCCAAAACTAGAAACGAAAGCGTTTCGTTTCGTTTATGCTCGGCGGCATGAGCCTCTCCACCGAAGCCATGCCCGGCGCAGCCCTGCCCGACCCGGGAGCGACCACCGGCCCCGCAGCCACCGGCACCACGGCCACCGGCACCGCAGCCACCGACGCCGCGCCCGCCGACGTCGCCGCGACCGTCACCCGCCTGCACGCCGCCTTCGCCGCCGGCCGCAGCAAGCCGCTCGCCTGGCGCAAGGCCCAACTCCGCGCCCTGCGCCGCCTGCTGGTCGACCAGGAGGCCGCCTTCACGGCCGCCCTGCACGCCGACCTCGGCAAGAGCGCCGCCGAGGCGTACACCACCGAGATCGGCTTCACGATCAACGAGATCGACCACACCCTGCGCCACCTCGACCGCTGGCTGCGCCCCCGCCGCATCCCGGTGCCGCTCGCCCTGCAGCCCGCCCGGGCCCGCACCGTGCGCGAACCGCTGGGCACCGTGCTGATCATCAGCCCGTGGAACTACCCGCTGCAGCTCGCCCTGGCCCCGCTGGTCGGTGCGCTCGCCGCGGGCAACTGCGCGGTGGTCAAGCCCAGCGAACTCGCCCCGGCCACCTCCGCCGCCCTGGCCCACTGGCTGCCCCGCACCCTCGACCGGCAGGCCGTCGCCGTCGTCGAGGGCGGCGTACCGGAGACCACCACCCTGCTGGAACAGCGCTTCGACCACGTCTTCTACACCGGCAACGGCACCGTCGCCCGGATCGTCATGGCCGCCGCCGCCCGTCATCTCACGCCCGTCACCCTGGAGTTGGGCGGCAAGAGCCCCGTCGTCGTGGAACCCGGCAGCGACCTCGCCACCGCCGCCCGCCGGATCGCCTGGGGCAAGTTCATGAACGCCGGCCAGACCTGCGTCGCCCCCGACTACGTCCTCGCCATCGGCGATACCGCGCCCACCCTCGAAGCCGAACTCACCGCCGCGATCCGCGAGATGTACGGCACCGACCCGGCGCACAGCCCCGACTACGGCCGGATCGTCAACGAGCGGCACTTCGACCGGCTGACCGCGCTGCTCGCCGACGGCCGCCCGGTCACCGGCGGCGACCACGACCGCGCCGACCGCTACCTCGCCCCGACCGTCCTCGCCGACGTCGACCCCGACGCCCCGGTGATGCGCGAGGAGATCTTCGGCCCCGTCCTCCCGATCATCCGGGTCCCCGACCTGGACGCCGCGATCGCCTTCATCACGGCCCGCGACAAGCCGCTCGCCCTCTACGCCTTCACCGCCTCGGCCGCCACCAAGCGGCGCCTCACCACCGAGACCTCCTCCGGGGCGCTCGCCTTCGGCGTCCCCAACGCCCACATCGCCGTCCCCGGCCTGCCCTTCGGCGGCGTCGGCGAGAGCGGCCTCGGCCAGTACCACGGCCGCCACTCCATCGACACCTTCAGCCACACCAAGTCCGTCCTCGACAAGCCCCTCCTCGCCGACCCGCTCCGCCCTGCCTACCCGCCCTTCACCCCGCTCAAGTCCCGTCTCCTGCGCCGCATCCTCTGATCCGGCCGACTCCCACCACACGGCCCCGCACGGGCCTAGCCTGGGTGGCGAAACGTCGCTTCGACAAAGCCACTTCAGTGGGGGGAACCATGGGCAGGAACGTGATCACCGGCGGGGTCAGCATCGTCGGCCAGGTCATCCAGGCGGACAGCGTGAGCCTCGGCGACGGCGAGGTGCCGCTCTCCCGCACCGAGTACGAAGAGGTGCTCCGGCTGCTCACCCACCTCGCCGCCGCCGGCACCCCGGAGGCCGCGGCCGCCCGGGACCTGGCCGACCGCCTCCACGGCCGGACAGGGCCTAGCCGGCGCTAAGCCCGGAACAGCGGCTCGTACGCGTTGCCCTCCGCCGCGTTGAGCAGCACATAGGACGGCCCGAGGCCGAACACGACCTCCCGCAGCCGTTCCAACGCCTCGGCCACGGTGGGCACTTCGAGTCCGATCGCGGCGGCGGCCGCGTCCCGGTCGGCGAGCAGGTCCGGCTCGTCCGCCAGGTAGTCCTCGGCCGCCGCCGCGCTCTCCTCCTCGGTAAGCCGCCTGCAGTCCCGCCACCACGGCAGCGCCAGCAGCAGCCGGACCGCCTCCTCCAACCCGACCGCCATCAGCGCCGCGCCGCCCTCCGAGTCGGCGTACAGCACGGGTCGTTCGTCGCCGCCCTCGCCGCACAGGAAGAAGGTGCCGCCCGCGCCGCACTTGGCCACCTCCTCCAGGGCCTCGCCGGAGGCGAGCACGACGTCCTCGACGTGCGAGTAGGCGTCGAGGGAGAAGTCCCCCGGCCAGAGCAGGTAGTCGACGGTGGCGGGGGTCGCGCGCAGGCGCTCCAGGAAGGACATGGCCGTCACCCTACGAGGCTGCGACGACACATCCGCCGGCCGTCAGCGCCCGACGGCCCCGTCCAGCTGCTCGCGCAGGATGTCCGCGTGCCCGGCGTGCCGCCCGGTCTCCTCGATCATGTGCACCAGCACCCAGCGCAGCGACGGCCCCTCGGTGACGTCGGGCCGCAGCGAGCGCACGCCCGGCCGGTCCAGGTCCGGGGCGGCCGCGGCCACCGCGTTCGCCCGGGCGACGGCGTCCCGGTAGGCGGCGACCGCCGTGGCCACCGTGCCGTCGCCGGAGGGGAGTTCCTCGCTGTCGAGCGGCTTCTCCCCCGACCCGCCGTAGGCGTACTCGAACCAGTTGAGCTCGACCACGGTCAGGTGCCGGACCAGCCAGAGCAGGCTGGTGCCGGAGGCGACGCCGGGGCGCCCGGCCGCCTCCTCGCCGAGGCCGTCCAGCTTGCCGATCACCGCCTCGCGCAGGTAGTCGAGGAAGGCCAGCAGGGTGGTCCGCTCATCGGTGTTGCCCCACGGCGGGCGGCTGTCGGAGAGCTTGCTCGGCGCGGCGCCCCGGGGCGCGGTGTTCTCGGTCACCGCGCCACCCTAGCCGCCGGAGCCGAGCCGAGCAGAGCAGAGCCGACGAACCGTCACCACCCCTGGGCGTGCACCCAGTCCGCGAGCTTTCGGGCGCAGCCGTCGACCGACTCCCGCCAGGTGCGCGCGGCGCCGTCCCCGGCCTCGTCGCTGACGTACTTGACCAGCCGCACCGGCACCCCGGCCCGGTGGGCGACGGCGGCCACGGCGTAGCCCTCCATGTCGACCAGGTCGGCGTGCTCGGCGAGCCGCTGCTTCGCCTCCGGGGAGTCGACGAAGAGGTCGCCGGTGGCCAGCACCGGGCCGTCGCCCTTGCCGACCACCAGCGGGGCGCCGTAGCTGCGGCCGGTGAGGTCCTGGAGGACCGCGGTGTTCAGGTCGTGCTGGATCACCTGGACGACGTGGTGGATGCCCTCCCAGCCGGGGCGCAGCGCGCCGGCCGTGCCGAGGTTGATCACCTCGGAGGGCCGCTCGTCCCGGGCCAGCACGGTGGCGAGCGCCGCGGTGGCGTTGACCTTCCCTATCCCGGTGAGCAGCACGGGCAGCCGGTCGTCGAGGTGGGCGGCCTCCTCGCGGACCGCGACGACGAGCAGCGGGCGGTCGGGCGAGATCGTTCCAAGGAGTCGCATGGGGCCCATGGTACGGAGCGCGGGGGTGTCGGGCCCGGGATCAGCGCGGCGCGGAACCGTGCGGGGCGCGGTCGGCGTCGCACGGATCGCCGCCTCCCCGTCGGGTCGTCCGGAGCGGTACGGGCGGGTCGCCGGAGCGGTACGGACCGGACGGGAGCGCGCGGGAACCGGGCACGACATGCTCAAGATCAGCGCAACTCGGGTGTGGTCGGCGGAAGTCACGGCCATACTGCTGCCATCGGTCGGGCCCCGGGTGTCGGGTCCGGCCCCCAGGGGAGGATGAGGCGGGTGGCATCACCAGTAGGCAACGGCGCACCGGGCGCCGCGTTCCCGGCACGGCCGGGCGGGCCACCGGCCGTACCGGGGGCGGCTCCGTCCGGTTCCGCGTCCGGCCCTCCGGCGGCACGCCCGGTGTCGGCTCCGCCCGGCTCCGCGGCGCAGCCGCCGAGACCGGGCGCCGTGCCGCCCGCGCGGCGCCCCGGGGGGCGTGCGCCGGAGCGAGGGGTGCGCGGCGTGCGCGCCCGGCTGGCGCAGGCCACCCGTACGCCCCCAGGGCGGCTGCGGCTCGCCGGGGTGGTGCTCGCGGTGCTCACCGTGGCCTTCGGCGGGCTCACCGCCTGGCAGTTGGAGACCAGGGCGCAGGCCGCCGACCGGGTGGTGTCGTACAGCCGGCCGCTGAGCCGGGACGCGGCGGAGATCCACCGCTCGCTGGCCGACGCCGCCACCACCGCGGCCTCCGGCTTCCTGCTGGCCGGTGCCGAGCCCAAGGACGTCCGGGCCCGCTACGAGCAGGACCTCGCCCAGGCCGCCAAGCTGATCTCCCAGGCCGCCGCCCGGACCACCGCGACCTCGCCGGCCCAGGACTCGCTCACCCGGCTGAACCAGCAACTCCCGGTGTACGCCGGTCTGGTGGAGTCCGCGCGGGCCGACAACCGGCAGGGCATCCCGCTCGGCGGCGCCTACCTGCGGTACGCCTCCGAGCAGATGCAGACGGTGCTGCTGCCGGCCGCCGCCGAGCTGAACACCATAGAGACCCACGAGCTGGCGAACGACTACGCCGCGGCCCGGTCGACCCCGTGGGGGGCGTACGTCCTGGTGGTGCTCACCCTGGCCGCGCTGGGCTGGGTGCAGCTGACCCTGTTCCGCCGCACCAATCGGGTGTTCAACATCGGCCTGCTGGGCGCCACCGCCGCCGTGCTGGCCGGCACCGCCTGGCTCGCCGTGGCCGGGCTGACCACCGGTTCGGACCTGGCGAAGAGCGACCACGACGGCGCGACCCCGCTGCGGGCGCTCAACTCGGCCCGGGTGGACGCGCTGACCGCCCGGCTGGCGGAGAACCTGAACCTGGTGGCGCGCGGCTCCACCGCCACCTACGCCGTGCAGTACACGGACCTCACCAAGCGCCTGGCCGGGGACCCGAAGAGCACGATCCCGATGGCCCAGCGCGGCGGCTCGCTGTCCTTGGCGATGGTGCTCGCCCCCAGCGCCGCCGGCGAAGCCCTGAACACCGCCGCGACGGCGTACGACAGCTGGCAGCTGAAGCAGCAGGCCGCCCAGAAGGCCGAGGTGGACAACGCCGACTACCAGGGCGCGCTGGACCTGACCGTGTCGGCCACCGACGGCAGCAGCACCGCCGACGCCGCCTTCAACGCCACCGACCGGGCGCTCGCCCAGGCCGCCGACATCGAACAGGCCCGGTTCGAGGCCGCCGCCGACGGCACCGCGGGGGACCTGCGGCTGGCGGCCGGCGCGGCCGCGGTGCTCGGCGTGCTGGCCGCGGCCGCCGCGCTGCGCGGCCTGGGCCGACGACTCGCCGAGTACCGGTAGAGGGGGAACGGAGACCATGCGCACCAGAACCGTACCGACCAGGAGCGCCGCCGCACTGGCCGTGCTGGCCGCCTGCGCGGCCGTGCTCGGCGGGGGCGGCCCCTCCGGCGCCGCACCGGCCGCCCCGACCGCCCCGGGCGACGCGCCGCGCGCCGCCGCACTGAGCGCGCCGCAGGCCGTCCAGCAGGCCCAGGACCAGTCCGACACCTGCGACGTCTACGCCAGCGTCCCGCCGAGCTCCGCGGACGGCCCGGCCGTGAAGGCCATCAAGGCCAAGCGCAGCCTGGTGATCGGGGTGGACCAGAACAGCTACCGCTGGGGTGCCCGCAACCCGAACACCGGTCAGATCGAGGGCTTCGACATCGACCTGGCCCGGGCGATCGGCACCGCCATCATGGGCGACCCGGAGAAGGTGGTGCTCAAGCCGGTGGCCACCGCCGACCGGGTCGACGCGGTGAAGCTGGGCCGGGTCGACCTGATCGTCCGCACCATGACGATCAGCTGCGACCGGATGAAGGACGTCGCCTTCTCCAAGCCGTACTTCAGCATCACCCAGCGGGTGGTGGTCCCCAGGACCTCCCCGGCGAAGACCCTGGACGAGGCGGTCGACCACAAGAACGTCTGCGTCGCCAAGGGCTCGACGGCCGCCGACGTCTTCGACCCCGCCAAGGAGGGCGCCAAGAAGGACGCCGGGGCGCACCTGACGGTCGTGGAGAACCAGCTGGACTGCCTGGTCCTGATGCAGCTCGGCAAGGTCGACGCCACCATGACCGACGCCGGTCTGGCGGCCGGTCAGGCCGCCCAGGACCAGACCGTGCGGATCGTGGACGGCGACCTCAAGCCGGAGGTGATCGGCGTCGCCATGCTCAAGGGCAGCCCGGACCTCACCGCCCGGGTCAACCAGGTGCTGGCCGACTACCACACCAGCGGCGACTGGGGGCGCAGCTACGACCGCTGGCTGAAGCCGTACATGGTCAACGACGCCGAGCACTTCTGGCCGGTGCAGCACTGAGCCGGACGGCACCGGACGGCACCGGCACCGAACCGGACGGCACCGGTCGGATACGGACCGGGCCCGGCGCGGGGCGTTGACGCCGTCTTGACGCCCCGCGCCCGCACCGCCCGAACGGCCACCGGCTAGGGTTCGGGACGATCACCACGGGGAGACCGGTGGTGGACAACGGGGGGTTGTCGTGGGATCGCACGTCGCACGCGACGGCTTCGCACGCGAGGAAGGAAGGACACCGCGGTGGCGGCATCGGCTGGCCCGGTACTGAGCCGGGAGGAGGTGGACCGCGCGCTCGCGCGCCTCGGCGCGGAGCGGGACGCGGTCGAATCGGCGCTGCTCGCCCTCCAGGACCACCCGGGCCTGCGGCTGCTGGACGGCGCCGAGCTGTCCGGCCGCACCCTGGAGCGCTGGTCCGTCGCCGGCAAGGGCCTGCCGCTGCTCTGGGCGCTGTTCGACCGCTACTCCGAGGCGCTCGCCTCGGCCCGCGCGGTCCGGGCCCGCAAGGCCAAGCCCGGCGGGCCCGAGCTCGCCGAGCTGAGCGAACTGCTCACCGGCGACGCGGTGACCGTCCCGGGCGGCGCGGTGCCGGACGGCCCGCAGCTGCTGGGCGCGCCCGCCAAGCTGGTCGAGCGGGTCAGCCTGGACGCGCTGATGGTCCGGATGAACTCCTGGTACGCCACCGTGCTGGAGGTGGTCAGCGCCGCCGACGCGGTCTGGTCGGCGCTGCCCGCCCGGATCGACCTGCTGCTGGCCGAACTGCAGCGGGTGCGGACGCTGGCGGGCTCGCTCGGGGTGCGCACCGGCAGCCACCCGCTGGGCGACGACCTGGCCGGGCTGGAACGCGACCTCACCGAGCTGCGCACCGAGGTCCGGGAGGACCCGCTGGCGCTGTGGCGCCCGGCCCGGGTGCCCGCCCAGCGCGGCACGGTGCCCGAGGGCGAGGCCTTCGCCTCCCCGTCCGGGGTGGTGGACACCGAGCGCTTCGACCTGGCCGGGCGGGCGCTGGACGGCGTCCGGCTGGAGCTGGAGAACCTGCTGCGGCTGCGCGACGACGCCGAGGAGCGGCTGCAGGGCGTCGGCGACCTGCTCCAGCGGGCCGACGCCACCCTGGCCGAGGCCCGCCGGGCCCGCGGCGAGGTGCTGGCGAAGATAGCCGCCAGCGACGTGCCGGCGGTGCCCGGCCCGGCCTCGGCGCTGCGCGAACGGATCGTCACCGCGCTGGAGCTGCGCCAGGGCGGGCAGTGGGGCCGGCTGGCGCCGCTGCTGGACGCGCTGGAGGACGCCGCCGCCAAGGAGCTGGCCCGGGCCCGGCACTCGCTGACCGAGGTCACCCAGCCGCTGGCCGTGCGGGCCGAGCTGCGCGGCCGGCTGGACGCCTACAAGGCGATGGCGGCCCGGATGCGGGTCGCCGAGGACCCGGAAGTGATCGAACGGTACGAGAAGGCGCGCTGGCTGCTCTGGAGCGCGCCCTGCGACCTGCGGGCGGCGGCCGCCGCGGTGGCCCGCTTCCAGCAGTCACTGCGCCCGGCCCAGAACGAGGCCGCCCGCGACGGGGCGGCCGAGGGCGCACAGGCACACGGGGCGGCCGGCCAGACGCCGGTCGACGGACAGGTACAGGGGGGCTGAGGTTGATGGGCGAGACGTGCGTACGGCCGGACTGCTCCGGCAACGGCAGGATCGACGCCGACGGCTACTGCGACGAGTGCGGGCTGGCGCCCGCGGCGACGTCGACGACGACGGCAGCGGCAGCGGCGGCACCCCCGCCGACCGCCACCGCCACCGGCCCCGGCTCCCCGTGCCCGCGGGACTGCTCGGGCACCATCGACGCGGACAACTACTGCGACGAGTGCGGCCTGACCCCGCCCGGCGCCGACACCGGCGTCACCCACCCCTACGTCCCGTCCGCCCGGGTCACCCCGGACTCCGCCCGCAGCGGCTCGCACCGCTCGATGTCGACCCGCACCGGCAGCAGCCGCTCGATGTCCGGCCGCTCCCGCTCGCACCGCTCGACCCGTACCGGCAGCAGCCGTTCGGTCTCGGTGCGCTCCACCCGCGGCAGCGTCAGCGCGGGCACCCGCAACCGGCTGGGCGCCGGCCTGGTCACCGTGCCGACCGTGGCGACCGCCGACCCGTCGCTGGCGGTGCTGGCCAACCCCGAGGTGCCCGAGCGCAAGCGGTTCTGCTCCAAGTGCGAGGCCCCGGTGGGCCGGGAGAAGAACGGCCAGCCGGGCCGCCCGGACGGCTTCTGCACCAAGTGCGGCACGCCGTACTCCTTCACCCCCAAGCTGCGCCGCGGCGACCTGGTCGGCGGGCAGTACGAGGTGGTCGGCTGCCTGGCGCACGGCGGGCTCGGCTGGATCTACCTGGCGGTGGACCGGCGGGTCAACGACAAGTGGGTGGTGCTCAAGGGCCTGCTGGACACCGGGGACGAGGACGCGCTCGCCGCGGCCGTCGCCGAGCGGCGCTTCCTGGCCGAGGTGGACCACCCGAACATCGTCCGGATCATCAACTTCGCCGAGCACCCGGACCTGCGCACCGGCTCCACCGACGGCTACATCGTGATGGAGTTCGTCGGCGGCAAGTCGCTCAAGGACATCGCCAACGACCGCCGCACCGCGGACGGCCGGCGCGAGCCGCTGCCGGTCGAGCAGGCGATCGCGTACGCGCTGGAGGCGCTGCCGGCGCTGGGCTACCTGCACAGCCGGGGCCTGATCTACTGCGACTTCAAGATCGACAACGTGATCCAGAGCGGCGACACGCTCAAGGTCATCGACATGGGCGCGGTCCGCCGCTTCGACGACGACGGCCCGATCTACGGCACCATCGGCTACCAGGCCCCGGAGATCGCCACCGACGGCCCCTCCCCCGCCTCCGACCTCTACACCGTGGCCCGCACCCTCGCGGTGCTCACCTTCGACTTCCAGGGCTACAGCAGCACCTACCGCGACTCGCTGCCCGGCCCCGAGGACGTCGAGGTCTTCGCCAGGTACGAGTCGTACTACCGCTTCCTGGTCCGCGCCACCGACCCGGACCCGGCCCGCCGCTTCTCCTCCGCCGAGGAGATGGCCGACCAGCTGACCGGCGTGCTGCGGGAGATCCTGGCCCTCCAGGACGACCGGCCCCGGCCCGCACCCTCCACCCTGTTCGGCCCCGAACTGCGCGTCGTGGACACCGAGTTGGTGCTGCCCGCCGACCAGCCCGGACAGCTCCGGGTGACCGCCCTGGACCCGGCCGCCGCCGCCCTCGCGCTGCCCGTCCCCCGGGTCGACCCGGGCGACCCCAACGCCGGCTTCCTGGCCACCCTGCTCGCCACCGACCCCGAGGAGGCACTCGCCGCCCTGGCCGGCGCCCCCGCCGTCTCGGTCGAGAGCCGGCTGCGCGAACTGCGTGCCCTGCTCGAACTCGGCCGCCACGGCACGGCCGTGAACGCCCTCGCCGAACTGGAGCGGGACCACCCGGACGACTGGCGGGTGGTCTGGTACCGCGGCCTGGTCGCCCTGGTCGGCACCACCACGGGTTCCACCGAACCGCAGCTGCGGGCCGCCGCCGAGGCCTTCGACGCGGTCTACGACGCCTTCCCGGGCGAGGCCGCGCCCAAGCTCGCCCTGGCCATCTGCGCCGAACTGCTCGGCGACGGCGGCGACGCCGCCGAGTTCTACCGCCTGGTGTGGACCACCGACCGGTCCTACCTCAGCGCCGCCTTCGGCCTGGCCCGGGTCCGCCTCACCGAGGACGACCGGCCCGCCGCGGTGCGCGTCCTGGAGTCCGTCCCGGCCACCTCCAGCCAGTACACCGCCGCCCGGATCGCCGCCGTCCGCGCCCGGCTGCGCGAGCGGGCCGCCACCGACCCGCTGGCCGTCGACCTCGCGGCCGGCTCCGAGCAGCTGACCGCGCTGCGGCTGGACGACCGCCGCCGCGAGGAGCTCTCGGTGGAGGTGCTCGGCACCGCCCTCGACTGGGTCGGCGCCGGCTCGACCGGGGGCCAGCAGGGCGCCGGCCTGGTGGTACTGGGACGTCCCGCCGTGGAGCGGGAACTGCGCTTCGCCCTGGAACAGTCCTACCGGGTACTAGCCCGGTTGGCCGACCGGGCCGAGACCAGGATCGAGATGGTGGAACGGGCCAACCGGGCCCGCCCCAGGACGTGGGTGTAGCCGATGCCGCAGCAGACCGAGTGCCCGAGCTGTTCCGAGCCGATGGAGCCGGAGGACGCCTACTGCGGGCGCTGCGGGGCCGGCCGGGACGGTCGGGCGGCCCCGGGCGCGATGCCCGTCAGCTGGGCCGCCGCCCGCGGCGGGGCCGTCCCGCCGCAGCGCGGGCCGGTCTGCGTCAACTGCGGGCAGGCGCAGGTCACCGAGGACGGTTACTGCGAGGGCTGCGGCAGCGCCCAGCCGCGCCCGCGCGACCACATGGAGAAGTCCCTCGCCGGCGTCGCCGGGGTCAGCGACCGCGGCATCCGGCACCACCGCAACGAGGACTCCTTCACCGTCGCCGCCACCTCGCGGCCCGGCGGCGAGCCGGTCGTGGTCGCCGTGGTGTGCGACGGCGTCTCCTCCTCCGACCGCCCGGACGAGGCCTCGGAGACCGCCGTCGACGCCGCCTCGGAGTCCCTGCTCAGCTCGCTGGAGGCCGGCCGGGACCCGGCGGAGGCGATGCGCGCGGCGATCGCCGACGCGGCCGAGGCCGTCGCCGCCCTGGCCGCCGCCGGCCCCGGCCCGGCCCGCCCCGACCTCAACGCGCCCGCCTGCACCTACGTCAGCGCGATAGCCGCCAACGGCCGGATCACCATCGGCTGGGTCGGCGACACCCGGGCCTACTGGATCCCGGACGACCGCGCCGCCGCCGAGCCCTTCCGGCTCACCCAGGACGACTCCTGGGCGGCCCGGATGGTCGAGGCCGGGCTGATGGGCGAGGCCGAGGCCTACGCCGACCCGCGCGCCCACGCGATCACCGGCTGGCTCGGCGCGGACGCCGAGGAGGTCGTGCCGCACACCCTCGACTTCACCCCGCACGTCCCCGGCGTGCTGCTGATCTGCACCGACGGGCTGTGGAACTACGCCGAGGCGGCCACCGACCTGGCGTACCGGGTCCGCCCGGACGCCCGCACCGAGCCGCTCGCGGCGGCCCGGTCCCTGGTGAACTTCGCGGTCGCGGCCGGCGGGCACGACAACATCACCGTCGCGGTGCTGCCGATCGAACCCTCCGCCGCCGCGCTGGCGGAGATCGAGGAGACGCCGACTGCGCTGGACCTCAAGGTGATCACCCCGGCGGAGGCCAGGGCCGTCCTCGCGGGCGTCCCGGCCAACTCCCCGGCCAACTCGCAGGCCGGCGCCCCGGCGGGCTACCCCGGGGACGACGAGGACCACGACCCGACCCTGCCGGACCTCCCGGTGATCGGCTCCCCCGCCGCCCCGCTGCCCCCGGCACCGCCCGTCCCGGCCGGCGGACCGTCCCTCCCGCCGGTCCCGCCCGCACCCCCGGCCGCCCCGCCCGTGGCACCGCCCGTCCCGCCCCAGCCGCCGCACCCGCCGACGGCCTGACCGACCCACCGCGCCCGGCCGCACGCACGGCCCGACGGTCCCCCCGTCCGCCGGACCGACCACCGACCCTCTCGCATCCACCCCTCACCCGACGGGAGCCACCGCCCCATGGCAACACTGGCGAAGCCGAACCTGCCCAGGTTCGACGTGGAGATCTTCCAGAACGAGTACCTGGCGGACGGCGCCCGCGAGGTCAACGCCATCGTCACCGTCACCTCCACCGGTGGCGGCACCTCCGGCGGCCGCCCGCTGGGGATCACCGACGCCGGCCCGCAGAGCGGCGAGGCCAACGCGGCCGTGGTGATCCTGGTCGACTGCTCGGGGTCGATGGACTACCCCAAGACCAAGATCAACGGCGCCCGGGAGGCCACCGCCGCCGCCATCGACGCCCTGCGCGACGGCACCGCCTTCGCCGTCGTCGCCGGCACCCACGAGGCCCGCGACATCTACCCCGGCGACGGCACCCTGGCCACCGCCTCGGCGAGCACCCGGCAACAGGCCAAGGAGTCGCTGCGCCGCCTCACCGCGGCCGGCGGCACCGCGATGGGCACCTGGCTGACCAAGGCCGACAAGCTCTTCCTGACCCGCCGCGACATCGCCATCCGGCACGCCATCCTGCTCACCGACGGCAACAACGAGCACGAGTCGGCCGAGGACCTCGCCCGCACCGTCGAGCGGGTCACCGGCCACTTCACCGCCGACTGCCGCGGCGTCGGCACCGACTGGCGGATCGACGAGCTGCGCAAGATCTCCTCCGCGCTGCTCGGCACCACCGACATCGTCGCCGAACCCTCCGGCCTGGCCGAGGACTTCCGCTCGATGATGGCCGGCGCGATGGGCAAGCAGGTCGCCGACGTCGCGCTGCGGATCTGGACCCCGGCCAACGCCACGGTCAAGTTCGTCAAGCAGGTCGCCCCCGCGGTCGAGGACCTCACCGAGCGCCGGGCCGAGGCCGGGCCCCGGGCCGGCGACTACCCCACCGGCTCCTGGGGCGACGAGAGCCGCGACTACCACGTCTGCGTTGAGGTCCCGGCCGCCTCGGTCGGCAACGAGATGCTCGCCGCCCGGATCAGCCTGGTGCTGCCCCCGCAGGTCGGCGGCGGCACCCCCGAGGTGCTCAGCCAGGGCCTGGTGAAGGCCGTCTGGACGGACGACCTGGCCTCCTCCACCCGGATCAGCCCGCAGGTCGCCCACTACACCGGGCAGGCCGAGCTCGCCTCCTCCATCCAGGAGGGCCTGGAGGCCCACCGCGCCGGGGACGTCGACACCGCCACCGCCAAGCTCGGCGCCGCCGTCCGGATCGCCCACGCGACCGGGAACGACGGCACCTTCAAGCTGCTGCAGAAGGTGGTGGACGTGGTCGACCCGAAGGAGGGTACGGTTCGGTTCCGTAAGAACGTGAGCGAGGCCGACTCGATGACCCTTGAGACCCGGTCGACCAAGACGGTACGTGTGAAGAAGTGACCGCTGAAGACGTGATCGGGCCGGCCGCCCGGCGCCACGCCGCACCGCACCGGCCCGAAACGAGGGGGACCTGATGCCGATCTGCCCGAGGGGCCACGAGTCGCAGGCCGAGGACTGGTGCGACTTCTGCGGTTTCCCGATGACCCCGCCGGCCCCGGCGCCCGGAGCCCACGGGGGGTACCCGGGAGCGCCCGGCGCCGGCGCCACGCCCGGTGCACCCGCCGGGCACCCGCAGCACGGCGGTGCCGCCTTCGGGGCGCCGCCGCCCCCGCCGGCACCGCCGGGGGCCGTCCCGCCGCCCCCGCCCGGGGCGTTCCCCCCGCCGGGCGGCTACCCGCCGCCCGGGGCCGTCCCGCCGCCCGGGGCGCCGCAGGGCCTCACCGAGGGCCTGGCCGTCTGCCCGATCTGCCGCAGCCCGCAGACCGGCCGGTTCTGCGAGGAGTGCGGCTACGACTACGACCTGTCCACGCCCTCGCGCCGCCAGCCGCCGATCGCCGGCACCCCCGCGCCCGCGCCCGGCCCCGCGCAGCCCCCGCCGCTGAACATCCCGGCGGCCTACGGCGGCCCCGCCCAGCCGCCGCAGGCCCCGCCGGCGCCGGCGGGGCCCGGGTACCAGCAACCGGAGTACCAACCGGTGGAGTACCCGCAGCAGCCCGGTCACCAGCAGCCGCCGGCCCCGGAGTTCCCGCACACCTACGGCTACCCGCCGCCGGAGGGCGCCTTCCCGGAGCCGCCGGTCCGCGAGGACTCCGGCCCGGTGTACGCCCAGCCGGCCGGCCCCGGCCCGAACACCCGCGGCGGCGACTTCGGCACGTCCTTCCACCTGGCCCCGCCGCAGCCCCAGCCCGGCGCCCAGCCGGAGCCCGTCCCGGCCGAGCCGGTCCGGACCAACTGGATCGCGGTGGTCTCGGCCGACCGCGACTACTTCACCGACATGATGGCCCGCAGCGGCCCCGAGGCGGCCGGCCTGTTCTTCCCGCCGTACTGCCCCGAGCGCCGCATCCCGCTGACCGGCCGCGGCCAGCTGCGGATCGGCCGGCGCAGCCAGCACCGGGGCACCGTGCCGGAGATCGACCTGTCGGTGCCGCCGGAGGACCCGGGCGCCTCGCACCAGCACGCGCTGCTCGCCGAACAGGCGGACGGCAGCTGGGTGCTGGTGGACCAGGACTCGACCAACGGCACCACCGTGAACGGTGGCGCGGAGCCGATCTCCCCGCACACCGCCGTCCCGCTGAACGACGGTGACCGGATCCACATCGGCGCCTGGACGACGATCACCATGCACCGCGCCTGACCCACCCGTTGAGGGTCAGTCAGCGACAACTCCGGCCGGGCCGGGCGGAATTCACCATTTCGCCCGGCCCGGCTTTTCCGGCACTTCTCCGGCGCCCGCCCCGGCGACTTCCTCAGGGAATCCGCAAATTCATGTCCGCGGTGTGCACAGGGCGCCCGGAAACCCCTATTCTCAGGGCTCATGACTGCTGCAATATCCGCTGACGGCATCCGCCAGCGGTACGGGGATGTGCAGGCCGTCGACGGGGTTTCGCTCACCGTCCAGGCCGGCGAGTTCTACGGGATCCTGGGCCCCAACGGCGCCGGGAAGACCACCACCATGGAGATCCTGGAAGGGGTCCGGAAGCCCGACGAGGGCCGGGTCGAGCTCCTCGGGATGGCACCCTGGCCGCGCAATCCGAAACTGCTGCCGCGCATCGGCGTGCAGTTCCAGGCCTCCGCTTTCTTCCGGAAACTGACCGCCCGGGAGACCATCCGCACCTTCGCGTCGTTCTACGGGGTCGGCCCCCGGCGGGCCGACGCGATGCTGGAGCGGGTCGGGCTCTCCGACAAGGCCGGGACGCTCACCGACCAGATGTCCGGCGGCCAGGCCCAGCGCCTGTCGATCGCCTGCGCACTGGCCCACGACCCGGAGCTCGTCTTCCTGGACGAGCCCACCACCGGCCTCGACCCGCAGGCCCGCCGCAACCTCTGGGACCTGCTGCGGGACATCAACGCCGAGGGCCGCACCGTCGTGCTGACCACCCACTACCTGGACGAGGCCGAGGTGCTCTGCGACCGGGTCTCGATCATGGACCACGGCAAGGTCCTGCACACCGGCGCCCCCGCGGCGCTGATCCGGGAGATCGACGACACCGTCCGGATCACCGTCGCCTCCGGCCAGCTGCCGGTCGAGCGGGCCCGCGAACTGCTCACCGCGGCCGGCGCCGACATCGCCAACCTGGAGGACGACACCGTCTCGCTCTCCGTCTCCACCCGCCTTCCGGCCCCGGTCCTCGGCGTCCTCGCCGAGCAGAACGCGCTGCGCGGTCTCGAAGTGCGCGGCGCCACCCTGGAGGACGTCTTCCTCCAGCTCACCGGACGGGAGTTCCGCGCATGACCGCCACGACCTCCACCGAGCCGAGGACGCCCGCCCCGCGCGGCGGTTCGGCCGACGCCGCCGGCGGGCACGAGCGGGTCAGCGCCTTCTGGAGCCTGTCCCGCGCGATGCTGCTCGGGATGAAGCGCGACCGCACGGCGACCTTCTTCATCCTGCTGTTCCCGCTGGTGTTCCTGGTCTTCTTCGGCTCCGTCACCAAGGGCTCCGCCAGCCCGCACGCCAAGGTCGCGCAGGTCGGCGCGGTGAAGCTGTTCGACTCCATGTCGAGCGACGAGCGGGCCGGCCTGGACAAGGTCCTCACCATCACCAGGACCGACGACGAGGCCGGCACCCTGGAGAAGGTCCGCAAGGGCGACTACGACGCGCTGATCACCCAGGGCCCGGACGGCAAGCTGGAGCTCCGCTACACCGCCGCCGACCAGGTCCGGGCCGGCGCGCTCCAGAGCATCGTCAACTCGGTGGTCCAGAGCGCCAACCAGGCGGCCACCCACCAGCCGGCCGCCTACGTGGTGGACGCCCAGCAGGTCGAGGACAAGTCGCTCAAGCCGATCCAGTTCCTCACCCCGGGCCTGCTCGGCTGGGCCGTCGCCACCGGCGCGGTCTTCGGCGCCGCGCTGACCCTGGTCAACTGGCGCCGGTCCAAGGTGCTGCGCCGGCTGCGGCTGGCCCCGATCAGCGCCGGGACGGTGGTCAGCTCCCGGATCCTGGTCTCGCTGCTGACCGCGTTCCTGCAGACCGGCGTCTTCCTGGTGGTCGCCACCAGCTTCTTCGGGCTCAAGCTCACCGGCAACTGGTGGCTGGTCCTCCCGCTGGTGGCCTGCGCGACGCTCGCCTTCATGTCGATCGGCCTGCTCGCCGGTTCGGTCGCCAAGACCGAGGAGGCGGCCAACGGCATCTCGCAGATCATCGTGCTGCCGATGTCCTTCCTGTCCGGCTCGTTCTTCCCGATGGACGGCGCCCCGGGCTGGCTGCAGACCGTCTCCAAGGTCATGCCGCTGCACTACCTGGTCGACACCGCCCAGACCGTGCTGACCCGCGGCGGCGGGATCACCGACGCCCTGCCGACCATGGGCGGCCTGCTGCTGTTCGCGGCCGTGCTGACCGGGATCGCCTGGAAGCTGTTCAAGTGGGAAGACGCCTGATCCGGCGGCTCTGACGCCCTTCCCCCTCGGGGTCGTACGCCTTTGGTCCCGGTGTACGACCCCGTCGGCGTCTGCGACCATGGTCGGGTGACAGAGATCGGGCGAGGCACGTTCAGCGAGGAGACCTTCTTCGAGCAGGTCGGCGGTGAGCCGACCTTCCGGCTGCTGACCCGCCGCTTCTACGAGGGCGTCGCCTCGGACGAGTTGCTGCGGCCGATGTACCCCGAGGAGGACCTCGGGCCGGCCGAGGAGCGGATGGCCCTGTTCCTGATGCAGTACTGGGGCGGCCCGCGCACCTACAGCGACCGGCGCGGCCACCCGCGGCTGCGGATGCGGCACGCGCCGTTCAAGGTCGACAAGGCCGCGCACGACGCCTGGCTGACCCACATGCGGGCCGCCGTGGCCAGCCTGGACCTGTCCGCCGAGCACGAGCGGCAGCTGCTGGACTACCTGACCTACGCCGCCGCCTCGATGATCAACACCCCGGGCTGACCGGCCCGGTACCACCACCGGGCACCGCCACCGGGTAACTGCTACCGGGTACCGCTACCGGAGCGGGCTGAGCCCCAGCCCCGCGCCCGGCGCGGCCGCCGTCCGCACCACCACCGAGCCGGCCGGGGCGCTCAACCGCAGCCAGCCGCCCGCCCGGTGCACCGACAGCGGGGCGCCGGGCTTCAGGAAGCCGATCACGTACGCGGCGTGCACCGCCCGCAACGGCAGCTCCGGCAGCACGCCGACCGGCCGGGACCAGATCTCGTCCGCCAGCCGGTCCAGCACCGCCCGAGTGCGGTGGTGCTCCGGCACGGCCTCGCTGCGCTCGCGGAACTCCCGCACGCCGGCCATCAGTTCGGGGTACACCTCGGCCACCGGCGGGGCCCCCACCGGCCGCCAGCCGACCCGCGGCGGCAGCAGCCCGGCCCAGGCCGGACCGGTCACCGGCGCGGGCAGCGCGAGGGCGCCGGCCTCGGTGTCCACGCCGTCCAGCAGCTGGCCCGCCGAGACGGTCAGGTCGACCGGCTCGTCCAGGCCGCCCAGCCGGGCGGTACGGATCGCCAGCGCGCCCGAGCCACCCAGCGGCAACCGCCCGAAGACCGCCAGCACGCCGTCCTCCCCGACCGGGCCGACCGCCTGCAGCCGCACGGCCGCCGCCTTGTCGAAGCGCAACAGGCGCAGCAGGAAGGCGGCCAGGTCGGCGGCCTCACCGGTGTCGGTCAGGGCGAGGCGGGCGGTGACGGTCAACGCGGCTCAGCTCGAATCGGTCGGTTCGGGGATCCCTCGGGGATCCTTCAGAGGTCCGTCGGGACCCCTTCGGGGGTCCTTGGGAGGTCCTTCGGCGGTCCGGGGACCTTCAGGTCCGGGGACTTTCAGACTGCGGCACCGACCGGGGCCTCGTCCAGGAACCGGGACAGGAACTCCCGCTCCACCGGCGAGATCCGGCGCGGCCGGCCCTCGGCCAGGTCGTAGGGCACGACCACGGTGCGGGCCTGGACGTACACCGTCTCGGAGCCGTCCTCGTGGACGTCCTTGATGTCGTAGGACACGGTCAGCGAGGCGTTGCCGATGTGGGTCACCCGGGTCTCGATGGTGACCGGCTCCGGCCGGTGCACCAGCGGACGCTTGTAGTCGATCTCGTGGCGGGCCACCACCGAACCGCCCGCGAACTCCCCGGCGCCGGCCTCGGCGGCCTGGGTGAACATGAAGTCGATCCGGGCCTCCTCCAGGTAGCGCAGGAAGACCACGTTGTTGACGTGCCCGAAGGCGTCCATGTCGGACCAGCGCAGCGGGCAGGCGTAGATGTGGCGAGCCACGGGTGTTCTCCTCGGTGTCCGGTCGCCCGTCACCGGACCTCGGTGACGGGCCGCGGCCCGGCAGGCCGCCCCGGAGGGCAGTCTGCCGGGCCGTCGTGACAGCTGGGTGTCAGCCTCGGGTCAGCTTCTTGTACGTGGCCCGGTGCGGACGGGCGGCGTCGGCGCCCAGCCGCTCGATCTTGTTCTTCTCGTAGGACTCGAAGTTGCCCTCGAACCAGAACCACTTGCTCTCGCCCTCGTAGGCGAGGATGTGGGTGGCCACCCGGTCCAGGAACCAGCGGTCGTGGGAGATGACCACGGCGCAGCCGGGGAACTCCAGCAGGGCGTTCTCCAGCGAGGAGAGCGTCTCGACGTCGAGGTCGTTGGTGGGCTCGTCGAGGAGCAGCAGGTTGCCGCCCTGCTTGAGGGTGAGCGCCAGGTTCAGGCGGTTGCGCTCACCGCCGGAGAGCACGCCGGCCGGCTTCTGCTGGTCCGGGCCCTTGAAGCCGAACGCCGACACGTAGGCGCGGGACGGCATCTCGACCTGGCCGACGTTGATCCAGTCCAGACCGTCGGAGACGACCTCCCAGAGGGTCTTCTTCGGGTCGATGTTGGCGCGGCTCTGGTCGACGTAGCTGATCTTGACGGTCTCGCCGACCTTGACCTTGCCGCTGTCCGGGGTCTCCATGTCCTGGAGCATCTTGAACAGGGTGGTCTTGCCGGCGCCGTTCGGGCCGATGATGCCGACGATGCCGTTGCGCGGCAGGGTGAAGCTCAGGTCGTCGATGAGGATCTTCTCGCCGAAGGCCTTGGAGAGGTTCTCGACCTCGATGACGATGCTGCCCAGGCGCGGGCCCGGCGGGATCTGGATCTCCTCGAAGTCCAGCTTCCGCATCTTGTCGGCCTCGGCCGCCATCTCCTCGTAACGGGCGAGGCGGGCCTTGGACTTGGCCTGGCGGCCCTTGGCGTTGGAGCGGACCCACTCCAGCTCTTCCTTGAGGCGCTTGGCGCGCTTGGCGTCCTTCTGCCCCTCGACCTTGAGACGGGACTGCTTGGTCTCCAGGTAGGTGGAGTAGTTGCCCTCGTACGGGTAGGCGCGGCCGCGGTCGAGCTCCAGGATCCACTCGGCGACGTGGTCGAGGAAGTACCGGTCGTGGGTGACGGCCACGACGGTGCCCTTGTACTTGGCCAGGTGCTGCTCCAGCCAGTTCACCGACTCGGCGTCCAGGTGGTTGGTGGGCTCGTCGAGCAGCAGCAGGTCGGGGGCCTCCAGCAGCAGCTTGCAGAGCGCCACGCGGCGCTTCTCGCCACCGGAGAGCTTGGTGACCGCCCAGTCGCCGGGCGGGCAGCCCAGGGCGTCCATGGCCTGCTCCAGCTGGGCGTCCAGGTCCCAGGCCTCGGCGTGGTCCAGCTCCTCCTGGAGCTTGCCCATCTCGTCGAGCAGCGCGTCCGAGTAGTCGGTCGCCATCAGCTCGGCGATCTCGTTGAAGCGGTCGAGCTTGCCCTTGATCTCCTTGACGCCGTCCTGGACGTTCTCCAGGACCGTCTTGGTCTCGTCGAGCGGCGGCTCCTGGAGCAGCATGCCGACGGTGAAACCGGGCGAGAGGAAGGCGTCGCCGTTGGAGGGCTGCTCCAGGCCGGCCATCATCTTCAGCACGGTGGACTTACCGGCACCGTTGGGGCCCACGACGCCGATCTTCGCTCCGGGGAGGAAGCTGAGCGTCACGTCGTCAAGGATGACCTTGTCTCCGTGCGCCTTGCGCACCTTGCGCATCGTGTAGATGTATTCCGCCACGTGAGATCGCTCCGGCGTCGTCGGGAGTATTCGTCTTGCAGCGTTCCATTGTGCCGCACCCGGCCGGGAGCCCCGAACCGCCCGGGTGACCCCACCGGGGTATCCGCGACGGCACCCGGTTCCGGCCCGCCCCGGCGGTGCCCCCGGCCTGCCCGGGAACGCGCGACGGCCCGGAACGCGCGCGGCCCGGTTCCCCGCAACGGATGCGGGGAACCGGGCCGGTTCCGCTCTCAGGGCCTCAGGAGGTCGCTGCCTCCCCCGACCCGCTCAGGCGGTTCAGGCGGTGGTGCGACCGTGACGGCCACGGCGGCGCAGGACGAAGACCGCGGCGCCACCGGCCACGACCAGGCCACCGGCGACGGCGGCGAGGATCGGGGTGGAGTCATTGGCGCCGGTCTGGGCCAGGCCACCGGTACCCGGGGCGGCGCTGGTGGTCGACGGGGCCGGGTGGGCGCCACCGGCGCTCGGGGTGCCCGACGGGGTGCCCGACGGGGTGGCGGTGCCGGTGCCGGTGGTGGCCGGGGTCGTCGGCGCGGAGGACGGGTTGCCGGTGCCGGTCTTGCAGTCCAGGACACCCTCGAAGTCGCGGCTGTAGCCGTTCGGGCCGGTCACGGTGATCTTGTAACCGGTCTTCTCGGCGACCGGGACGAGCACGCTCTCGGTCTTGCCCGGCTGGACGGTCAGCTGCTGCTTGCCGACCGTGACGGTACCGGCCTCGTCACCACCGTTGGTGACGGAGACCCGCACGCCGTTGTTGGCGCACTCGACCTTGGCGGTGCTGTCGATCAGCGCGCCCTTGCCCTGCTTCCAGGTCGCCTTGGCGGCGGCGGAGACGCCGACCTTGCTGGAGCCCGCCAGGATCATGGTCTGGCTGTGGTTGTCGGCGGTGTACCCCTTGCTGAGGAACACCCGGCCGCTGGGGACCTCGGTGGAGGCGTCGGCCTTGAGGGCGAGCGAACCGTCCGGGGTGCCGGCCGGGACGTCCAGGAACAGCTGGGTGTCCTTGGCGATCGGCCCGGCGAGGGTCGCGCCGACCGGCTTGCCGTCCTTGTCGACCAGCTTGGCCTTGTCGGCGGCGTCGCCGGTGACGGCGAGCTTGACCTCGTTGGCGCTGGAGTTGAGGACGAACGGGCCCAGCTTGCTGCCGGACTTGCCGGAGACGGAGTCCGGAGTGAGGCTCAGCGAGGCCTTGGGCTCGGCGGCGACGCCCTTGTTGGCGCTGATCAGGTAGTCGCGCAGCTTGGTGGCCCGGTCGCTGTGCGGGGAGGCGTCCTTGCCGTCCGAGAACTTCCAGATCGCGGCCTGGGTACCGGCGGCGGCGTCCTCGGCGGTCAGGCCGGGGATGTTGAGGGAGCTGGCGAGCGAGCTCTCCGACACCTTCGGGTAGGAGTTGTCCAGGATCCAGCGGATCTTGGAGGCGGCCTCCGCGCGCTTGGGAGCGCCGAGGGAGCTCGCCGACCAGTCGGACTCCTGGTACTGGATCTTCTTCCGGATGTCCACCGGGAAGCCGAAGTCGATGCAGTAGGTCTTCAGCTCGCCGTCGGCGGTCTTGAGCGTGAACAGACCCGCGTCGTAGGTGTTGCCGTCGACGTCGACCTTCTCGCCGAAGATCGAGTTCTGCACCACCGCGGACACGCCCGAGGCCGGGGTGTCCGCCGCGGACGCCGCACCGGCCGCGAACAGGCCACCACCCAGCGCGATGCTGGTCGTGAGCATGACAGTGGATATGCGGGACAGACTCCGCCCCTGCCTCTGGAACATCTGGGATCCCTCCGGGCCAGGCCGCTCCGAGTGGGCAGCCCGCCGACTTGCCGTACCGCGCGTGCCCCCTGTGGCACTGCTGCGGGTATGAACCGTACGAATCCTATTGACCCCCAGAGGCCCCGAAACCCCCATGCGAAATCAGGACGATTCCGTATCTCGATCGTTATCAACCCCCTCAGATTCCACACAAGCTGACGCCCCGCCAGAATCGCTCCGCAACTTTTCGTTATCCGGTCGAGATTGCGCGTGCGGGCGCAACGATCTTCTCGATCAACATATTTGTCGACAGGGAGGGTCACTCGACCATCAGCTCTGCACCATCTCCCCTTCACCTCCCCGTTCCCCCTCGGACACCCTCTCCTGGTGCTCCGTCACCGCCGTTCGATCCGGTGGTGACGCGGGCCGGCCGGGCGTCGCGGCCACCGCCGAGACCCGGCGCGACTCCAGTGCGTTGACGATCCATCCGGGCACCGGCTCGCCCGCCGCCCCCGCCCCGGCCGCCGCCACCGACTCCGGCGGCTGCCCGCGCACGCCCGTCGCCCAGCGGAACGCCGAGGTGCCACGGGTGAGGTCGTGCCCGACCGACCGGGCGCTGATCTCGGCCCGACTGCGCTTCACCCCCTCTTCCGTCCACTCCCGCACCCTCAACCGCCCCGTCACCACCACCGGATCACCCTTGGCCAGCGAGCCGATCAGGTTCACCGCGAGCGCCCGCCAGGCCGTCACCCTCAGCCACTGCGTCTCGCCGTCCACCCAGCAGGCCCGCTCCTGGTCGTAGCGCCGCTCGGTGCAGCCCAGTCGGAAGTTCGCCATCGGCACCCCGCTGGCCGTTTCCCCGTAGCTCACCTCCGTCACGACATTGCCGAGCACCGTCACATGCGTCTCGCTCACGACCCACCCTCCGTTCCCACCGATGCACCGCACGGAATCGAGCGGTGCGAGTCGAGAGTGCGCCTCGGAAGAAATCCCGGCCACCGCGTTCCGAAATCCTGTGGACAACTCCTAGGCCGATCGGCAGGGTGAAAATCGGCAGTCACTCACAGGGGTGAATTTCGGCCTTCGTACACCGCCAGGCCGCCCGTTCTTCGCGCTCATGACAACAAACCGGCAGATCGCGACCCCGGCCGGAGCGCGGCGGAAGACCGGACCCGAGCCGTCCGCGCACGTCATCCGACCGGAGCAAGCCGAATACGACCCCCCACCCGCACCGGCGGCGGGACATTCTCCGTGTCGAATCCATAACGGGTGGGGAGGCAGCCCCGTAACGAGTGCACAACGTCCGGCCCGGAACTGTCCCAGACCGCTGCACGCACGGTCTTCACCTGCGATTATCGGACCGCTCCACCGAACCGACACACCAACGACGGTGTCGTCACACCCGGCCGAGGAACTGGACACCCTTATCCTGTCCCCGACAGGGCGAGGGCCCACCAACCCCCACCCCCACCCTCAGGCACGGGGCCGGACCACGCGCGCCCACAGCGCTCGTCGCCCGATCCCGGCCACGGTCACGCCCGCAAGGGCGCCGTCCGTCCCGCCCCCATAGCTCAGCGGATAGAGCACCCGCCTTCTAAGCGGTAGGTCGCAGGTTCGAATCCTGCTGGGGGCACCACCCTGCAATTCCGCAGGCCACCGCGCACGTGAACACTTTCCGTGGCCGTATCGGACCTCCGGGTAATCCCGTACGCACCGCACATAACCCGTGACAATGCGTGTCATGACCGCCGCGAAAGCCCGTTCGCGCGGGAAATCCGGAATTACGGGCGAATCCCCCACCCCTGAACGAAACCGCCCGGCCCGAACGGCCGGAGCGGCCCTAAGTCCGGGAAGGCTCGAACGGCCCGGTCGACCGATCGGTGAATCCGGGGCGAATGCCCGACGACGGCGCCCCGGAGCTCCGCGCTAACCCGCCGAACCGGCCGAACCCGTCCCGTCGGCCGAACCCGTCGCGTCGGCCGAGCCGCCCGAGCCCGCCGAACCCGCCAGGCCCGCCAGATAGGCGTCCAGCAGGGCGGTCTGCCGCTCGGCCGGGAACTCCGCCGGGGCGAACAGCGACTGCACCACCAGTCCGAGCACGAAGGCCTGCGCCGCCGCCGCGAGCCCGGCGGGATCGGCCCCGACGGGGAGCTCGCCGAGCCGCTGGGCGTCCGCCACGTGGCCGGTGAGCGCCACCCGCGAGCGGGCGTAGCGCCCCGCGTGCGCGGCCGCCAGCTCCGGGTCCGCCAGCGCGATGTCCCAGGAGCTGACCCAGATCCGGTTGCCGGACTCGGTCGCCTCGTCCAGCGGCAGCACGTCGAGCAGCGCGGCCCGCAGCCGGGCCAGCCCGGCCGGCGGCGGCGCGGAGCCGTCGGCCGGGGCCATCCGCCGGGGCCGGTCGGCGGAGCGGCGGTCCAGCTCCTCCAGGGCGTGGCTCAGCAGCGCCCGCTTGTTCGGGAAGTAGTGCGTCAGCAGTCCGGTGGAGGCGCCCAGTTCGGCCGCCACCGCGCGCAGGGTGAGCCCCTCGAAGCCCCGGGCGGAGAGCACCCGCCACACCCCCTCGGAGACCTCCGAGCGGCGGGCGTCATGGTCTCCACGGGCTGGCGTCATGGGGGCTATCGTACATACCAAACGTTTGTTATGAATGACGTCGACAGCTCGCCGCACCACTCCGAAAGGCCCGCCCGTGTTTTCCGTCCCGCTCGCCGAGAACGCCGAACTGCGCCCGCTGGAGCCCTGGCAGGCCCCCGAGTTCCTGGCCCACATCGACCGCGCCCGCGCCCACACCGACCCCTGGATCCCGTGGGCCACCCGCACCACCGACCTGGACTCGGCCCGCGCCACCCTGCAGCGCTACGCCGACGGCCAGGCCGCCGACACCAGCCGGATCTACGGCATCTGGCGGGACGGCACGCTGGTCGGCGGCGTGATGTTCGTGCACTTCGACGCCCGCAGCGGCAACTGCGAGATCGGCGCCTGGACCGAGCCGGCCGGCGAGGGCGGCGGGCTGATCACCGCCGCCGTCCGACAGCTCCTCGACTACGCCTTCACCACCCGCGGTCTGCACCGCGCCGAGTGGTGGTGCTCGGCCGCCAACGCCCGCAGCCGGGCCGTGGCCGAGCGGGTCGGGATGCGGCGGGACGGCGTGCTGCGCGAGTGGTTCCTGCACAACGGGGTCCGCCACGACAAGGAGATCTGGGCGGTCCTCGCCCCGGACTGGGCCGCCGACCAGGTCTGAACACCCCGGCGGGTCCCGCGGACCGGGCCTCGGGCCGTACCGCACCGGGCCGACCTGAGAGAGTGGGCGCACCACGACCGACCGGAGGTGCGCATGGACCAGCCGCTGCTCACGCGGGACCGCTCCGCCCTGCCCGCCCAGGCCGAGGGCCTGAACGCCTATGTCGGCGAGGACGGCGTCGCGGTGCTGGAGTTCGCCCGCCCGCACCGCCGCAACGCGGTGACCCTGGCGATCTGGCAGGCGCTGCCCAAGGTGCTGGACCAGCTGGCCGAGCAGCCGGGCGTGCGCGCCCTGCTGCTGACCGGTGCCGGGAACACCTTCAGCGCGGGCGCGGACATCGCCGAACTCGCCGAGGTGTACGGCGATCCGCAGCGCGCGGCCGACTACCACGCGATCAACGTGGCCGCCGAGGAGGCCCTCGCGGCCTTCCCGCACCCGACCCTCGCGGTGGTGCACGGCGCCTGCGTGGGCGGCGGCTGCCAGCTGGCCGTCGCCTGCGACCTGCGCTTCGCCGCCGAGGACGCCCGGTTGGGAATCACCCCGGCCAAGCTCGGCGTGGTCTACCCGGCGGTGCCGACCCTGCGGCTGGCCCGGCTGGTCGGCCCGGCCCGGACCAAGTACCTGTTGTTCTCGGGCGAGTTGGTGCGCGGCCGGGACGCGCTGCCGCTGGGCCTGGTGGAGCGGGTCCTGCCGGACGCCGAACTGGACGCCGCCGCACTGGAGTTCGCCCGGCTGCTGACCAACCGGTCGACCCAGACCATCGGCGCGGTCAAGGCCGCGCTGGCCGTCCCGGCGGACCGGGCGGCCGAGGCGCTGGAGCCCTGGGTGCGGCGCTCGCAGGAGGCCCCGGACGTGCGCGAGGGGCTGAGCGCATTCCTGGAGGGCCGTCCGGCACGGTTCTGACCGGGGCCCGGCCACCCCGGGCCCACGCGAACGGGCGGCACCGACAGCTCACGTACGATCATCCGACCGGCACCGCGCCGCCGACCCGTCCTCCCCCACCCGGAGCCAGCACCCCGATGACCGCCGAGGCCACGACCGCCCCCACCAGCCGGACGACCTGGGCCCGCCGGGTCACCGACGGCGTCGAGCCGAAGAACGTGATCATCGCGGTCTGCCTGCTGATCGGTGCCCTCCGCTACGGCTGGGCCGGCCTCGGCTGGGCCGTCTTCGCCGCACTGTTCGCGGCCGTCATCCCGACCCTGTTCATCCAGCGCGGCATCCGCAAGGGCACCCTGGAGGACCGCCACGTCGGCCACCGGCAGCGCCGGCTGACCGTCATCCCGTTCATCATGGGCTCGGTCGCCGTCAGCTTCGCGGTGATGATCCTGGCCGACGCCCCGCGCGACCTCACCGCGATGGTGGCGGCGATGTTCGCCTCGCTGGTCCCGATCCTGGTGATCACCGTCTGGTGGAAGGTCTCCGTGCACACCGCCGTGGCCGGCGGCGCGGTGGCCTGCCTCGGCATCGCGCTCGGCCCGCTGTGGCTGCTGCTCTACCCGCTGGTCGCGGTGATCGGCTGGTCCCGGGTGGCGCTCCGGGACCACACCACCGCGCAGACGATCGTCGGCGCGGTGGTGGGCGCCCTCACCGCCGGGCTCACCTTCTGGGTCGCCCGATAGGCCGCCCGGTAGGCCGCCCGGCGGGCCCGCCGGGCGTCAGCGGATCGGCACCCCCGAGATCGCCCGGGCGATGACCAGCCGCTGGATCTCGCTGGTCCCCTCGAAGATCGAGTAGATCGCGCTGTCCCGGTGCATCCGCTCCACCGGGTACTCCCGGGTGAAGCCGTTGCCGCCCAGGATCTGCATCGCCTGCGCGGTGACGAACTTGGCCGTCTCGCCCGCGTACAGCTTGGACATCGAGCCCTCGGCCGCGGTGAACGGCTGGTTGTTGACCGCCATCCAGGACGCCCGCCAGACCAGCAGCCGGGCCGCGTCGATCCGGGTCCGCATGTCGGCGAGCTGGAAGGCCACGCCCTGGTTGTCGATGATCGGGCGGCCGAACTGCTCCCGGGTCTTCGCGTAGTCCAGCGCCACCTCGTACGCGGCCCGGGCGATGCCGATCGCCTGCGCGCCGACGGCCGGGCGGGAGGCCTCGAAGGTGGCCATCGCCGCGTTGCCCCCACCGCTCCGCCGCACGCCCTCGCGGGCCCGGGCCAGCCGCTCGTCCAGCTTCTCCTTGCCGCCGAGCAGGCAGCTGCCGGGCACCCGGACGCCGTCGAGCACCACCTCGGCGGTGTGCGAGGCGCGGATGCCGTGCTTCTTGAACTTCTGGCCCTGGCTCAGCCCCGGGGTGCCCGGCGGGACGACGAAGGAGGCGTGTCCGCGGGTGCCCAGCTCCGGGTCGACACAGGCCACCACCAGGTGCACGGCGGCGATCCCGCCGTTGGTGGCCCAGGTCTTGGTGCCGTTCAGCACCCACTCGTCCTTGGCCTCGTCGTAGACCGCCCGGGTGCGCAGCGCGCCCACGTCGGAGCCGGCGTCCGGTTCGGAGGAGCAGAAGGCGGCCACCTTGACGTCCTCCGGGGTGCCGAACATCTGCGGGGTCCAGGTGCCGATCTGCTCGTCGGTGCCGTTGGCGAGCACCGCGACGGCGGCCAGCGTGGTGCCGACGATGGACAGCCCGATGCCCGCGTCGCCCCAGAACAGCTCCTCCATCGCGATCGGGATGCCGACGCCGGAGGGGTCGAAGTACTGCTGGGCGTAGAAGTCCAGCGAGTAGATGCCCAGCTTGGCGGCCTCCTGGATGACCGGCCAGGGGGTCTCCTCGCGCTCGTCCCACTCGGCCGCGGCGGGGCGGATCACGTCGGCGGCGAAGCCGTGCAGCCAGTCGCGTACGGCGAGCTGGTCCGCGCCCGGGTCCAGCGAGAACGTGCTGCTCATGGTGGGGCCTCCGCAGAAGGGCAGAAGGGATACGACGCGGGATGCGGCCGCCGGAACACGGCCACCGGTACGCGGCCCGACGGCCGCCGGGACGCGACCGCAGGATGCGACCCACCGGGGTGTTACCCCCGGTAACATCGTCGGAGTCTGCTACTGATTGGTAACCGATGTCAACGCCCAGGCCACCCCCGGATCCGAGGAGCAGCGCATGTCCCGAGAGCCCCGCCGCGAGCAGCTGCTCAACGCCGCCGACCGGGTCATCCAGCGCGAGGGGCCGAGCGCCAGCATGAACGCCATCGCCGCCGAGGCCGGCATCACCAAGCCGATCCTCTACCGGCACTTCGGCGACCGGACCGGCCTGATCAGAGCCCTGACCGAACGCCACACCGGCGGCCTGCTGGCCGCCGTCCGGCAGGCCCTGGCCGAACCGCTGGAACGCCGCGACCGGGTCGAACACGTCCTGGACACCTACCTCGCCGGGATCGAGGCCCGCCCCCAGGTCTACCGACTGCTCACCCACCCCGAGCCGGGCGACCCGAGCGGCGCCGGCAACGCCCTCGCCCCGGCGCTGCGGCAGATCGCCGAGGAGATCACCCGGGCCGTGCAGAGCCAGGTCGACCTCGGCGCCGACCGCGACCTGCTCGCCGAGGCCTGGGGCCGCGGCATCACCGGCATGGTGCTGGCCGCCGGGGACTGGTGGCTGGAGACCAGGCCCTGCACCCGCACCCGCATGGTGCAGGCGCTGGCCGACCTGCTCTGGGGACGCCTGGCGGCCGCCGCCGACCTGCCGACCGCCGTCCTGCCGACCGCCCCCGCCGAACCGAACGGCGACTGACCGCCCCCGCTCCGCACCCGCTACCGGCCGAACTCCCCCTCCTCACAGGACCCTTGGGCACAAGTGACGCGACCCGTCCGGGCGCGACCACTGTGCGCACGACCCTTGTGCGACACCCGGCGGCACCGGCATCATCGGGCCCCCACCCCCCGCCGTGCGAGGTCCCCGATGCGCCTGCGCCGCACCGCCGTCGCCCTGCTGCTCACCGCCACCGCCGCCCTGACCGCCACCCCGGCGACGGCGACGGCCCCGGCCCACGCCTGGCACCCCGCGCCCTTCCCCACCGGCACGGCCACCGCCCCGGACGGCCGCACCGCGCTCACCGACGCCCAGGGCCGGCACCTCCAGCTGCGCGGCTTCAACCTCGACAAGTACGCCGAGGCCACCCCGGCCGACCTCGACGCCGTCGCCGCCCAGGGCTTCACCCTGGTCCGACTGCCGGTCTCCTGGACCAGGCTGGAACCCGAGCGCGGCCGACTCGACCCCGCCGAACTGCACCGGCTCGGACGGCTCCTGGACCGCGCCGACCGGCTGGGCCTGCTCGTCCTGGTCGACTTCCACCAGGACGTCTACGGGCCGGAGTTCGTCGGCGGCGACAACGGCATCCCGACCTGGGCCACCCGCGACGACGGACTGCCGTTCACCCCGGACCCGAAGGACTGGTTCGCCGGCTACTTCCAGCCCGCCGTCCAGGCCGCCTTCCGCCACCTCTACGACGACCCCGACCTGCGCGACTGGCAGGCCGACTTCTACACCCGGCTCGCCCGCGAACTGCGCGGCCACCGCTCCCTGTTGGGCTACGACCTGTTCAACGAGCCGTTCGGCCCGGTGGCCGGCGACCCGAGCGACCCGGCCGCACTCGCCGCCGCCTCCGCCGACCTGGAGCGGGGCCGGCTCGCCGACATGTACCGCCGGCTGATCACCGCCGTGCGCCGGGTGGACTCCCGCTCCTGGCTGTTCGTCGAACCGACCGTGCTGGTCGGCCAGGGCGTGCCCACCGCCCTGCCCGGCCTCACCGACCCCCGCCCCGGCGCGCCCCGGCTCGGCTACGCCCCGCACTTCTACGACACCGCGGTGGAGAACGGCGCCGACTGGAACCCCGCCGACGGCTTCATCGAGCAGTACACCGCCGCGATCACCGGCTACCCGGCCGCCCACCACCTGCCCGTCCTGGTCGGCGAGTGGGGCCCGCCGGACTCCCGCACCCCGGGCAACACCGAACTGGTGCGCCGCCAGGTCGCCGCGATGGACGGCTTCGCCGAGGGCTGGACCATGTGGTACTGGTGCCGCGGCACCGGCGGCTACTGCGCGCTCGACCCGGCCGGCCGGCCCGCCCCCGGCGACGGGCCCGCCTTCGGCCCGTACCCGGCCGCCGTGGCCGGGTCGGACGTCCGCGCCGCCGACGGCGTGGTCCGCTGGACGGCCGACGGCACCGGGCACCCCAGCGAACTGGTCCTGCCGCCCGCCGCGTTCCCGCGCGGCGCCCGGGTCGCCGTCTCCCCCGCCGGCGCCCGGGTCGAGGTCGAGCAGCCCGCGGACGGCCGCGCGGGCACCGTCCGGATCCGGCTCCCGCACACCCGCCCGGGCACCCCGGTGACCGTGCGCGTCACCGCCCGGTGACACCGCGCCCGGCCCTGTCCGGCCGATCCCGCCGGGCGGACCCGCCCTAGCCCAGCCCCCGGCGGGCCAGCAGCGGCGCGGTCTCCGGCGCCCGGCCGACCACCGCGCGGAAGGACTCCAGCGGGTCCCGGCTGAACCCGCGCGCCAACAGCTCGCGCCGGAACAGCTCGCCGCTCTCCCGCACCGGGCGCCCGTTGGTCTCGAACCACCGCACGGTGTCCGCGTCCAGCACCTCCGACCAGATGTACGCGTAGTACCCGGCGCTGTAGCCGCTGGAGAAGATGTGCTGGAAGTACGGCGTGCGGTAGCGCGGCGGGATCGCCGGGAAGTCGATCCCGGCCGCCGCCAGCGCCCGCGCCTCGAACTCCTCGGCGTCCTCGACCGGTTGGCCCTCCGGCAGGGTGTGCCAGGCCCAGTCCAGCAGGGTCGCCGCCAGGTACTCGACGGTCCGGAAGCCCTCCCCGAAGCCCTCCGCCGCGGTCATCCGCTCGACCAGCTCGGTCGGCAGCGGCTCCCCGGTCGCGTGGTGGCGGGCGTAGTTGGCCAGCACCTCGGGCCGGACCATCCACATCTCGTTGACCTGCGAGGGGAACTCCACGAAGTCCCGCGGCACCGCCGTGCCTGCGAACAGCGGGTACTCGACGTCCGAGAACAGCCCGTGCAGCGCGTGCCCGAACTCGTGGAACAGGGTGCGCACCTCGTCCCAGCTGAGCAGCGCCGGCTCACCGGGCGCCGGGCGCGGGACGTTGAGGTTGTTGAGCACCACCGGCCGCCGCCCGGTCAGCCGGGACTGGCCGACCAGCTCGTCCATCCAGGCGCCGCCGCGCTTGGAGGCCCGGGCGTGGAAGTCGCCGATGAACAGGCCCAACGAGCCGCCGTCCTGCTCGAACACCTCGAAGACCCGGGCGTCCGGGTGGTGCGCCGTCAGGTCCGGCCGCTCGGTGAAGGTCAGCCCGTAGGCGAGCTCCGCGGCGAAGAACACGCCGTCCCGCAGCACCCGCTCCAGCTCGAAGTACGGGCGCAGCGCCGCCGCGTCCACCTGGTAGGAGGCCTGTCGGACCTTCTCCGAGTAGTACGCCCAGTCGTGCGCGGCGATCTCCCCGACCCCGTCCGCGGCCGCCACCTCGGCCAGCTCGGCGGCCTCCCGGCGGGCGTTCGCCAGCGCGGGCTCCACCAGCCGGGCGAGCAGGCCGGACACCGCCTCGACGGTACCGGCCGTCTCGTCCACCACCACGTACGCGGCGTGGCTCGGGTGGCCCAGCAGCGCGGCCCGCTCGGCGCGCAGCGCGGCCAGCCGGATCGCCAGCGGACCGTTCTCCTCGACGCCCCGGCCCAGCGAGGCCGCCAGCAGCCGCTCGCGCACCGAACGGTCGGCGAGCTGGGCCAGTTCGGGCTGGTTGGAGGGGCTCTTCAGGCTCAGCACGTACTTGCCCTCGTGGCCCAGCACCCGGGCGTTCTCCGCCGCACCGGCGATCGCGCCCTCGGAGAGTCCGACCAGCTCCTCGGCGGAGTCCACCACCAGCGCGGCGGCGCGGGTCGCCGCGTTCACGTTCTGCTGGAAGGTGGTGCCCAGCGCGGCGAGTTCGGCGTTCAGCCCGCGCAGCCGGACCTGCTCGGCCGCGCCCAGCCGGGCGCCGGAGCGGACGAACGCGGTGTACCAGCGCTCCAGCAGCCGCAGCGACTCCGGGTCCAGCCCCAGCGCGGCCCGGTCCCCGTGCAGCGCCTCGATCCGGGCGAACAGCTCCTGGTCCAGGTGGATCGCGTCGTGGTGGGCGGCGAGCAGCGGGCTGACCTTCGCCTCCACCTCGTCCAGCAGCTCGGTGGTGTCGGAGGAGGACTGGTTCCGGAACACCGCGTCCACCCGGCGCAGCAGCGCGCCGGAGCGCTCCAGGGCCACCAGGGTGTTCTCGAAGGTCGGCCCGCCGGGGGTGCCGGTGATCGCCGCGATCTCGGCCAGCTGCTCGGCCATGCCACGCTCGTAGGCGGGCAGGTAGTGCTCCTCCCGGATCTCGGCGTAGGGAGGCAGTTCATAGACCAGTGGGCTGGCCGCGAAGAACGGGTTCTCGGTCATTCGCCGACCCTACGCGGTGTCGTGGCGCGTGCCCATAGACCCCCGGTCGTCGTTGTCAGACCCACCCGTTAACGTCGACGGCGCAGACCCGCGGGCCGCACACCCGCACCCCGACCGCACACCCGCCCGCCCCCGACCGACCGGGACCGACCCCGGTCGGACGCACCGGACCCGCCCGGACCCCATCGGACTCACCCGGACCCATCGGAGAGGAGACGCCCGCCGTGGCCCCCAGAACCGCCCTCGTGCCCGACCCGCACGGCCCCGGCGGCCGCCTCCAGCCGCTGGACGACGCCGGCCGCCCGCTCGGCCCACCGGAGGCCGTCCGCGACCTCGCCGCGGCCGTCGCCGCCCGGGAGGCCGCCGGCCGTGCCGGTGCACCGGCGCCGCGCTGGGTCTGGGCCTCCGCCGACTCCGGGTACGCCCCGCTGCTGCCCCGGCTGCCCGACCGGCTCGCCCGCTGCCACGACCTCCGGCTGGTCGAGGCCCTGCTGGTGGGCCACGAGGGCCGCTTCGGCGCGCCGCGCTCGCTCGGCGCCGCCTGGGCCCGGCTGCGCGGCCTGCCCGTCCCGGACGACCTGCCCGAACCGGGGCTCGCCGACGCGGACGACGGGCAGGACACCCTGTTCGCCCCCGACCGGCTGCAACTCCCGCCCGGCGCCGACCCCTTGGACGCGGTGGTCGCCGTGCACGCCGATCAGCAGCAGCGGATCGCCGCCATCACCGACCCGGCCGCCCGGCAGCGCTTCCGGCTGCTGGTCGCCGCCGAGTCGGCGGGCGCCCTGGTCGCCGCCGAGATCGCGCACGACGGCCTGCCCTGGCGCTCCGACGTCCACGACCGGCTGCTCACCGACCTGCTCGGCCCCCGCCCCGCCGTCCCCGGCACCCAGCCCAGGGTGCTGGCCGACCTCGCCGTCGAACTCCAGCAGTCCCTCGGCGCCAAGCCGTTCAACCCCGACTCGCACACCCAGGTGCTGCGCGCCTTCGCCGAGGCCGGCATCCAGCTCGGCTCCACCCGCTCCTGGGAGCTCAAGGGGATCGACCACCCGGCCGCCCAGCTGCTGGTCCGCTACAAGGAGCTGGCCCGGATCCACGTCGCCCACGGCTGGGCCTGGCAGGACGCCTGGGCCCGCGGCGGGCGCTTCCGGCCCGAGTACGTGGTCGGCGGCGTGGTGTCCGGCCGCTGGGCCAGCCGCGGCGGCGGCGCCCTGCAGATCCCGCGCATCCTGCGCCGGGCCGTGGTCGCCGACCCGGGCTGGGTGCTGGTGGTCGCCGACGCCGCCCAGTTGGAGCCCCGGGTGCTCGCCGCGCTCTCCCAGGACGCCGGGCTGGCCCGCACCGCCGCCGGCGGCGACCTGTACGAGGCACTCGCCGCCAACGCCTTCCAGGGCGACCGCGACAAGGCCAAGCTCGGCCTGCTCGGTGCCATGTACGGGCAGACCAGCGGCGACATCGGCCCACTGCTGAACACCCTGCGCCGCCGCTACCCGGCCGCGATGGGCTACGTCGAGGCCGCCGCCCGCACCGGCGAGGACGGCGGCGTGGTCACCTCCCGGCTCGGCCGGGTCTGCCCGCCCGCCTCCGCCGCCTTCCTCGACCTCACCGAGGCCGACACGGCCGGCGAGACCGGCGGCCGCACCGCCCGCGCCCGCGGCCGGTTCACCCGCAACTTCGTCATCCAGGCCAGCGCCGCCGACTGGGCGCTCGCCCTGCTGGCGGCGCTGCGCCGCCGACTGAACGACCTGCCGACGGCCGTCCCGGCGGACCGCCCGCACCTGGTGTTCTTCCAGCACGACGAGGTGATCGTGCACACCCCGGCGAACCTGGCCGAGGCGGTGGTCGAGGCCGTCACCGAGGCCGCCGACGAGGCCCGGCGGCTGGTCTTCGGCGACACCCCGGTGCGCTTCCCGCTCAGCACCGCGGTGGTGGACTGCTACGCGGACGCGAAGTAGCCGCGCGAAGTAGCCGCGCGAAGTAGCCGCGCGAAGTAGCCGCGCGAAGTAGCCGCGCGAAGTAGCCGCGCGAAGTAGCCGCGCGAGGTAGCCGGCGGACGCCGGGCGGCTACCGGAGCTTGCGGAACGACCGCGCCTCCTCGGCGGCCGCGACCACCTCGGCCAGTCCCGCCCCGGCCGAGGCGGTGACGGCGGCGGCCACCGCGCCCTCCACGAACGGCGCGTCCACCAGCCGTACGTCCGGCCGCGGTTCGTCCTCCAGCACGGTCGCGGCGGTGAGCACCGAACTGCCGAGGTCCGGCAGCACCACCACGCCCGCACCGCCGTCCGCCGCCACGACCGCCCCGGCGATCAGCTCGTAACTGGTGCCCAGCCCGCCGTCCTCCGTCCCGGCCGCGACCACCACCAGCACGCCGTCCGAGGTGAGTTCGCCGAGCAACTCGCGCAGCCCCTCCGCGAGTCGAGCGCTGTGCGAAACCAGAACAATGCCCACGTGTCCGCTCATGCGGCCGACCCTACGGCGCCGCCGCACTACTCCGGGAGAGTGACCTGAATCGCGCGTGTCGCACCCCGTGCCCGCACCCCCCGTCCGGCGTAGCGTCGGGTCCGGCAGCGTCCGCAGCCGTGTCGCCCGTCTCCGTCGAGGTCACCCAAGGGAGCGAAGAGCGTTGAAGAAGCTGATCAACACCCCGGAGAGCGTCCTGGAGGACGCCCTGGCCGGAGTCGCCGCCGCCCACCCCGAGCTGACGGTGGACATCCCCAACCGGGTGATCACCCGGGCCGTCCGCCCGGCCGGTCCCAAGGTCGCGCTGATCTCCGGCGGCGGTTCCGGCCACGAGCCGTTGCACGGCGGCTTCGTCGGCCCCGGCATGCTCGACGCCGCCTGCCCCGGCGAGGTGTTCACCTCCCCCGTCCCGGACCAGATGCTGGCCGCCGCCAAGGCGGTGGAGAGCGGCGCCGGGGTGGTCTTCGTGGTGAAGAACTACACCGGCGACGTGATGAACTTCGAGCTCGCCGCCGAACTGGCCGCCGAGGAGGGACTGGAGGTCCGCACCGTCCTGGTCAACGACGACGTCGCGGTCGAGGACTCCACCTGGACCGCCGGCCGCCGGGGCACCGGCGCGACCGTCCTGGTCGAGAAGACGGCCGGCGCGCTGGCCGAACGCGGCGCCGGACTGGACGAGGTGGCCGCCCTCGGCGAGCGGGTCAACGCCGCCTCCCGGTCGTTCGCGATCGCCCTCACCGCGGCCACCGTCCCGGCCGCCGGCAAGCCCGGCTTCGACCTGCCCGAGGACGAGATCGAGGTCGGCGTCGGCATCCACGGCGAGCCCGGCCGCCGCCGGGAGAAGCTCCGCCCGGCCCGCGAACTGGCCGCCGAGGTGGTCGAGACCATCCTCACCGACCACCACCTGACCCCCGGTGACGAGGTGATCGCCCTGCTCAACGGTCTGGGCGCGACCCCGCTGCTGGAGCTGTACGTGGTCTACGGCGAGGTCGCCGCCCGGCTCGCCGAGCGCGGCATCACGGTGGCCCGCAGCCTGGTCGGCAACTACGTCACCAGCCTCGACATGGCGGGCTTCTCGCTCACCCTCACCAAGGCCGACACCGAGCTGCTGGAGCTCTGGGACGCCCCGGTCGACACCCCCGCGCTCAAGCGGGCCTGAAGGGAGACGGCATGGACTTCGACACCACCCTCGCCGAGGCCTGGATCCGCGCGATCGCCGCGGCCGTCGAGAAGGAGCAGGCCCGGCTCACCGAGCTGGACTCGGCGATCGGCGACGGCGACCACGGCAGCAACCTCCGACGCGGCTTCGCCGCCGTCCTCACCGCCCTGGACGGCCCCCGGCCGGTCGGCCCCGGCGCGGTGCTGACCAAGACCGGCACCACCTTGATCTCCAAGGTCGGCGGCGCCTCCGGCCCGCTGTACGGCAAGGCCTTCCGCGCCGTCGGCGCCGCCCTGCCCGAGCCCGCCGGCCCGGCTGCCGTCGCCGAGGCCCTGGCGGCCGGCCTGGACGCGGTCCGCGCCCTCGGCAAGGCCGAACCGGGCGACAAGACCATCGTGGACGCCTGGACCCCGGCCGTCGCCGCCTTCCGCAGCGCGGCCGCCGCCGGCGCCTCCCTCCCGGAGGCCGCCGAGGCCGCGGCCGAAGCCGCCGAACGGGGCGCCCGGGACACCGTCCCCCTCCAGGCCCGCAAGGGCCGCGCCTCCTACCTCGGCGAACGCAGCATCGGCCACCAGGACCCCGGCGCCACCTCCACCGCGCTCATCTTCCGCACCCTCGCCGACACCACCGCCGCCTGACCCCTTCGGGCGCGCGGCCCCGCCCGCGCGCCCGCAGCCACCCTCCGCCCCTCGATCCGTCCCCGATCCATCCGTCCTCAATCCGTCCGCGTGATCAACAGCAACAGCGCGTCGTCCCGCAACTCCCCACCCGTGTGCGCCAACAGGTCCGCGTAGACCCGCTCCACCGCCGCCTCCAGCTCCCCCGCCGAGCGCGCGGCCCCCTGCACCAGCGGCCCGACCCGCTCCGCCAGCGGGTAGAACTCCCCGCTCCTGCGGTGCCGGGCCTCGATCACCCCGTCCGTGCACAGCACCAGCACGTCCTCGGCCCCGAACGGCTGCCCCCAGGTGGTCGGTTCCCCCGTCGCCAGCCGCCCGAGCCCCAGCGGCACCCAGGGGTCGGGAGCGTCCAGCACGTGCACCCGCCCCTCCCGGTCGACCCGGATCGGCGCCACGTGCCCGTACTGCAGCAGCTCCATCCGCCCGGGCGCACGGAACTCCGCGAACAGCGCGGTGGTGAACTCCCCGTCCGGCACGTGCCGTTCGACGCTGGCCTCGATCCGTGCCGCGACCCCCCGCAGTCCCGCCTCGTCGTACGCGGCCTCCCGGAAGGCCCCGAGTACCACGGCCGCGGTCTGCACCGCGGCGAGCCCCTTGCCCCGGACGTCCCCGACCGCGACCCGGGTGCCGTGCGGCGTCTCCAGCACCGAGTAGAGGTCCCCGCCGATCCGCGAGGCGTCCGCGGCGGACACGTACCGCACCGCGAGCCGCAGCGGCCCGACGGCCGGTCCGGGCAGCCGCAGCAGGGCCCGCTGGGCGGCCTCGGCGACCGAGCTGACCGCCGCGAAGGCGGCCGCCCGCCGCATCCGGACCCGCGCCACCCAGGCCGAGAAGAGCGTCAACACCAGATAGCTGACCATCGCACCGTAAAGGAAGCGGGCGTCGTTGATGTTGTCGACCTGGTCGTAGTGGCTGAGCCCGAAGACCGCGATCAGCCCGACCGCGCAGACGGCGAGCAGCTCGCCGGGCTTGAGGGTGAGCGCGGCGACCGCCGGGACCACGGTCATCAGCGGTGCGAGGTACCGGTCCTTGCCGGAGAGGAGGTCCGCGAGCGCGACCAGCAGGACGGCGAGCAGCGCCGGTGCGGCCCGCCGCCAGAACGGCAGGTTCTGGAGGTCGATGGCCTGCAGGGCCGGCGTGGTGGGCGACTGGGCGCGGTGCATCCGGAACACATACCGAACATTACCTAAATGCCTGATTTGTCATAAAGTTCGACCAAAGCGGTCACTCAGAGGAGGCCCTGTCCGGTGTCCGGATACCGACCCACTCCGCGCATCACCTCACCCCCCGTCCGGGCGACCGCCCGGCCCCACCACTGGGTCAAGTTCTTCCTGACCGGCCTGCTGCTCTGGGTCTGCACCGTCCTGGTGACCTTCTTCACCGACAACAGCAACCTGGTCCCCACGATCGTGCTGCTCGGCAGCTTCCTCGTCCCGGCGACGGTGGTGATCTGGGCCTACGAGCGCTACGCGGCCGACCTCGGCCCGGGCCTGATCCTCGCCTGCTTCGGCATCGGCGGGGTGATCGGCGTCCTGGGCGCCTCCGTGCTGGAGTCCTACCTGCTCGCCCCCTCGGTCTGGATGTACGTCGGCGTCGGCCTGATCGAGGAGGCGGTCAAGCTGGCCGCACTGGTCCTGCTCTGCCGGCGGCTGCGGGTCGGCGGCCTGCGGTACGGACTGGTGCTGGGCGCCACGGTCGGCGCTGGCTTCGCGGCGTTCGAGAGCGCTGGATACGCGTTCAACGCCGTGCTGAGCATCCAAGGACTCTCGCTCGACGACCTGGTGGAGACCGAGATCCTGCGCGGGGTGCTGGCGCCGGTCGGCCACATCCTGTGGACGGCGATCATCGGCGGGGTGCTGTTCCGCGAGCGGCGCGGCGGCCGGTTCCGCCTCACCGCCCCGCTGCTCCTCACCTACCTGGGCGTATCGCTGCTGCACGCGCTCTGGGACAGCACGAGCGGCATCGCGGTCTGGCTGGTCGCCCGGACCACCACCAGCGACTTCCAGCGCGCCCTGTTCGACCTGGGCTACATGCCGAACCCTTCCAGCGAGCAGGTCCACCTGTACACCGTCTACGACACCGCCGGCCTGCTCGTGGTCTCCTTGGGCGGGCTGCTCTGGCTACGGCTGCTGGTCCGGAGCGAGCCCACGGCGCCGATCCCGGCGCAGTACTCCTCCTCCCCGGCCTGACGGTCGCCGTCGCCTACGATGCGATCCTCCTCACCCACCCCCTCCGGGAAATACCCCTTAGGGGTATGGTGTTGACGAACAAGGTTGACGAACAAGAGAGCGGCAACCAGTACCCCGCACCGACCGGAGGCCCCCGATGTCCACCACCATCACCTACACCGTGTCCGGCATGAGCTGCGGCCACTGCGAGAAGGCGATCAGCGAGGAGCTCTCCGCCCTGGCCGGTGTCACCGAGGTCGCCGCCGACGCCCAGGCCGGCACCGTCACGGTCTCCTCCGCCGCCCCGCTGGTCGAGGACGAGATCCGCGCCGCGATCGACGAGGCCGGCTACGAACTGGTCGGCCGCACCGCCTGAGCCGCCCCGGACCGGTCCGGCGGGGGCCCGGCAGCACGGCCCCCCGCCGCACCGACCCATCGCACCGGCCCACCAAACGGACCCCGCCGTACCGACCCGCCGCACGGACCCATCGAGGAGCCCACCGCATGACCACCTCCGCCCCCGGCGTCGAGGCACGGGACCGGGTCGAGCTGTCGATCGGCGGGATGACCTGCGCCTCCTGCGCCGCCCGGATCGAGAAGAAACTCAACCGGATGGACGGTGTCGAGGCCGCCGTCAACTTCGCCACCGAGAAGGCCCGGGTCGACTACAGCCCCGGCGTCACGGTCGCCGACCTGATCGCCACCGTCGAGCGGACCGGCTACACCGCCGAACTCCCGCCGCCCCCCACCCCCGTCGCCACCGAGCAACCCGCCGCGGCCCCCGAGGAACCCGAGGAACCCGACCCGCTGCGCGAGCGCCTGCAGATCAGCGCCCTGCTCAGCCTCCCGGTGGTACTGCTCTCGATGGTCCCGGCCCTGCAGTTCACCAACTGGCAGTGGCTGGCCTTCGCCCTCACCGGCCCGGTCGTCGTCCACGGCGGCCTGCCCTTCCACCGCGCCGCCTGGACCAACCTCAAGCACGGCGCCGCGACCATGGACACCCTGGTCTCGCTCGGCACCCTGGCCGCCTTCGGCTGGTCCTGCTGGGCCCTGTTCTGGGGCCACGCCGGAATGCCCGGGATGCGCCACGACTTCTCGCTCGCGATCGGCGCCACCGACCCCGCGGCCACCCTCTACCTGGAGACCGCCGCCGCCGTCACCGTGCTGATCCTGTTCGGCCGCCACCTGGAGGCCCGCTCCAAGCGCCGGGCCGGCGCCGCCCTGCGCGCCCTGCTCGACCTGGGCGCCAAGGACGTCGCCGTCCTCCAGGAGGGCCGCGAGGTCCGGCTGCCGGTGGATCGGCTGACCGTCGGCACGCGCTTCGTGGTGCGCCCCGGCGAGAAGGTCGCCACCGACGGCGTCGTGGTCGAGGGCAGCTCCGCGGTGGACGCCTCGATGCTCACCGGCGAGTCCGTCCCGGTCGAGGTCGCCGTCGGGGACAGCGTCACCGGGGCGACCGTCAACGCGGGCGGCCGGCTGGTCGTCGAGGCGACCCGGGTCGGCGCGGACACCCAGCTGGCCCGGATGGCCAGGCTGGTCGAGGACGCCCAGAACGGCAAGGCAGCCGCCCAGCGGCTGGCCGACCGGATCTCCGCGGTCTTCGTCCCGGTGGTCATCCTGATCGCCCTGGCCACCCTGGTCGGCTGGCTGCTGGCGACCGACAGCCCCACCGAGGCGTTCACCGCCGCCGTGGCCGTGCTGATCATCGCCTGCCCGTGCGCCCTCGGCCTGGCCACCCCGACCGCACTGCTGGTCGGCACCGGCCGCGGCGCCCAGCTGGGCATCCTGATCAAGGGCCCCGAGGTGCTGGAGACCACCCGCAAGGTCGACACCGTCGTGCTGGACAAGACCGGCACCGTCACCACCGGCCGGATGACCCTGCTCGCCGTGCACACCACCGAGGGCGTCACCGAGGCCGAGGCACTGCGGCTGGCCGGGGCCGTGGAACACGCCTCCGAGCACCCGATCGCCCGGGCGATCGCCACCGCCGCCGAGGAGCGGACCGGCCCGCTGCCACCGGTCCGGGACTTCCGCAGCCTCCCCGGCCGGGGCGTGCAGGGCGTCGTGGACGGTCGCACGGTCACGGCCGGGCGCGAGGCCCCGGCGGCCGACCGCACACCGCAGCTGCCGTCCGCTCTGGCCCGCGCCAAGGCCACCGCAGAAGCGGCGGGGCGCACCGCGATCGCGGTCGGTTGGGACGGCGCGGCCCGGGCCGTGCTGGAGGTCGCCGACGCGGTCAAGCCGACCAGCGCCGAGGCCATCGCCGACCTGCGCGCCCTGGGGCTCACCCCGGTGCTGCTGACCGGCGACAACCGGGCGGTGGCCGCGGCGGTCGCGGCCGAGGTCGGCATCGCACCGGAGCACGTGATCGCCGAGGTCATGCCGCAGGACAAGGTCGACGCCGTCAAGCGGCTGCAGGCCGAGGGCAAGGTCGTCGCGATGGTCGGCGACGGCGTCAACGACGCGGCCGCCCTCGCCCGGGCCGACCTCGGCCTGGCCATGGGCACCGGCACCGACGCCGCGATCGAGGCCGCCGACCTCACCCTGGTCCGCGGCGACCTGCGCGCCGCCGCCGACGCCATCCGACTCTCCCGCAGGACCCTCGGCACCATCAAGAGCAACCTCTTCTGGGCCTTCGGCTACAACGTCGCCGCCCTGCCGCTGGCCGCCGCCGGACTGCTCAACCCGATGATCGCCGGAGCGGCCATGGCCTTCTCCTCGGTCCTCGTGGTCGGCAACAGCCTCCGGCTGCGCCGCTTCCAACCCGCCTGAGCCGGACCCGAGCACACCCCGAGTCCGGCCCGGACAGCCGCGAGGGGCCCGAACCACCGCTGGAAACCACCAACGGTCCGGGCCCCTCGGCACACCTCAACGCCTCAACGCCCCAGCAGTTCCCCGCCGTTGCAGTGCAGGATCTCGCCGGTGACGAACCCGGCCTCGGGCGAGGCGAGGAAGTGCACCGCCGCCGCGACCTCCCCGGTCTCGCCGATCCGGCCGAGCAGGGTGCGCGCCGCCCGGCGGGCCACCTCGGCCTCGTCCAGCCGCGGCCCGAAGAACTCGGTGCCGGCCACCGTGCCCGGCGCGACGATGTTGGCGGTGATCCCCGAGGTGCCCAACTGGGCGGCCAGGAAGTGGTTCCAGGCGTGCAGCGAGGCCTTCGCCGCGCCGTAGGAGCCGGCCCCGCGCAGGGCGGCGATGGAGCTGATGGTGACGACCCGGCCGGAGCCCGGGGTGAGCCGGTCCCGGATCGACTCGGTGAGCAGCACCACGGTCAGCACGTTGCGCTCGAAGTCGCCGCGCCAGCGGGCCAACAGGGCGTGCGGCCCACCGCCGACCACGGTCTCCCGGCTGCCGGCGTTGTTCACCAACACGTCGATCCGCTCGGGCAGTTCGGCCAGCGCGGCCTCCACCGCGTCCGGGTCGGCGAGGTCGCACACCAGCGGGGTGACGTTCGGCCCGAGGTCGGCCGCGGCCTTCTCCAGGACCTCACGACGGCGACCCACGATCACCACGTGCTCACCCGCCTCGGCGAACCGCCGCGCGACTTCGTACCCGATTCCCGTGCCACCGCCGGTGACGACGACGTTCCTGGCCATCTGCGCACTCCCTCCCCAGTTCCGCCGTCGCGCGACGAGGGGGCGCGACGGTCCGTACCGGAATGCCACGATTCCTATCACGCTCGGTTGCCGTGACTGCGGGGAGGGTGACGTCGTGCGCGAGGGAAGGTGTGATATGGGCGCGGTACGAAGCGCCTACGGAGCGTGGCGAGAGGCAGCTCACACCCCCCGGGCGTAACTTCTCGCACCCTGATACGTCTTAGGTTGGTAGTGCGGCAGTTTTTCCGCTGGGCGGGGCGCGACTAACGGCAACGCGTCCCGCGCTTCCAGCGGCTGCCGCCGACGGGGCTCCGGCGGGCCCCGGGAACGGTCGTCGAAACTCTCGACGGCCTTCGCGCACGGCGCCGGGGTGTGGCGGGCCAGGGACGCTTTGAGCGGCCGTCCCCGGTCGCAGTCGGGCCCCGGAGTCGTGCGCCGTACGGTTCCGTCCCCGCGCTCCGGACCCTTCCGGGTCGGGGAACGGGGACGCGAAGGGGCCCGGCCGCTCAGCAGCGGCCGGGCCCCTTTCGGTGCGGTGCTACGTCAGCGCTGCTCGAGCTCGACGTAGTCGCGGATCGCGACGCCGGTGTAGATCTGGCGCGGGCGGCCGATCCGGCTGGTCGGGTCGTTGATCATCTCGTGCCAGTGGGCGATCCAGCCGGGCAGCCGGCCGAGGGCGAACAGCACGGTGAACATGCTGGTCGGGAAGCCCATGGCGCGGTAGATCAGGCCGGTGTAGAAGTCCACGTTCGGGTACAGCTTGCGCGAGATGAAGAAGTCGTCCTTGAGGGCGTGCTCCTCCAGCTTGAGCGCGATCTCCAGCAGCTCGTCGCTCTTGCCGAGCTGGCCGAGGACCTCGTGCGCCAGCAGCTTGACCTGCGCGGCGCGCGGGTCGAAGGCCTTGTAGACGCGGTGGCCGAAGCCCATCAGCTTGACGCCGGCTTCCTTGTTCTTCACCTTGGTGATGAACGCGTCGACGTCGCCGCCGTCCTTCTGGATGCTCTCCAGCATCTCCAGCACGGCCTGGTTGGCGCCGCCGTGCAGCGGGCCCCACAGCGCCGAGATGCCGGCCGAGATGGAGGCGAACAGGTTGGCGTGGCTGGAGCCGACCAGGCGCACGGTGGAGGTCGAGCAGTTCTGCTCGTGGTCCGCGTGCAGGATCAGCAGCTTGTCCAGCGCGTTGACGACGACCGGGTTGAGCTCGTAGTCCTCGGCCGGGACCGCGAAGGTCATCCGGAGGAGGTTCTCCACGTAGCTGAGGTCGTTGCGCGGGTAGACGAAGGGCTGGCCCATCGCCTTCTTGTACGCGTAGGCGGCGATCGTCGGCAGCTTGGCGAGCAGGCGGACGGTCGACAGGTGGCGCTGGTCGGCGTCGAACGGGTTGTGGCTCTCCGGGTAGAACGTGGAGAGCGCACCGACCACCGAGGACAGCATGGCCATCGGGTGGGCGTCCCGCGGGAAGCCCTGGAAGAAGCGCTTGACGTCCTCGTGCAGCAGCGTGTGCTGGGTGATCTCGCGGTTGAACTCCGCCAGCTGGTCCGCGTTGGGCAGCTCGCCGTTGATCAGGAGGTACGCGGTCTCGATGAAGCCGCCCTGTGCTGCGAGCTGCTCGATCGGGTAGCCGCGGTACCGCAGGATGCCGTTGTCGCCGTCCACGAAGGTGATCGCGGACTTGTACGCGGCGGTGTTACCGAAGCCGTTGTCCAGGGTGACCAGGCCGGTCTGCGGGAGCAGCTTCGAGATGTCGAAGCCGGCGTTGCCCGCAGTGCTCTCGACGACGGGGTACTCGTACTCGCCGTCCTGGTACCGCAGTACTACCGAGTTGTCGCTCACGTCTTCCTCACCGACGAAATGAATCCTCTTCCAAGGTGCCCTGACTGTCTCCACGATCCCCCATCCGGAGGACAGTCGCGCACCCGGGGTGGCCCGGAAGGGCCCGCCCCTACAAAACCTGCCGCCGCAGCCGGTACGAACCGGACAAGATCGGCACCACCCTAGGCTCTGCCGTAAATCTCTTCACGTCAAGAGAACATTAGAGGCAACCATCCTGCTGGATAATCATCCAGTTGCAAGTCGATGATCGAGCGCGGCATGCCGCCGACCTGCGCTGACGGCCCGCACGGCCTGGGCGATCGCCTTCCGTGACCCAACCAGCACCACGAGTTTCCTCGCCCTGGTCACGGCGGTGTAGAGCAGATTTCGCTGGAGCATCGTCCAAGCGGACATGGTGACCGGAATCACCACCACCGGGTACTCACTGCCCTGCGAGCGGTGGATCGTCACCGCGTACGCGTGGACCAGCTCGTCCAGCTCGTCGAAGTCGTACGACACCTCCTCGTCCTCGTCGGTGAGCACCGTCAGCCGCTGGTCGTCCACGCTGAGGGCGGTCACCACTCCCACTGTGCCGTTGAAGACGCCGTTCCGCCCCTTGTCGTAGTTGTTGCGGATCTGGGTGACCTTGTCCCCCACCCGGAACGTCCGCCCACCGAACCGCCGCTCCGCCAACCCCTCCCGGGCCGGCGTCACGGCCGCCTGCAACAGGGTGTTCAGGTTCCCCGCCCCGGCCGGTCCCCGGTGCATCGGCGCCAGCACCTGCACGTCCCGGCGCGGGTCGAAGCCGAACTTCTGCGGGATCCGACGCGCCACCACGTCCACCGTCAGACCGGCCGCCCGCTCGGTGTCGTCCTCCACGAACAGGAAGAAGTCCGTCAGACCCTCCGTCAGCGGCGGCTTCCCCTCGTTGATCCGGTGCGCGTTGGTGACCACGCCCGACTGCTGCGCCTGCCGGAAGATCCTGGTCAGCCGCACCGACGGGATCGGCCCGTCCTGCGCCAGCAGGTCCCGCAGCACCTCGCCGGCCCCCACCGAGGGCAGCTGGTCCACGTCCCCCACGAACAGCAGGTGCGCCCCCGGCGGCACCGCCTTGACCAGCTTGTTCGCCAGGATCAGGTCCAGCATCGAGGCCTCGTCCACCACCACCAGGTCCGCGTCCAACGGCCGGTCCCGGTCGTACGCGGCGTCGCCGCCCGGCTTCAGCTCCAGCAGCCGGTGCACCGTCGAGGCCTCCGCCCCGGTCAGCTCCGCCAGCCGCTTCGCCGCCCGCCCGGTCGGCGCCGCCAGCACCACCTTCGCCCGCTTGGCCAGCGCCATCGTCACGATGGACTTCACCGTGAACGACTTGCCGCAGCCCGGACCACCCGTCAGCACCGCGACCTTCTCGGTCAGCGCCAGCCGCACCGACTGCTCCTGCTCCGGCGCCAGCTCCGCGCCGGTCCGCCGGGCCAGCCACTCCAGCGCCGCCGGCCAGTCCACCTCCGCCGACCACGGCAACCGGTCGGAGTCCGAACGCAGCAGCCGCAGCAGCTGGTTGGCGAGCGAGATCTCCGCCCGGTGGAACGGCACCAGGTACACCGCGGTGATCGGCTCGCCCGCCTCCCCCGGCACCGTCTCGCGCACCACCCCCTCGGCCGCGACCAGCTCCGCCAGGCAGTCGATCACCAGCCCGACGTCCACCTGCAACAGCTTCACGCCGTCCGCGATCAGCCGCTCCTCCGGCAGGTAGCAGTGGCCCTGGTCGCTGCTCTGCGACAGCGCGTACTGCAGCCCGGCCTTCACCCGCTCCGGACTGTCGTGCGGGATGCCCACTGCCTGGGCGATCCGGTCCGCCGTCAGGAAACCGATGCCCCAGACGTCTGCGGCCAGCTTGTACGGCTCGTTCTTCACCACCCCGATCGAGGCGTCGCCGTACTGCTTGTAGATCCGCACCGCCAGCGAGGTCGACACCCCGACCCCCTGGAGGAAGACCATCACCTCCTTGATCGCCTTCTGCTCCTCCCAGGCCTCGGCGATCTTCCTGGTGCGCTTCGGCCCCAGCCCCGGCACCTCGATCAGCCGGCCCGGTTCGTTCTCGATCACCTCCAGGGTGTCCACCCCGAAGCGCTCCACGATCCGCTCGGCGAACCGCGGACCGATCCCCTTGATCAGCCCCGAGCCCAGGTACCGCTGGATGCCCTGGATCGTCGCGGGCAGCACCGTCGTGTAGTTCTCCACCGTGAACTGCCGCCCGTACTGCGGGTGCGAACCCCACCGCCCGTGCAGCCGCAGCGACTCCCCGACCTGCGCGCCCAACAGCGCGCCCACCACCGTCAGCAGGTCGTTGGCGCCCCGGCCGGTGTCCACCCGGGCCACTGTGTAACCGGTCTCCTCGTTGGCGTAGGTGATCCGCTCCAGCACGCCCTCGACCTGCGCGAGCTGGCGCGCGGCCTGCTGCTCCTGCTGCCCCGCCTGCGCCTGCTTGCCCACCGGAGCCCCCTTCGACCGGTACGGGTGGACGATTCCGTTACGCACCGTACCGCCCGGCGCGGACAAGCCCCGCCGCCCCTTGACTCCTGCCGTGCACCGCCCCCGACCAGATGCCAGGCTGGAAGGTCCAAGGGGGTCGACCACCGCGCCCGTACGGGACCCGTCCGAGGAGCAGTGCCGCCATGCTCAACACCGACTTCCGCCCCGGTTCCCCGGACTGGCTCGACCTGAGCAGCCCCGACACCCGGGCCTCCGTCGACTTCTACACCGCCCTGTTCGGCTGGACCTTCGACTCGGCCGGCCCGGAGGCCGGCGGCTACGGCTTCTTCCAGCTCGACGGCCGCACCGCCGCCGCGCTCGGCCCGCTCACCGAGGACGGCGCGCTGCCCGGCTGGACGCTGTACTTCGCCACGGACGACGCCGACCGCACCACCGACCTGGTGGAACAGGCGGGCGGCCGGGTGCGGTACGCCCCCTTCGACGTCTTCACCGCGGGCCGGATGGCCGGCTACACCGACCCGACCGGCGCCGACTTCGCGGTCTGGCAACCGCACGACACCCGCGGCCTGGACGTCGTCAACGACCAGGTCAGCCTCTGCTGGGCGGAGTGCTACAGCGTCGACGCCGAACGGGCCAAGGCCTTCTACCGCACGGTCTTCGGCTGGCAGGAACAGGACGTCCCGCTCGGCGAGGTGCTCTACACCGTGCTCACCCCGGCCGGCGGCGGCACCGACGACGCCCACGGCGGCATCCTCCAGCTCGGCCCCGAGCACACCGCCCGCGGCACCGGCTCGCACTGGCTCCCCTACTTCGAGGTGCCCAACGTGGACGCCTCCCTCGCCATCGCCGACCGGCTCGGCGCGAAGGTCCGGATCCCCGCCACCGACGTGCACGGCGTCGGCCGCCTCGCCCAACTGCTCGACCCGCACGGAGCCGTCTTCGCCGTCATCACCAGTTCCACGCCCGCGGAGTGAGCGGCGGGGGGCCAGGAGGGTCCGCCGGAGGCGCCGTAGCGGGGCGCTACGGGCGTAGACAGGGCCTTTGGGCCCGAGTCGGGTCCCGGAGGCTCCCTATCCTCTGATCATGACTGAAACAGCTGTTCTGACGATCCGACGGGCCACCGAGGCCGACCTGCCGGCGATCGTCGCCATGCTCGCCGACGACCCCCTGGGCGCGACCCGCGAGACCCCCGACGACCTGACCCCCTACCGCACCGCCTTCGCCCGCATCGACGGCGACCCGCACCAGCACCTGGTCGTCGCCGAACGCGCCGGCCGCACCATCGGCACCCTGCAACTCACCCTCGTCCCGGGCCTCTCCCGGACCGGCGCCACCCGCGCGATCATCGAGGCCGTCCGGGTCCACGCCGACGAACGCGGCAGCGGGCTCGGCACCGAACTGATCCGGTGGGCCGTCGAGCGCTCCCGCGAACTCGGCGCCGTCCTGGTCCAACTCACCTCGGACGCCACGCGCACCGACGCGCACCGCTTCTACGAGCGGCTCGGCTTCACCGCGTCGCACCTCGGGTTCAAGCTCGATCTCCGGTGAACGCGAAAAGGCCCGCCCGGTAACCCGGGCGGGCCTTTTCTGAAGAATTGTTCGGCGGCGTCCTACTCTCCCACAGGGTCCCCCCTGCAGTACCATCGGCGCTGTGAGGCTTAGCTTCCGGGTTCGGAA
>NZ_JBIVHS010000007.1:379040-479357 GCF_044749365.1 Kitasatospora sp. NPDC089509 | reverse complement strand
CTGGTCAACCCGGCGCGTTCGATGGCCCGTCACCCGCTGTTCCAGGTGATGCTGGCGTTCCAGAACACCCCGCAGGTCAGCCTCGACCTCCAGGGTCTGAGCTTCACCCTGGAGCCCGTCGACCTCGACATCGCCAAGTTCGACCTGCTGTGGAGCCTGCGGGAGCGCCCGGACGCCGACGGCGTCGACGGCATCCTCGAATACAGCACGGACCTCTTCGACGCCGGGACGGCGGCCACCCTGGTGCGCCGGCTGGAGCGGGTGCTGCGCGCGGTCGTCGCCGACCCGGACCGGCCGATCGCCGTCCTGGACCTCCTCGACCAGGAGGAGCGCCGACAGCTGCTGGCGGAGTGGACGGACACCGCGGCCCAGGTCACCCCGGCGCCCCTGCCGGAGCTGTTCGAGGCGCAGGCCGCCCGCACCCCCGCGGCCACCGCCGTGCTGGAGGGCGATCTCGCGCTGAGCTACGCCGAGCTGAACGCCCGCGCCAACCGCCTGGCCCGGCTGCTGGTCGACCGCGGCGTCGGCCCGGAGTCGGTGGTGGCCCTGTCGCTGCCGCGTTCGGCCGAGCTGGTGACCGCCGCCCTGGCCGTGCTCAAGGCCGGCGGCGCCTACCTGGCCGTCGACCCCGACTACCCCGCCCAGCGGGCCGGCTTCATGTGCGCGGACGCCGCCCCGGTCGGCGTGCTGACCGCCGGCGGTTCGGACGGCCGGCTCCCGGCGGAGCTGACCCGCTGGCGGCTGGACGACCCGGACACGGTCGCGGAGTTGGCCGGGTACCCCGCGGCCGACCTGACCGACGCCGAGCGCCGCACCCCGCTGCGCACCGGCCACCCGGCCTACGTGGTCTACACCTCCGGCTCCACCGGGACGCCCAAGGGCGTGCTGGTCAGCCACCGCGGCCTGGCCGCCCTGGCCGTCTCGCACCGGGACGCCCTCGGCCTGGACGGCGACTCCCGGGTGCTGCAGTTCGCCTCGCTCAGCTTCGACGCCTCGGCCGGAGAGCTGGTCATGACGCTGCTGTCCGGCGCCACCCTGGTCGTCCCGCGCCCGGAGCAGGTCATCGGCGAGGGGGTCGTGGAGCTCATCGCCACGGCCGGGGTGACCCACGCGATGCTGCCGCCCGCGTTCCTCGCCACCCTCGACCCGGCACGGGTGACCACCCTGCGCGGCCTGATCACCGGCGGCGAGGCCTGCCCGCCCGAGGTCACCGCCCGCTGGTCGGACGGCCGGACGATGCTGAACGCCTACGGCCCCACCGAGTCGACGGTGTGCGCGAGCCTGAGCCGGCCGCTGTCCGGCGCGGTGGTCGCACCGATCGGCCGCCCGGTGGCCAACACCCGCGCGTTCGTGCTCGGCCCGGGCCTGGTCCCGGTCCCGGTCGGCGTCGTGGGCGAGCTCTACCTGGCCGGCGACGGCCTGGCCCGCGGCTATCTCGGCCGGCCCGGGCTGACCGCCGAGCGCTTCGTGGCCGACCCCTTCGGCGAGCCCGGCTCCCGGATGTACCGCACCGGCGACCTGGCCCGCTGGACCGAGGACGGCGAACTCGTCTTCGCCGGCCGGGCCGACAACCAGGTGAAGCTGCGCGGCTTCCGGATCGAGCTCGGCGAGATCGAGGCCGTGCTGGTCCGGCACCCCGCCGTGGCCCGCGCCACCGTCCTGGTCCGCGAGGACCAGCCCGGTGACAAGCGCCTGGTCGGCTACGCCGTCCCCGCGGACGGCGCCGCGCCGGACCCGGCCGAGCTGCGCGCCCACATCGCCGCCGCGCTGCCGGAGCACATGGTGCCCGCGGCCGTCGTGGTGGTGGACGGCATCCCGCTGTCCCGCACCGGCAAGGTGGACCGGGCGGCCCTGCCGGCCCCCCGGTACGACACGCTGCGCTCGGGCCGCGGCCCCCGGACCGCCCGCGAGGAGGTGCTCTGCGCGCTCTTCGCCGAGGTGCTCGGCCTGGAGCAGGTCGGCATCGACGACAGCTTCTTCGACCTCGGCGGGCACTCCCTGATCGCCACCCGCCTGGTCAGCCGGATCCGCTCGGTGCTGGACCTCGAACTGCCGCTCGCGGTGCTGTTCGAGGCGCCGACGGTGGCCGCGGTCGCGGCGTACGCCGGAACCGGGGCGGACGCCCGCCCGGCACTCGTCCGGGGCCCGCGCCCGGAGGCGCTGCCGCTGTCCTTCGCCCAGCACCGGCTGTGGTTCCTGGGCCGGCTGCACGAGGCCGACGCCGTCTACAACATGCCGGTCCCGCTGCGGCTCACCGGCACCGTCGACCGGCCCGCCCTCCAGGCGGCGCTGGACGACCTGCTGGCCCGGCACGAGTCGTTGCGCACCCTGCTCGTCGAGGTCGACGGGCGCGCGGAGCAGCGGGTGCTCGACGCCGACCGGACGCCTTTCCCGCTGAGCTTCGTCGACGCCACGGCGGCGGAGCTGCCCGAGCTGGTCACCGCCGCGGCGCGGGCCGGGTTCGACCTGGCCACCGAACTGCCGGTGCGGGCCACCCTGTTCAGCTTCGGGCCGGAGGAGCACGTGCTGCTGCTGGCGCTGCACCACAGCGCCGCCGACGGCTGGTCGCTGGCCCCGCTGGCCCGCGACCTGGGCGCCGCCTACGCGGCCCGGCTGGCCGGTACGGCTCCCGACTGGCAGCCGCTGCCCGTGCATTACGCGGACTACGCCCTGTGGCAGCGGGAACTCCTCGGCGACGAGGAGCACCCCGACAGCCTCGCCCACCGTCAACTCGCCCACTGGCGCGAGGCGTTGGCCGATCTGCCGGAGGAGCTGGCGCTGCCGGTCGACCGGCAGCGGCCGGCCGTGGCCAGCCACCGCGGCGGCCGCGTCGCGGTGGCCTGGGACGCCGAACTGCACCGGGCCGCGACGGAACTCGCGCGCACCACCGCCACCAGCGTGTTCATGGTGGTGCAGGCCGCCCTGGCCACCCTGCTGACCAGGCTCGGCGCCGGCGAGGACATCCCCGTCGGCAGCCCGATCGCGGGCCGGACCGACGAGGCGCTGGACGGCCTCATCGGCTGCTTCACCAACACCGTCGTGCTGCGCACCGACACCTCCGGCAACCCCGGCTTCCGGGAGCTGCTGGGCCGCGTGCGGGCGACCAACCTGGCCGCCTACACCCACCAGGACCTGCCGTTCGAGCGCCTGGTGGAGGTGCTCAACCCGGTCCGGTCGCTGTCCCGGCAGCCGCTGTTCCAGGTGCTGCTGGCCTTCCAGAACACCCCGGAGGTGGCCCTGCGGCTGCCCGGCCTGGACATCGGGCTGGAGCCGGTCGAGACCGGGGTGGCCAAGTTCGACCTCGCGCTGAGCCTGCACGAGACCCACGGCGAGGACGGCGGGGCCGGCATCGAGGGCATGCTGGAGTACAGCACCGACCTCTTCGACCGCCCGAGCGCGGAACTGCTCGTCGCCCGGCTGTCCCGGCTGCTGCGCGCGGTGCTGACCGACCCGGACCGGCCGATCGGCCAGGTCGACGTCCTCGGCGACGCCGAGCGGCACCGGGTGCTCCGGGAGTGGAACGACACCGCGGCGGCGCTGCCCGCCGAGGCGTCCACCGTGCACCGGGTCTTCGCCGACTACGCGCGCCGGCACCCGGAGGCGGTCGCCGTCCGGGCGGGCGCGCGGGAGCTGACCTTCGGTGAGCTGGACGCGCGGGCCGACCGGCTCGCCCGGCGGCTGATCGGGCTCGGCGTCCGGCCCGAGGACCGGGTCGCGGTCCTGACCGAGCGCTCCGTCGAGCTGGTGGTCTGCCTGCTCGGCGTGCTCAAGGCGGGCGCGGCCTACGCGCCGCTGCACGAGGGCTACCCGGCCGAGCGGATGCAGCAGGTGCTGCGGCGGTCGGGGGCGAGCGTCCTGCTCACCGACCGCGCCTGGCAGGAACGCGGGGTGCCGCAGGCCGAGCAGGTCGTGCTGGTCGACGAGACGGACCTGCCGCCGACCGACGGCGCCGCCGTCCCGGCCGTCCCGGCGCACCCCGAGCAGGCGGTGTACGTGATGCACACCTCCGGCTCCACCGGCGAGCCCAAGGGCATCACCATCACCCACCGCGCCCTGCTGGAGCTGGTCCTCGACCCGCGCTGGGAGCCGGGGCACCAGGACCGGGTGCTGATGCACGCGCCGTACGCCTTCGACATCGCCGACTACGAACTGTGGATCCCGCTGCTGACCGGCGGCCAGGTCGTGCTGGCCCCGCCCGGGGACGTCGACGTCGCCGAGCTGAAGCGGCTGATCGTCGAGGAGCGGATCACCGGGGTGCACTTCACCGCGGGCCTCTTCCGGGTCGTCGCGGACGACCTGGCGGACTGCCTCGGCGGGGTCCGGGAGATCCTCACCGGTGGTGACGTGGTCTCGGTGGCCGCCGTCGAGAGCGTGCTGCGGGCCGCCCCGCACGTCGTGGTCCGGCACCTGTACGGGCCGACCGAGATCACCCTGTGCGCCACCCAGCACCGGGTCACCGCCCCGGCGGAGCTCGGCGACCGGCTGCCGATCGGCCGGCCGATGGCCAACACCCGGGTGTACGTGCTGGACGGCGCGCTGTCCGCGGTGCCGGTCGGCGTCGCGGGCGAGCTGTACATCGCGGGCGCGGGCCTGGGCCGGGGCTACCTCGACCGGCCGGGCCTGACCGGCGAGCGCTTCGTGGCCGACCCCTTCGGCCCGGCGGGCGAGCGGATGTACCGCACCGGCGACCTGGCCCGCTGGCGTCCGGACGGCACGCTGGAGTTCGTCGGCCGGGCCGACGACCAGGTGAAGATCCGCGGCTTCCGGGTCGAGCCCGGCGAGATCGAGGCCGTGCTCGGCCGACACCCGGCGGTCGCCCAGAACGCGGTGGTCGTCCGGGAGGACCGGCCGGGCGACCAGCGCCTGGTGGCGTACGTGGTCGCGGCCGGCGACGAGGGGCCGGCCGGCCCCGAGCACCCGGCGACGGACCGCGTCGACCCGGCGGAACTGCGCACCTTCGTCGGCACCGTGCTGCCCGACTACATGGTGCCCGCCGCCGTGGTGGTGCTGGACGCGCTGCCGCTGACGCCCAACGGGAAGCTGGACCGCAAGGCCCTGCCCGCCCCCGCGGCGCGTCCGGCCGGCTCCGGCGGGGCTCCGCGCAACGCCCGCGAGGAACTGCTCTGCGGGCTGGTCGGGGAGGTCCTCGGGCTCGGCACCGTCGGCATCCACGACAACTTCTTCGAGCTCGGCGGCGACAGCATCGGCTCCATCCAGCTGGTCAGCCGGGCCCGCGCGGCCGGGCTGGCGCTGACCCCGAAGGACGTCTTCCAGGCCAAGACGGTCGCCCAACTCGCCCTGGTGGCGGGCGAGGTGGTCGTCCGGGCCGCCGACGACGGGGTCGGCCCGCTCCCGCTCACCCCGGTCATGCACGACCTGCGGGCGCGCGGCGGCACGCTGGACGGCCTGCAGCAGTCGGTGCTGCTGCAGGTCCCCGCCGAGCTGACCACGGCCGGGCTGACCACCGTGCTGCAGACCGTGCTGGACCACCACGACGTGCTGCGGCTGGAGGTCCTCGACCAGGACTGGCGGCTGCGGACCCGGCCGACCGGTTCGGTCGACGCCGCGTCCGTGCTGCGGACCGTGGACGTCACCGGGCTGGACGACGCGGCGGCCCGCACGCTGATGCGGGTCGAGGCCGAGGCCGCGGGCGACCGGCTGGACCCCGCCGCCGGGGTGCTGCTGCAGGCCGTCCGGTTCGACGCGGGCCCCGCCCGCTCCGGCCGGCTGCTGCTCGCCGTCCACCACCTGGCCGTGGACGGCGTCTCCTGGCGGATCCTGCTGCACGACCTGGCGGCCGCCTGGAGCGCCGTCGCGGCCGGGCAGGAGCCCCGGCTGGAACCGGTCGCCACGTCCTTCCGCCGCTGGGCGCGGACCCTCACCGAGGAGGCCGGGCGCCCCGGCCGGACGGCGGAGCTCGCCTTCTGGACCGGACCGGACCGGGCACCGGAACCCCTGCTGGGATCCCGGGCCCTCGACCCGGCCCGGGACACCACCGCCACCGCGCGCTCGCTCACGGTGTCGCTGTCCGCGCCGGTCACCGAGGCCGTGCTGACCACCGTCCCGGCGGCGTTCAACGCGGGCGTCAACGACGTCCTGCTGACCGCGCTGGCGCTCGCGGCCACCGTGCTGCGGGAGGACCCGGAGGGCGCCCCGGTGCTCGTCGAGGTCGAGGGCCACGGCCGTCAGGACGACCTGGTGGAGGGGCTCGACCTGTCCCGCACCATGGGGTGGTTCACCACCGTCTACCCGGTCCGGCTCGACCCCGGCGCGGTGGACTGGGACGACCTCTGGTCGGCCGGGCCCACCGTCGGCCGACTGCTCAAGCGGGTCAAGGAGCAGCTGCGCGCGGTGCCGGACCACGGCATCGGCCACGGCCTGCTGCGCCACCTGAACGCCGGGACGGCCGGAGCGCTGGCGGACACCCCCGCCCCGCAGATCGGCTTCAACTACCTCGGCCGGTTCGACGCCGCCGGACCGGGCGCCGACTGGGGCCTGGCCCCGGAGAGCGCGCAGGACGACGCGGCGGGCCCGCCGTCGGCCGGCCCGACGCCGCTGCGGCACGCGCTGGACGTCAACGCGGTGGTCCGGCCCGGGGCCGACGGCGCCGAACTGCGGGCCGGCTGGACCTGGCCGGACGGTGTCCTGGCCGAGCGGGACGCGCGGGCGCTCGCCGACACCTGGGTGCGGGTGCTGGAGGCGATGGCCCGCCACGTCGAGCGCGCCGACGCCGGCGGCGCCACCACGTCGGACTTCGACCTGGTGCAGCTCGACCAGGACGAGATCGATGAGTTCGAGAACGAGTTGCTCGAGGACGGGGACCTGTGGTGAAGCGCGCACGGATCGAGGACATGCTGCCGCTCACGGCACTGCAGGAGGGACTGCTCTTCCACTCCCTCTACGACCGGCAGGCCTCGGACGTCTACCACCTGCAGTTCGCCTTCGACCTGCGCGGTGAGCTGGACGCCGAGGCGCTCCACCGGGCGGCCGCCGGCCTGCTGCGCCGGCACGCCAACCTGCGGGCGGCCTTCCGCCAGCGCCGCAACGGCGAGTCGGTGCAGGTCGTGCTGGACGAGGTGACCCTGCCCTGGCGCGTGGTCGACCTCTCCGCCCTGCCCGCCGACCGGCGCGCGGAGGAGCTCGCCACGCTCCTCGCCGAGGACCGGGCGAAGCGGTTCGAGGTCAAGAGCCCGCCGCTGATCCGCTGCCAGCTGGTGCGGCTCGGCGCCCGGGAGCACCGGTTCGTGTTCACCAGCCACCACCTGCTGATGGACGGCTGGTCGGTGCCGCTGCTGCTGAACGAGCTGTTCACCATGTACGCCGACGGCGGCGACCACGCGCTGGCACCGGTTCGGCCCTACCGCGAGTACCTGCGCTGGCTGGGCCGCCAGGACCGGACCGCCGCCCAGGACGCCTGGCGCCGCCACCTGGCCGGCCTGGAGGGGCCGACCCTGCTCGGCCCGGCCGGGGCCGGCCGCGAGACGGTGGTCCCGGACGAGGCCTCGGTCGACCTCGGCGCGGACCTGACCGCCGGCCTCACCGCGGTGGCCCGGCGCAGCGGACTGACCCTCAACACCGCCGTCCAGGGCGCCTGGGCGCTGGTGCTGTCCCGGCTGACCGGCCGCACCGACGTGGTGTTCGGCGCGACGGTCTCCGGCCGCCCGGCCGACCTCGCCGGCGTCGAGTCCATGATCGGCCTGTTCGCCAACACCGTCCCGGTCCGGGTGCGGACGGACCCGGACCGCTCCCTCGCCGGACTGCTGGCCGACCTGCAGCAGGAGCGATCGGCCCTCGCCGACTACGAGCACCTCGGCCTCGGCGAGCTCCAGCAGCTCAGCGGCGTGCGCGGCGAACTCTTCGACGCGCTGTACGTGTTCGAGAACTTCCCGGCCCCGGCCGAGCGCGACACCCCCGGCTACCAGGGCCTGACGCTGGCCGGCGCGGACGGCCAGGCCGCCGCCCACTACCCGCTGACCCTGACCGTCCTGCCCGGCGCCACCCTCCGGTTGCGCCTGGACTTCCGCGCCGACCTGTTCGCCCGGGAGACCGTGCTCGGCTGGGCTGACTGCCTGCGCCGGGTGCTGGAGGCCCTGGTGGCCGACCCGGACCAGCCGGTCGGGGCCGTGGACGTGCTCGACGCCGACCGGCGGCAGCGGCTGCTGGTCGGCTGGAGCGGCGAAACGGCCGCGCCGGACGGCAGTTGCCTCCCGGAGCTGTTCGAGGCCCAGGTCCGCCGGACCCCAGACGCCACCGCGCTCTGGCAGGACGACGCGCCCGTCGGCTACGCCGAGCTGAACGCCCGGGCCAACCGGATGGCCCGCTTCCTGGTCGGCCAGGGGGTCGGCCCGGAGTCGGTGGTCGCGCTCGCCCTGCCGCGCTCGGCGGACCTGCTGGTCGCGCTGCTGGCGGTGCTCAAGGCCGGCGGCGCCTACCTCCCGCTGGACCTCGAACACCCCCGCGAGCGGGTGGAGATGATCACGGCCGCGGCCCGCCCGGCGGTGACCCTGACCACCCGGGACGGACTCACCCGGCTGCCCGCCGGCGAGGCCCGGTGGTGCGTGGACGACCCCGCCTTCACCGCCGTCGTGGCCGGGTGCGCCGCGGACGACCTGACCGACCGGGACCGCGCCGCCGCGCTGCGGCCCGGCCACCCCGCGTACGTGATCTACACCTCCGGGTCCACCGGGACCCCGAAGGGCGTCCTGGTCCCGCACCGCGCCCTGGTCAACTTCCTGCACGGCACCGGCCGGCTGGTCCCGATGGACACCGCGGACCGGATGCTCGCGGTCACCACGGTGGCCTTCGACATCCACGTGCTGGAGCTGTACCTGCCGCTGCTGGCCGGCGCGGGCGTCGTGGTGGCCGGGCGCGACCAGGTCCGCGACCCCGCCGAACTGGCCGCCCTGCTCCGGCGCAGCGGGGCCACCGTCATGCAGGCCACCCCGACGCTGTGGCAGGCGCTGCTGTCCGAGCACCCGCAGGACGCCCGGGGGCTGCGCATGCTGGTCGGCGGCGAGGCGCTGCCCGCGCCGCTGGCCGCCCGGATGCGGGAGCTCGGCCAGGAGGCCGTCAACCTCTACGGGCCCACCGAGACGACCGTCTGGTCGACCGCCGCAGACCTCGGCGCCGACCTCGGCGCGGACCGCCCGGGGGCGCCCTCGATCGGCCGCCCGATCCGCAACACCCGGGCGTACGTGCTGGACGAGCGGCTCCGACTGGTCCCGCCCGGGGCGGCCGGCGAACTGTACCTGGCCGGCGAGGGCCTGGCCCGGGGCTACCTGGGCCAGGCGGCGCTGACCGCCGGCCGCTTCGTCGCGGACCCGTACGGGCCCGCCGGGGCGAGGATGTACCGCACCGGCGACCTGGCCCGCTGGACCGAGGACGGCCGGCTGGAGTACCACGGCCGGACCGACCACCAGGTCAAGCTGCGCGGCTTTCGGCTGGAGCTCGGCGAGGTGGAGGCCGCCCTGGTCGCCCAGCAGCAGGTCGCGCAGGCGGTCGTGGTGCTGCGCGACGACCGGCCCGGTGACCGCCGCCTGGTCGGCTACGTCGTCCCGGCCGGGCCCGCCCTCGACCCCGCGGAGACGCTCGCCGCCCTGCGCCGACGGCTGCCGGAGTACATGGTGCCCGCGGCCGTGGTGCCGCTGGAGGCACTGCCGCTGACCCCGAACGGGAAGCTCGACCGCAAGGCGCTGCCCGCACCGGACCTCACCGGCCAGGTCTCGGACCGCGAGCCGAGCACCGCCGAGGAGGAGGTGCTGCGCACCCTGTTCGCCGAGGTGCTCGGCCTGGAGCGGATCGGCGTCGACGACGACTTCTTCGAGCTGGGCGGGCACTCGCTGCTGGCGACCCGGCTGGTCACCCGGATCCGCGCGGAACTGGGCACCGACACCTCCATCCGCAGCCTCTTCGAGGCGCCGACGGTGGCGTCCCTCGCCGAGCGGCTGCACCGGCAGGACGACCCCTTCGACACCGTGCTGCGGCTGCGCCCCGGACGCCGCGGCACGCCGTACTTCCTGTTCCACCCCGCGGCCGGGCTCGGCTGGGGCTACACGGGCTTCATCGGCCGGCTCGACCCGGAGTCGGCGCTCTACGCGCTGCAGGCCCGCGGACTCACCGGTGACGGTGAACTCCCGGGCAGCGTGCGGGAGATGGCCGCCGACTACCTGGCCCGGATCCGCGCGGTGCAGCCGAACGGGCCGTACCGGCTGCTCGGCTGGTCGTTCGGCGGGCTGGTGGCGCACGCGGTGGCGACGCTGCTCCAGGACGAGGGCGCGGAGGTGGAGCTGCTCGCGCTGCTCGACGCCTACCCGGCGGTGGACGGCCCGGAGGTGTCCGAGGCCGACCTCGACCGGGAGATCCGGGCGGCGCTCGCCGCGGAGCCGGCCGGCGCCCCGGACCCCGCGGGCCCGCCCGCCCGGTCGGACGACCCGCCGGCCGCCCTGGGGGAGCGGGGCGTGGCGGCGCTCAAGCGCGTCGCGGCGAACAACATGCGGATCGCCCGCGGGTTCGTCCCCGGCACCTTCCACGGCGACGTGCTGGCCTTCCGGGCCGCCCGGCAGCCCGGCGGGCCGCTGTCCCCGGCCAAGGCCTGGGCCGCCCATGTGACCGGCGGGATCGATGAGTTCGAGCTGGACTGCACCCACCAGGAGATGACCGCGCCGGCCTCGCTGGACGTGATCGCCGGGGTGCTGCGGGACCGGATGTCGCCGACATCCGGACGATGACAAGGAGAGACACGATGGCGACGAACCCCTTCGAGGACGAGAACGGGACCTACCTGGTGCTGGTCAACGACGAGGGCCAGCACTCGCTCTGGCCCGCCTTCGTCGAGGTGCCGGCCGGCTGGCGCACGGTCCACGGCGAGGACAGCCGGCAGGCCTGCCTCGACCACATCGAGCAGAACTGGACGGACATGCGGCCCACGAGCCTGGTCGAGGCCATGGATGCGGGACATGCCTAAGGTCTGCGGCAGCACGGGGGAGGCACGGACATGACGAGCTCGGGATTGGCGGCGGACCGGGACCGGACCGGGGAGTCCGGCGGGCCGGTGCCCGGCGCGGGGGTGGGCGGACCCGCCCTCACCGTGGGGACGCCCGCGGCCGCGGCGCGGGCGCTGCGGCGGGCGGTCGAGGAGGTCACCGACTGGTCGCACCGGCCGATCGGGCCGGAGAGCTACCCGGACTTTCCGTACCGGGCGGTCGTCGACTACTACCGGCGGGTCGGAAAGGCCGCGGTGGCACCGGAGTTGGTGGCGCTGCTGCGCGGCCTGCGGGTCCGGATCGGCTGCGGCGGGCTGGCCCGGCCGTGGTCGTCCCCGGACGCCTGGCTGTTCGACCAGTGGCTGCCGCTGACGTTCACCGACCAGCCGATGGCGTACAACAGCTACGCCGGCCACGACCTGCTGCAGGTCGCGCACTGGGACGCGGGGAGCGCGGAGCACGCCGAGGACCTGCTGATGGTGGCGCTGCTCGCGGACCTCGCGACGGTCGAGCTGGACGCCCTGGCCCTGCCCGAGCCGACCGACCGGCAGCGGACCAGGACGGTCGCGGTGCTGCAGGCGGTGGCCCGGCTCGGCGCGTTCGCGCCGGCGGCCGTGCCGGACACCGCGCCGCTGGAGGCGTTGCGGGCCGCGGTCGCCGCCGCGCCCGGGAACGAGGAGCTGGTGGCCGCCGGCCGGGAGACCGTGACGCTGCTGCGGGCCGGGGTGCCGGCCGGACTGCGGCGGGCGGTGGACATCGGGCTGCTGCCGGTGACCACCGTGCACGACGAGCACATGTTCATCCGGTCCGTGCAGCTCTTCGAGCGGATCTTCGCCCGGGTGGCGGCCGCGCTGACCGACGCGGTCGAGGCGGTCCGGGCCGGCCGGCCGGCGGAGGCGGCCGCCGTGCTGTCGGCGACGGCGGCCCGGCTGACCGGGGCGACCTCGGCGCTGTACCGGATCCTGACCACGATCCCGCCGGAGACCTTCGCGGTGATCCGGGACCACACCCACGGTGCCAGCGCCATCCAGTCCCGGCCCTACCAGATGATCGAACTGGTCAGCGCGAAGCGGCCGGACGGCCCGTACTCCAGCGAGAAGGGCCCCGAGTTCACGGTCGTCGCGACGCTGCAGGAGGAGTTCCTGGCGCGGATGGGCGGCTGGGACGCGGACGAGGCGCGCCGGCTCCAGGAGGAGATGCTCGCGCTGGACGCCGCCTGGCGGTCGATGAAGCGCACCCACTGGGGCGTGACGCTGAAGATCATCGGCCGGGTCTCGGGCACCGGCGGCACCACGGGCGCCGACTACCTGAAGGCGGCGGCGAACATCGAGCTGTTCCCGATGCTGGCCGCCGCCTAGCAAGCCTGTCAGGCCCTGTCAGGCCCTGTCAGGCCCTGTCCGGTCCGGGCCGAGCCCGGCCGGACAGGGCCCGCCGGGCCGGGCTCAGCCCAGCACGGTGGCCAGGTCGCGCGCGGCGCCGAGGTCGGGGCACCCCGACAGGACCAGGGCCTCCCGGAGTTCGGCCTGCAGCAGCTCGAACACGCGGGCGGCGCCCGCCTCACCGTCGGCGGCCAGGCCCCACAGCACCGGGCGGCCGAGCAGCACGCCGTCGGCGCCGAGGGCCAGGGCGCGCAGGACGTCCGTGCCGGAGCGGATGCCGCTGTCGAGCAGCACCGAGCAGCGGCCGCCGACCGCCTCGACCACCGGCGGCAGGGCGGTGACGCTGGCCGGCGCACCGGCGAGCTGGCGGCCGCCGTGGTTGGACACCACCACCGCCTCGGCGCCGATCTCCACCGCCCGGACGGCGTCCCGCGGGTCGAGGACACCCTTGAGCACCAGCGGCATCGTGGTGCGCTCGCGCAGCCAGGCCAGGTCCGCCCAGCCGATCGCGGGATCGAAGGCCTGCCCGGTGTGGGTCGCGACGCCCGACGCCCCGGGCTGCCGGGTGTGGGTCGCCGCCAGCGGCACCCCGCCCAGGTTGGCCGCGGTCACGTCGGCGGGCAGCGTGAACCCGTTGCGCAGGTCGCGGAGTCGACGGCCCATGACCGGCACGTCGACGGTGACCACCAGCGCCTCGCAGCCGGCCTCCTCGGCGCGGCGGACCAGGTCGAGCACCTGCGCGCGGTCGCGCTGCCAGTACAGCTGGAACCAGCTCGTACCGCCGACCGCGGCGATCTCCTCCAGCGGGTAGCTGCTCAGGGTGCTGATCGCGTACGGGATCCCGGCTTTGGCCGCGGCGCGCGCGGCGGCGAGCTCGCCGTCCGGGTGCATCAGCCGCTGGTAGGCCATCGGCGCCACCACGACCGGCATCGCGGCCGTCCCGCGCAGCAGCGGGCCGGAGGGGTCCGCGACGTCCGTCCCGGCGAGCACCCGCGGCACCAGGCGCACCCGGTCCAGCGCCGCCCGGTTGGCGGCCTGGACGGACTCGTCACCGCTGCCGCCCGCGACGAAGTCCCGTACCTCGGCGGGCAGTCGGTCCGCGGCGAGCCGCTCGACGTCGGCGAGGCAGACCGCCGGGCCCGCCGGAGCCGCCGGGACCGGTGCCGGATCCGGAGCGGGGCCGCTCATCGGGCCGCCTCGTCGGTGCGGGACTGCTCCAGCTCCACCGCGGTGTAGAGCGCCTTGATGTTGCCGCTGCCGAAGGTCCGGGCGCCCAGCCGCTCGATCACCTCGAAGAACAGCGTGCCGCGCGGGTGGACGGAGCGGGTGAAGATCTGCAGCAGCTGGCCGTCCTGGTCCTGGTCGACCAGGATGTTGAGCTCCCGCAGCCCGTCGACCGAGTGGCGCAGCAGGTCGAGGCGCTCCGGCACCAGGTCGTAGTAGGCCCCGGGGGTGCGCAGGAACGCGACGCCGTTCGCGCCCAGTCGGGCCACGTCCTGCACGATGTCGTCGGTGGCGAACGCGATGTGCTGGACGCCGGCGCCGCCGTGGTCCTTGATGAACTGGTCGATCTGGCCGGGCTCCCGGGACAGATCGGGCTCGATCAGAGTGAGCGTCACCGTGCCGGAACGATTCTGCACGACCATGGAGTCCATGGCCTGCTTGCCGACCACGATGCGCTCGGTGAAGACCATGTCGAAGTCGAGGACGGTCTTGTAGAACTCCACCGTGGGGACCAGCTGACCGGCCTCCAGGCACACCGCGAAGTGGTCCACCGTGTGCAGACCGGCGGCGGACCCCTCGGCGGCGGCCTCCTCGACGGCGTCCGGCCCGGCCACCGGCAGCCCCGGCAGGGCGCGGGCGTCCACCCCGGGCAGCCGCTGGACGAAGGTGTGCACGACGTCGCCGAAACCGGTGATGGAGGCGGTGACCACGCCGTCCCGGGTGGTCGGCTCGGCGACCGGACGGGCACCGCGCCGGACCGCCTCGGCGAAGGCGGCCGCCGCGTCCGGGGTGGCGAGCCCGATCGCCGACACACCGTCACCGTGCCGCTCGACGAAGGCGGCCGCCGGGTGGTCGGCGTCGCCGGCCGCGGTCAGCACCAGTCGGACGCCCTGCCGGCCCACCGCGACCGCGCGCACCCCGTCCGACGCGTCGGCGGACCGGGCGTAGACCTCCAACCCGTACTGGTCCACGAAGAGTCCGGTCGCCAGGTCGAGGTCGGCGATCGCCAACTCGACGTGGTCGACCCCGAGTATGTCGAGCGCGCTCACAGGTGTCCCCCTTGGTTCGGTGCGGTCGTGCCGTTCTCTTCGCACTGCTCGTCGACGAACTCCGCCAGCCGGTCCAGGCCGACGGTGATCTGCTCCGGCGTCAGGTAGCTGAAGGACAGCCGGATCTGGTGGCGGGGCTCGCCGTCGCCGTAGAAGTGGTGCATGGGCGTCCACAGCACCCGGTGCCGGCGCGCCGAGAGTTCGAGCAGCTCGTCGTCGACCGGGAACGGGACGTCCATGACGACGAAGAAGCCCCCGGTGGGCACGTTCCAGCTCACCCCCGGGCGCCGGTCCGGCCCGAACCGCTCGGCCAGCCCGGCCAGCAGGTGGCGGAGGTTCTCCTGGTAGACCGCGTTCTCCGGGGCGTTCGCCGCGCGCAGGCTGAAGTCGTGCTCCAGGAGCTTCCCGCCGATGACGGCCTGGGCGACCGGCGGGGTGTTCACCGTCAGCATGCTCTTGATCTTGGCGAGTTGGTCGGCGAGCGACTGGGTCCCGCCGTTGCCGTCGCCCACCAGCTGGTCGGCGACGACGTAGCCGATCCGGGCGCCCGGCAGGCCGGTCTTGGCGAACGAGCCGAGGTAGACCACCCGGCGGTCGCGGTCGAGCGCCTTGAGCGTCGGCAGCGGCTCGGTGTCCGGCGCGTGGAAGATCCCGTACGGGTTGTCCTCCAGCAGCAGGAAGTCGTGCTCCGCCGCCAGCCGCAGCAACTGCTGCCGGGTCTCCAGGTCGAGGCTGATCCCGGACGGGTTGGCGAAGTCGGCCACCACGTACAGCGCCCGGGGCCGCAGGCCGGACTCCTTGGCCCGTCGTACGACCTCCACCAGGTCCGCCAGGTCGATGCCCGCCGGCGAGCCCTGGACCGGCAGCAGCGGCATGTCGACCAGCTCGGCAGCTCCGGCGACCCCCACGTAGCAGGGCAGCACGGTCAACAGGCAGTCCTGCTCGGTGCGGCGCAGCGCCCGCAGGGTGAGGAACAGCGCCTCCTGGCAGCCGACCGTCACCACGATCGACTCCGGGTCGACCACCACGTTCTCGTCCACCGCGAGGTTCTTCGCGATCAGGTCGTGGATGATCCCCTTGGTCCGGCCGTACTGCAGCACGGTCCGCCGCACCAGCGTGACGTCGCCGTCGAACCGCTCCATCAGGTGCTCGGTGTACCGGCGCAGGTGACGGTGGACCAGCTCGGTGTCGAACAGTCCCTCGAAGGGGCGTCCGGCGGCGAAGGAGACGGCCTCCGGGAAGCGCTGTGAGACCTCGTTGAGGAAGTTCATCGATTCGATGACCGGTGAGGCCAGCGATGCGTGCAGGTCGGCGAGTTCCAGCTCCACCGGACTCCGCTCGTTGTCGGACGCGGTCAATCCAGCTCCCCCTTGTGTCTGCACCCGCGCCGAGCGGCGGCGAACTGCTTCCCCGAAGCCGCCTGCGCGGGGTTCACGAACGTGCGGGCGTGCGGGAACGCAGCCCCGGAACAGAGTGAATCATGAAACGATCCCGGCACCGGTCCGAGGTCCGCCCCGTGATCCCGGGGCGCACCACGGGATCACGGGGCGGAGTTCCGTACCGCCGGCGGCGTCAGCCGATCCCGGCGTACGAGTGCTTGCCGGTGACGAAGATGTTGATGCCGTAGTAGTTGAAGAGCATGCAGGCGAACGCGACCAGGGCCACGTAGGCGGCCTTGCGGCCACGCCAACCGGCGGTCGCCCGGGCGTGCAGGTAGGCCGCGTACGCGACCCAGGTCACGAAGGACCAGGTCTCCTTCGGGTCCCACTCCCAGTACTTGCCCCAGGCCGCCTCGGCCCAGATGGCACCCGCGATGACGGTGAACGTGTACAGCGGGAAGACGATCGCGTTCACCCGGTACGAGAAGCGGTCGAGCGTGGCCGCCGCGGGCAGCCGCTCCCAGACGGAGGCGGGGATGCGCAGCGGGCCCGTCTCGCGCGCGCCGAGGGCGCGCTGCTTCTCGTAGACGTCCTTGCCGAGGTACATCAGGGTCGCGGCGAAGGCCGTGTAGAAGGCGCCCACACAGGCCGTCGCGGCGGTGACGTGGATGCCCAGCCAGTACGAGTGCAGGGCCGGCACCAGCGCGTCCGCCCCGGTGTAGAGCACCGTCACCGCGAGCCCGAGGGTCAGCACGGCGCCGACGGTGACGGGCACGCCCAGCCAGCGCACCGGGGCCTTGGCCGCCAGCAGCCCCAGGTAGACCAGGACCATGGCGAGCGCGAACGCGCAGGAGAACTCGTACATGTTGCCCCAGGGCCAGCGCATCGCCGACAGCCCGCGGGCGGTGACCCCTCCGACGTGGAGCAGCGCGCCGAGCGTGGTCAGCGAGATCGCGATCCGCCCCGCGAGGTCCGCCTTCGGGCTGCTCCCCGCGGCACCGGGCCCGTCGACCTGGGGCTCCTCGCCCCGGCCCGTGGTCACCACGGTCGCGCCCTCGCCCGCCACCACGGTGCGGGTGAGGGTGGTGGACCCGCCGTCCCCGGAGGCGACGGTGACCGTGGCCTGCCGGACGCTCCTGCCCGCGTGGGCGGCCACCGTCTCGGCCAGGGTCGTCTGCTCGATCGAGCGCCGGGCCACCGTTCCCCGGCTGCCGAACGTCCACTCGAAGAGGTGGGCGAACATCGCCAGGACGTACACCGCCATGGCCGAGTAGATGAGCTTGTTGGACATGCCAGCCAGTTGGAGGTCGACGACCGAGGCGAGCTTCACCACGAACTCCTTCGGAGTCAGGCTTCGATGGACACTGACCGCCCCCACTCTACGGTGGGTGATCCGCTGCCGACTCTCCGGGGTCCCGCTCCCGGGCCGGGGCTGATCCCCCCTCAGTCGACCTGTCCGGCAGCGGAGACGGGCGCGCGAGCGGGATCAGCCGATCCCCGCTCCCGTCGAGCCCCGGGTCTCGTTCGCCGGTTCGCCCGGCGGGCCGCCGCGTACGGTGTCGTCATGATTCAAGATCAACAACCGTTTCCCATAACGGTGATGAGGGGAACGGTGGCACCCGCCGGGCCCGCCGGGGCGCGCAGGGCACGCGAAAGAGCCGTCCTGGCCGGGCGGTTCGGGGGATGAGGGCGGCGACCCCTTCCACCAGCAGCATCCAGGTCGGGTGCCCGCCGGTGCCGAAGGCGGCGGCCAGGGCGTAGCCGATGGCGGCGTCGGCCGGGCGGGCGTCGGCGTCCTCCCGCCAGTCGGCGATGACGACCTGGTCGCCGTCGCAGGAGAAGTCGCCGAGGCGCCTGCCGTCGCGGGTGAGTCGACTGCTGGGGATGGAGTCCGGGACCAGGACGTACACCGCGCCCCGGTGGGTGACCTCGACCCGGTAGGAGCCCCGGAGGAACCTGCCCCGGCCCGGCCGCAGCGGCACCGGGGCGCCGTCCACGGTCAGGGTGAGGCGCTCGGCGTCGCGGGTGCCGATCGCGATCTGCGGGTCCGGTTCGCCGTCCGGCCCTCCGTCCGGGTTGCTCTCCTGGTCGCGGGTGAGGACGACGGTGGGGATCCGTTCGCCGGAGACGGTCACCCGCTGCTGGCCCCGGAGGTCCACGGTGATCGCGCCGAACACGGTGTCCTCGGTGGTGAAGGGGACGGGAGTGGTCGGGCGGTCGGTCATCTGGGCTTCCTCCGGTCGGTCGCTTTACCCGTTCTTTGCCTCTCGTCCTTTGTATCCCGTCCGGGCGTGCGCGGAGTACGACGATCGGGTGATTCCACGGGCGGCGATCGGGGGGCTCGCGCCGTCCGGGTGGATCGGGGCGCAGGGTGGTGGGGGTCGTGCCATCCGTGGGCCGGGCAGGTGAATCACCGTGACCCGTCCTCGCGCCGTCAAGAGCGGCGTCGGGCGGTCGGATGAACTGCCTGCCATGCGACTTCGATTCCGGACCGGGCGGATCGCCTCGGTTCTGGCACTGGTGGCGGGCTCGCTGCTCAGCAGCAGCGTGCTGGCACCACCGGCCCAGGCCGCGATCTCCTTCACCAAGAGTGTGGACAAGGCGACGCCCTCCCCGGGGGAGAACGTCACCTACACCCTGCGCTACACGTGCTCGATCACCGAGTGCGCGAACGGCCAGATCCTCGACACGCTGCCCGCCAACATGCAGTTCGTCGGCTGGACGCCCGACCCGTCATCGGTCGACGAGGCCGCCTCCACCGTGCCCGCCACGGGCGCGATGGGCGGCACGATGGACATCAAGCTGAAGAACCTCAGCCCGGGCACCACCGCCACCATCACGGTGACGATGAAGTACCCGAACTTCTCCACGCCCAACGGGGCGGCCTCGACCAACTCGGCGACCATGTCGGCCACCGGCGAGACCTCGCAGACCGCGACCGCCGACACCAAGGCGGCCGTCCAGCCGCAGTACACCGTCACCAAGGGCATCCAGACCTCCAGCAGCGACGGACGCACCGTCACCTACCAGTTCAGCGCCTGCGCCACCGACAACGTGCCCAACGTCGACCTGGACACCAGCCGGCTGCTGGACACCCTGCCGCCCGGCGCGGTGGTGGACCTCGGCCGCTCGCCGGGCTGGTCCCAGGTGGCCCCCGGGCCGAACACCTGGGGCTACGACATCGGGGCGTTCACCTCCGGCAACGGGCGCGGCGGCTGCCGACTGCCCGGCGTGCTGGTCGTCAACTACCCGGAGGCCGACTTCCCGGACGGGACGACCTCCGACAACACCGTGGACCTGCTCGGCGCCCCGCTCACCGAGAGCGAGCGGCGGCTGGACTCCTCCTCCACCACCACCGGCCAGTTCCGCCCCCCGGCGAGCGGCGTGGTGGTGACCGCCAGCAAGGTGTGGCGGGAGACCACCGTCTCCGGTGACCTCAACTCCTTCAGCCTGTCGGCCACCAACACCTCCGGTCCGGCCACCAGCCTGACCATGACCGACCCCGGCGCCGGCAGCAGCGACGGCGTCTACAACTGGATCTACCCGCAGTCCCTCCAGTTCGAGCCGTGGAACCCGACCAGCATCCAGCTCACCGTGCAGTACCGCCTCAACGGCGACCCCACCTGGCAGACCTTCACCCCGACCAGCCCGCTGAACGGCTCCAGCCCCCGCCGGATCACCTTCGTCCAGGGCGCGGGCGACCCCGCCAACGACGAACTGGGCATCCCGGCCGGACGGTGGCTGGACGGCCTCAAGTTCACCTGGGACGGCCCCATCCCCACCGGCTGGAGCCCCGGCAACGCCGTCCAGCTGGTCACCCAGGTCGCCACCCCCGGCCACGACGGCCGCCCGGCCCCGGCCCCGCTGACCAACTGCGTGGACACCACCGCCAGCGACGGTAACAACAGCGCCTCCGCCAACGCCTGCGCCTCCACCACCATCACCCCGGCGACCAACCTCGGCGCCGCGAAGACCACCGTCGCCGGCGAGCTGTCCGCGCCCGGCGGCAAGGCCACCTTCCAGGTCATCCCGTACAACCGCAGCGCCCGCGACCTCGACCGCCCGCTCGTCCTCTACGACGTGCTGCCGGCCGGCGTGGTCTACATCGACGGCTCCGCCCGCCCGGACCCGAACTACCCGGACGCCAAGGCCCCCAGCTCGATCACCGTCACCCCCGGCCCCGACGGCCGCCAGATCCTGAAGATGGAATGGCCCGCCGGCGCGCCCGACATGACGTACCTGCACGACCAGCTGGCCTACCGGATGCTCTTCGACGTCCAGGTCGCCAGCAGCATCCGCTCCGGTGAGCTGACCAACGACATCTACGTCACCGTCGACCAGCCCACCAACCCGGTCTCCTGCATGTTCTCCGGCTCCGACAGCGGCAGCACCCCCGACGTCATGGACCTCAACGGCAACGGCGACACCACCGAGCTGATGTGCCACGCCTCCTCCAAGATCCAGGTGGACGTGCCGGCGGTGCTGCGCTCGTACAAGGAGGTCAAGGGCGACCTGGACGCCGACTACGTCACCATCGGCACCGCCACCCCCGGCGGCCAGACCTCCTGGCGGATGACCGTCCGCAACGACTCCCCGGACCCGGTCACCGACTTCATCGCCTACGACAAGCTGCCCACCCCGGGCGACAACTACGTCCTCACCCAGGACGCCCCCCGCGGCAGCGCCTGGACCCCCTCGCTGAGCCAGCCGATCACGGCCAGCGACCCGACCGTGGTCATCGAGTACACCACCGACCCCAACCCCTGCGTCGAGCCGGTGATCGTCACCCGCACCGGCTGCAACAGCGCCGCGACCTGGAGCACCGCCTTCCCCGGCCCGGGGACCGCGACCTGGTTCCGCATCCACCGCCCCGGCACCATCGCCTCCGGGGACGCCTTCACCCTCACCTGGCCGATGGTCGCCTCCTACGACGCGCCCGAGGGCGACTACGCCTGGAACAGCTTCGCCTTCACCGCCACCGACAACGAGGGCCGGCAGCTGCTGCCCGCCGAGCCCGCCAAGGTCGGCGTCGCGGTCAAGCGGATGGCACCCTCCAACAACGCGCTCGGCGACTTCGTCTGGCAGGACCTGGACGGCTCCGGCATCCAGAAGCCCGGCGACCCCGGCATCCCCGGCGTCACCGTGAAGCTGCTGGACGGCAACGGGCAGCCGGTGCGGGACAAGGACGGCAAGCCGGTCACGACGGTGACCGACTCGACCGGGCACTACCTGTTCGACAACCTGCCGGACGGCAGCTACCAGGTGCAGTTCGACCTGTCGACGCTGCCGTCGGGTGCCACCGTCACCAAGCGGGGAGCGGGCACGGACCCGAGCAAGGACTCGGACGCCGACCCGACCACCGGGCTCACCCAGACCGTCACCCTGAAGGGCGGCCAGCGGGACCTGGACCTGGACATGGGCGTGATCCTGCCCACCACCTCGCCCTCGCCCACGGCCTCGCCGTCGCCGACCTCGTCGCCGTCTCCGACGTCCTCGCCGAGCCCGACGTCGTCTCCCTCGCCGACGTCTTCGCCGAGCCCGACGTCCTCGCCGTCTCCCACGTCGTCCCCCTCTCCCACGTCGTCCCCCTCGCCGACGTCTTCACCGTCTCCGACCGCGTCGCCGAGCCCGACCTCCTCGCCGTCTCCGACCGCGTCGCCCAGCCCGACCTCCTCGCCGACCGCGAGCGGGTCCCCGAGCCCGAGCGGCTCGCCGTCGCCGACCCAGACGGTCGGCCCGACCGGCAGCCAGAGCCCGACCGGCGGCACCCCGTCGGGGTCGAGCAGCCCCTCGCTGCCGAACACCGGCAGCCGGATGAACGGCCCGCTGCTCGCCGCCCTCGGCGGGGTCGCGGCCCTCGGCGGCCTGATCCTCTGCGTCACCGCCTACCGCCGCCCCGGACGCCACAGCTGACGCCCGACGTGCGCTGACGTCCACCGACAACTGCGACGGACAACCGAACAGCAGGACCTGACCAGTGGCGCCGCCTCCGGGCGGCGCCACCGGCGCGTTCGGGCGTCGTGCACCGGGCACCCGGGCCGGACGGCGGGCGAAAGGATCCGGACAAGTCGGCAGCCCGTGCGGCGGCCGGTCGAGCGGTGGGGGCTGAAGTCAGGGAGCCGTCCGGTCGGATCCGCCGGGGAAAGCCGTGGCCGAATCTCGTGGCGGCTTCCGGAAAAACGGTTGACAGTGCGTACAGAAAATACTCGACACGCTTATCTGGTAATTCCCGGAGTGTTTGTCGACGAATGTGAAACCTTGTCCCACCACGTCATTCGTGGAGTAATGGTCATGTCCTTCTCGATCGGGAGGGACTCGATCTCCGAAAGGGAATTCCATGCGCTACGGAAGGTTCGGAACGAGCGCGCTCCTGGGAGTCGGCGCGGTGCTCGCGGTCGGGTTGGGGACCGCGCCGCTGGCGATGGCCGCCCCGGCCCCGGTGGCGCCCGCTTCGGCCACCGTCACGTTCGACTGCGGCAGCTTCGGGAGCGGGGTGGCGACCCTGGTGGCCTCCCAGAACGGCACCGCGGCGACGATCTCCGGCAGCGGTTCGATCATCGCGCCGTTCGCCATCCCGGCGAACGCGGTCACCTCGACCCTGACTCTGGCCAACGCCTCCGGGGGAACCAGCACCTTCTCCGGGACCGCCAACCCCGCGGCGGCCCAGGGGGCGGCCTTCGCCACCGGTCCGATGACCGGTTCCGTCAACTCCGGTGACAGCCTGACCGCGACGACGCTGAACCTCAGCTACCCCGCGGCCGGCATCTCGGTGAACTGCACCGCCACGACGGCGCCGGCGCCCGGCCCGTTCGTCTTCTCCTGATCCGCGCACCGGGCTCCCCGGTTCTTCCGGAGAGCTGAGGAAACAGTCGTGGCCGCCGTCCCGGGACGGCGGCCACGTCATTTCTCCGGGAATTCCGCGGTCCCTTTTCAGGGGGCGGGGAACCGGGGTCGAACGAGGACGGCGAAGCCGCCACGCGCACGGCGTGGCGGCGTGGGCCGGACGAGCGGCCGGACGGGCGGCCGGATTACGGCGCCCCCCACTTCCTGATCGACTGGGCGAGCAGGGCGGGTTGGTCCAGCGGCAGCAGCGAGTACGTGTCGGCGATCTCCACGTGCCGCCCCTGGGGCAGCGCGTCGGCGAGCCGGCGCCCGTGCTCCGGGGGCATGACGCGGTCCTTCTCCGCCCACACGACGAGGGCGGGCCGGTCGAACCGGGGGAAGTGTTCGGCGGCCGCCACCAGGGCCCGCCGGTCCGCCGCGATCCCCCGCAGGGCGCGCACCGCGTCCCGCCGGATGCCGGGCTGGGTCAGCACCGGCTTCATCCAGCGGGCGACGACCGGGTCCCCGCGCTTGGTGAGCCAGCCGAAGGCGATCGGCAGCCGCCGCACCGGCTTGAGCCGCATCTGCTGCATGAAGGCGCCGAACAGGCTCGGCGGCAGCTTCCCGGTGAGCACCACGGTCCTGCCGGTGAGGCCGGGAGGGAAGTTGTCGAAGGCGTCACAGGCGACCAGCACCACCCGGCCCACGCGGGCCGCGCCCTCGGCCATCAGGAGTTGGACGAGGGCACCTCCGGTGTCGTTCCCCACCAGGGTCACGTCGGTCAGGTCGAGGCGCTCCAGGAACTCTGCCACGAGCCGGGCCTGTCCGCGGGGTGACAGGTCGGTGCCCTCCCGCACCGGCACGGTGTGGCCGCCGAGCGGCAGGGTCGGAGCCACGCAGCGATGGTCGGCCCGCAGGTCGGCGATCACGTCGTCCCACAGCGAAGCGTCCATCAGGAGGCCGTGCAGGAACACGAGCACCGGCCCGTCGCCGCCGGTGTCCGTGTACTGGAGCGTTCCCGCGGAGAGCTCGACTTCGTCCATCGTCATGCTCCGGATCACTTCCCCAACTAGGTTGTGCCGTTGTCGGATTGAGACTTCAGGAGGTCAACGGGCCGAGTGGGTCGCGCCCTTCCCACTGACCCTCCGATCGGTAGGGCCGAAGGCGTACGAACGACGTTTCGTGGTGGAAGGCCCGGTCGGCGTGCGCGGCCATCGCCTGGGCGTGCCCGCCCGGGTAACTGCTGACCGTATAGTCCCGCATCTCCCGCGTGCTGCGCCAGACCGAGAGGGTGCTCACCAGGTTGGGCGGGCGGATCAGTGAGGTGCCCGCCAGGAAGGCCGGATGCGTGCGGGCCTCGCGTTCGGCGGCCGCCGCGGCGGCCAGGAACGGGCCGGCCCGGTTCGCGCGGACCCGGGCCATGGTGAGGACGGCCACCGGGCCGTCGGTCACCGGCTGTTCCTGGCGCGGAAGGTCTTCCAGCCCCGGCCAGGAGCCGATGGTGCGCACCGGTTCGAACCGCGCGTTCCAGCCGCGCCGGTAGATCCGGACCCGTGGATGCGACAGGAACCGGTCGAGGGAGTCGTCGTCCTCCCAGGCGGCGAGCAGGGCGACGCCCGTCACCTTCACCCCCGGGACCAGGCCGGTGCGCAGCGGTTGCATGAGCCAGGTCTGGGACCAGCGCAGGCCGTCGACGGCGGCCGGGTCGGGCCGCGACCGCAGGGCGGTGAGCGCCTCGCGGGCGCCGACCTCCGCGATGTGCACGGACATCAGCGACGAGCGCCGGTGGACGGGAGTCGTCGGATCGTCAATCATGCTTATCGGCCTCGTCCATTCGTCGGAAGACATCGTCGAACCGGTTCTCCGGAGCGGCGTCCGTCCGGGCGGGAGTCTCGCCGGAGTCGCGCCCGATGACCTCCAGCGCGACCCGTCGGCCGGAGTCGATGGCGCCCCCCATCGCTCCGTACTCGGCGGTCACGGTCTCCGCTCCGGCCCAGTGGATGCGCCCGATCGGTTCCCGCAGGCCGGGCCCGTAGGAGGTGTAGAGCCCGGGTGGGGCGTAGGAGTGGTAGCAGCCGCGGGTGTAGGGCTCGGCCATCCAGTTCTGCTCGATGACCTCGTACGGCCAGGCGGCGCGCGGGCCGAAGAAGCGGGTCAGCGCGCGCAGCACCGTCTCCCGCCGTTCGCCGGGCGCCAGCCGGCTCACCTCGCGGGCCGCCGGACCGGTGACGAAGACCGCGAGGACGCCGGGCGTGCCGTCCGGCGGGCACGAGTCCATCACGGCGCGCACCGGGCCGTCCGGGCTGATCACCATTCCGGTGAGGCCGTCCTTGCGCCAGAACGGCTCGTCGTAGAGGGCCAGGTACTTGATGGCCGAGCCGAAGGTCAGCCGCTGCGTCAGCTGGTCGCGGTGGGCCGGCAGCGGGGGGTCGTAGTCGATGCGGCCGGCCAGCGGGACGGGGATCGCCAGTACCACCCGTCGGCCGACCGCCTCGAACCCCTCGCCGATCACCCGGACGTGGGTGCCGGTGTGCCGGACCTTCCGCACGGTGGCCCCGTGGTACGTCTCCGCCCGGATGCTCTCGGCCAGTCGCTCGGCGATGTTCTGCGAGCCGCCGACGAAGCGGCGCTCCAGGGTGCCGCCGGTGACCGAGGTCATGGCCCGGAAGCCGCCGGCTCCCTGGGAGTAGTAGAGGACGTGCAGCAGCGAGACGTCGGCGGGCGTGGCGGCCAGGCCCGCTTCGATCATCACCTGCATCAGTCGGCGTCCGCCCCGGGTGCGCAGGTTGCGGCGGGCCCAGGAGGCCATGGTCTCGCTGTCCCAGCGGTCGGCTCCCGGGGCCCGCCACGGGGCGTCGAGCGGCACCCGCCGGGCCATCCGCTCCAGCCGCAGGGCGGCCTGGCCGAAGTCCGCCAGGGTGGCCGGGCCGATCCGCGGCATCAAGCCCCGCCAGCGGACGAGTTCGCCGTCCCAGTCGATCAGCCGGTCGCCCTCGTCGTGCACCCGGTAGGAGTCGATGCCGAGCTCGCGCGCGGTACCGGCGATGATCCGCTGGGCCTTGCCGTGGAACTCGGCGCCCAGTTCGACGATCTTCCCGTCACCGATCGGGGCGCTGAGCGCCCGGCCGCCCAGCCGGTCGCGGGCCTCCAGCAGGGCGACCGACCGTCCGCTCCGCTTCAGCTCGCGGGCCGCCGTGATCCCGGCGAACCCGCCGCCGACCACGATGACGTCCGCCTCGACGGACGGATGCTCCCTGATGTCCCGCACCTGCTCCTCCTAAGCGCCTTCGCGCAACACGACGTCAGGGCGGATCGCTTCCGATCCGTCACCCCCACCGGCCTTGAGCTTTTCCGTGAGCAGGTAGCGCCGGGCCTTGACCGTCGCGGTCCGGCGGAGTTCGGCGCGGTCGACCAGGAGTGGAGCCCCGAGGCCGGTCAGGCCCGCCGAGGCGGTGCGCCAGGCGTCCTCGTCCAGCGGCTTCCCGTCGCGCATGCAGACGACCGGGACGGGCTTGCCGTCGCCGTCCGGCACCACCACGACCTCCTCCGCGTCGGGGATGCGGTCGAGCAGCACGTCCTCGATCCACAGGCAGCTCTCGACACCGTCGATGCGGTCGGCGACCCGGTCGAGGACCTCGACCTGGTGCCAGCGGCCGCGCCGGCCCCAGTCCCCGGTGTCGAACCACCGGCCGTGCCGGCGCCTGGAGAACGTGTCCGGAGTGCCGACGAAGGCCAACGCCTGCGCGCGGGTGCGCACCTGGACCATGCCGGGGTCGGTCTGTGAACGCCGGCGCCGGCCGGTGGCGGGGTCGGCGATCCGCACCCGCACGCCGGGCACGGGCCAGCCGACGCTGCGCGACTCCCGCCCGCTCTGGCGCCGTACCGAGCCCCTGGTCTGCATCCGCAGTGTCACCACCTGCGTCTCGGTCATCCCGTAGGACTGGAGCCAGACCGGCATGGTGCGTTGGGAGGCGTCCAGCAGCCGGCGGACGGTCCGGGGGTGGATCGCGTCGAAGGTGTTGAAGAAGACCCGGACGCTGGCGAACGGGTTCGACGGATGGTCCGCCAGCGGCTCCCAGCCCACGAAGGCGTTGGGGTGCGCCTCCACGATGGTCGGCCGGTAGCGGCCGAAGAGGCTCAGGACGGTCTCGTCGTCCGGGTTGCCGATGCCCAGCAACGGAGTCCCGCGGGAGAAGGCGGCCAGCTGGGTCGTGGTGGCCCGGACGTGCACGTGCGAGATGGCGCTGGCGAACAACTCGTCGGGGGAGTGGACGAACGGGGCCATCGCCTCGACCCCGGCGGTGAACGAGACGCCGGTGCAGGAGATTTCGGCGAGCTTCGACACCCCGGTGGTGCTGGACGTGTGGGTGATCATCATCGGATCGTCCGGCTTGAGCGGGTCGGGTGCCGGCACCGGGCCGCCCCAGAGGTCCTCCACCGGGATGCCGCCGTCGATCGGGGCGATGGCCGTGCAGGAGAGGTCGCGCAGCCGGGCCGCGTCCAGTCGCGCGTGGGCGGCGGTCGCCGGGTCGGTCACCACGAAACCGGGCTTCAGCCGGTCCAGCAGGACGGCGAGGATGTCGGGGTCCAGCCGCGCGGACAGCAGGGCCGGGATCGCGCCGATCCGGGCGCAGGCCCAGGCGAGCGCCTGGATGTCGTAGTTGGGGCTCTTGACGATCGCCACCCGGTCCCAGCGCCTGACGCCGGCCCGGCTCAGTACCGCCGACATCTGGCGGACCAGCACGGCGAACTCGACGTAGTCGAGCTCCACCCGCTGCTGCGGGTCCCAGGCGAAGGGCTGGTCCAGGTAGATCGGCACCCGTCCGAACCGCTCCGCGGCGGCCTCGGCCATCAGGCCGATGTTGAACGGCCGCAGGATCGGGAGACGCGGCCCGACCGCGCTGCGGAGCAGGCCGATCGGACTGGTGCGGCGCGCGGAGAGCGGAATCGTCGTCCGCCGCGCCGGTTCGCCACCGGTGGTGCTCATGGATGTGTCCTCCTCGTCGAGTGGGTACGGCGCTCGTCGGCGAGGAGGCGCTCGTACTCGTGCGGATCCACCAGCAGGTGCCCCGAGGAGTCGTGGAAGCGTCGGTCCTGGCGGCGCCGGGCCGCCCGGATCCGGGACCACATCTCGCCGCGCGGGGGCAGCCGCACGGTGCCGGTCAGCAGGTCGCCGATCCACTCCGACTGGGCCTCGGCCAGTGGCATCAGTGCGGTCATCGAGTGCAGCAGGCCGACGAAGTACAGACCCGGGAGCTCCGGCGGCACCGCCTGGTGGTAGAGCGGCGGTGCGTCGTCCCCACCGCGCACCAGCGACTCGTCGAGGAACGGGAACGCCAGGCGGTAGCCGGTGCAGTGGATGATCGCGTCCGCGTCCACCACCTCGCCGTCGCCGAACCGGACCTTGCCGCCCTCGGCGGACACGATCACCGGCTTCGGGGTGATCCGGCCGTGCGCGATGGCCGGCAGGAACTCGCTGTTGGCGATCAGCGGACCCCGACCCGGCCGGTAGGGCGGTGCGGGCAGGCCCCAGTCCGTCATGTCGCCGTGCACGAGCTTGATGACGAGGGAGACCAGGGGGCTCCGTTGCTCCGGGGTCAGCCGCCTCATCAGGGGGGAGAGGCGGTCGATCGGACGGCCCTCCAGGATCTTGGGGACCACGTAGTGACCGGTGCGCACCGCCAGCAGGGTGGTCCCGGCGACCCGTGACACCTCGGTCGCGATGTCCGCCGCGGTGGCGCCCAGCCCCACGACGACGACGGTGCGGCCGGCGAACTCCTCCGGTCCCGCGTAGTCGACGGAGTGCAGCTGACGGCCGGTGTACTCGCCGTCGAAACGGGCGTGGACCGGCTCGCCGTGCCGGCCGCCGGACGCCACCACAACCGCCTGGTAGCGGTGGGCCGTTCCGTCGTCGAGGGTCACCGCCCAGCTGTCACCGACCGGTTCGACCCGCCGGACCCCGGTGTCGAAGCGGATGTGCCGACGCAGGTCGTAGCGGTCCGTGTAGTCGTCGAAGTACCGGGCCACCTGGGCGTGGTGCGGGTAGTCGGGGAAGTCCTCGGGCATCGGGTGACTCGGGTACTGCATCACCGACTTGGAGGTGTTGGCGAACAGTGACGGGTAGCCGGGGCCGCGGCCCTGCGGCGGCGGGTAGCGCCAGAGGCCGCCCACCTGCGGGCCGCGCTCGAAGCAGTCGAACGGGATGCCGCGCAGCGCCAGCGACCGGCACGCCGCGATTCCCGAGGCACCGGCCCCGATCACGCACACCCGGTCCGTGGCGCCGGCCGCGTTCACTCGGCCACCTCGGCGCGGTCCGTCGCGAGCAGTCCCGCCACGCCGAGGCCCGTCGCCAGCAGCGAGGCCGCGGTGTCGACCGCCGCGGCGGAGCGCTTCTTGCCGGCCCGGAACCCGAGCAGTCCGGCCGCCACGTCCAGCGCGTCGCAGGCGATCCCGGCCCGGTACCACAGCCGCCGTGCGTCGCCCCGGCTGGCCAGCAGCCCGGCGGCCAGGGCCAGGTTGCGCGCGGCGAACAACCGGACCAGGTAGCGCCCTTCGGCGTCGTCGGGGATGCCGAGCGTCCTGGCGCCGACCCCCGGCACCAGGAACGCCGCACCGCCGATGCCGCGCAGCCCGCCGAGCAACAGCGCCGCCGTGCTCCCTGACTCCCTGCTCATGCGATGTCCTTTCGTGCCGTCGTCGACGGATGGGGGCCGGGGGGCCGGGTGAAGCCCGAGAGCCGGACCACGACGCCGGCCCGGCGCAGGGCGTCGAGGTCCGCGGCCGGCTCCGCGTACTGCTCGGGGAAGGAGATCCCGGGTGCCGTGTCCGGAGCCAGCACCCGTTCGGCGGCCAGCACCGCTCCGAGTGCGCTCAGGTGCGCCTGGCCCGAGGGGTCGAGCAGTTCGACCGAGACGGAGCGGGTGGCGTTGCTCGCGGTGACCGTCAGACCGGCGAAGTCCCCGGTGCCGGGGCGTTCCAGCAGTGCGGAGCGCACCCGGCGCAGGCCCGGCCGGGCCAGCAGCCGGAGCGTACCGGACCGCTTGAGGCCGACCAGTCCGTACAGCGAGGCCCGGCTCTGCAGCGCCAGCCGGGTCCGTACGGTCGGGACCCGGAGCAGCAGCGGTGCCGTGCTCTGCTCCAGGGTCCCGATCAGCGCGGCCGCCCGCACCACACCGTCCGGACAGCGCACCTCGCGCAGGTCGGACAGCGGCTGGGTGGGCCGTCGCCGGCCGTCGTGCATCGGGTAGTACGGCCAGGCGAGGCGCTCGCCGAACCCCCAGGAGTCCGGCCCGACCCGGTCGTCCGTCGAGGCGAGGACGGTGATGTCGACCCGTTCGGCGGCACCCAGTTCGCGCACGGCCGCAGCGGCCGACAGTGCGCCGAGTCCGGCGAACCAGCTCCCCGACAGGTGCACGGGGGCGGGCGGTCGTTCCCTGGCCGCGGCCACCGTGATGTCCAGGATCCCGGCCGGCGCGGCACGGTGGATGTCCGCGATCGGGATGCCCCGCCGCATGGCATCGACGATCAGGTGGTCGTCCGGGTCGCTCACCACGGCCAGGACCGCCGCCGGACGCTCCGGCAGGGCGGCCAGCGGTTCCTCGGCGCCGACGTCGACGGTGACCGTCGACGCCCCGATCGAGGCGGCCAGCGCTCGGGCGTGCCGGGGGGTGCGGCCGCCGAGGACCAGCGGCAGCCGCGGGTGGCGCTGCCGCAGGAGCCGGGACACCTGCGCCCCGACCACGCCGTAGCCGCCGACCACCAGGAGGGGCGCGGCCGGTGCCGGGCCGACCCGCCTAGCCACGGCGCACCGGGTCCGCGGCCGCGAGCTGCCGGACGGACTCCCCGGAGTCCCGGGCGATGATCTCGCGGGCCGCACGGCGGCCGGAGTCGACGGCGCCGCCCATCGAGCCCATCTGGTGCACGCCGCTCTCGGTGCCCGCCCAGTGGATGAGTCCGATCGGCGTGCGCAGCGCCTGGCCGTAGGCCGTGTACAGGCCCGGCGGGGCGAAGCCGTGGTAGCAGCCGCGGGTGAACTCCGCGTCCAGCCAGTTCTGTTCGACGAAGGCGCGGGGCCGTGCGGCCTGCGGGCCGAAGGCCTCGGCGAGTCCGGTGAGCACCGCGGCACGCCGTTCGGACGGCGTCAGCCGGGCCAGTGCCCGGGCCGCCGATCCGGTGACGAAGGCGGACAGCACACCGGGGCTGCCGTCGGACGGCGACGTGTCGAAGGCGACCCGGAAGGGGCCCCGATTGCTGGTGACCTGGCCGCTCAGTCCGTCGGCCCGCCAGAACGGTTCGTCGTAGACCGCCAGGCACTTGATCGCCGCACCTGCGGGCATCCGCTGGGTGAACTGGTCGCGGCTGCCCGGCAGTGCGGGCTCGTAGACCAGTCGACCGGCGAGCGTGACGGGAAGGGCGATCACGGCGTAGCGCGCCCGCACCTCGAAGCCGGTCCCGCTGACGAGCACCGAGTCCGCGCGCTGTTCGACGCGCCGTACGGCCGCGCCCGTGCGCAGCTCCTCGGGCAGCCGGGCGGCGAGCCGGTCCGGGATGCTGTGGGCGCCGCCCTCGAACCGGTAGCGCTGGATGCCGCCGCTGACCTCCACCAGGTAGCGGAAGCCGCCCGAGGCGTTGGCGTAGTACAGCACGTGCAGCAGCGACAGGTCGGCCGGGGAGGCGCAGTAGCCCGCCTCCATGACCATGGTGAGGAAGGCCCGGGCCGCGGGGGTGACCGTGTTGCGGCGGCACCAGGACCAGAAGGTCTGGCTGTCCAGCCACCGCGCGTTGGGCGCCCGCCAGGGGGCCTCGGGCGGGACGGTCCGGGCCAGTCGTTCGATCCTGAGCACCGCCTGCCCGAAGTCGGCCAGGGTGGCCGGTCCGACCCGCCACGGGAACAGCCCGGTGTACTCGTACCGGCGGCCGTCGAGGACGGTGATCCGCCTGCCCTCGTCGTACGTCCGGAACCCTCGGACGCCGACGGACGCGGCGGTCGCGGCGATGGCGGTGCTCTTGTCCCCGAAGTACTCGCCGCCGAGGTCCACTGCCTTGCCGTCGCCCAGGTCGAACCCCTTGAGCCGGCCGCCGACCCGCTCGCGGGCCTCCAACAGCCGCACGGTGTACCCGGCGTCCTTCAGCGTGCGGGTCGCCGTCAGCCCGGCCAGTCCGGCGCCGACGACGACGACGTCGGCCTCCATGCGGCGCTCGTCCGCTGCCTGCGACATCTGTCAGTTCCCCGTTCTCTCGTGGTGTCGCTCCGGCGCCGGCGCCGGCGCCGGCGCCGGCGCCGTCCGGCCCGCGGGGGCGGGGGAGGGGCCGGTCGTCCGGTCGTCCGTCGGGGCCGGCTGCCCCCGCTCCGCCCGGGGGGCCGAGGTCAGGTCCGAACTCGCCAGCGCGGGATGGCGGTTGATCCAGCGCCGGCGCGGTTCGCGGGCCAGCAGCCGGGCCGTTTGCCCGATCAGCGGCCCGCGCGGAGCACGGCCGGACAGCAGCAGGCGTCCGGTGGCCACGCCGAGGTCCCGGAGCGGGAACACGTCGTAGTAGCGCGAGCGGTGGCTGAACAGGTCCAGGAAGCGGTCGGTCTCACCGCGTTCGTTCAGCGCCCGGACGGCTTCGGGAACCATCGGCGGCAGGGCGCCCGCCTCGCCCAGGGTGGTGGCCAGCCAGTAGTGGCCCTCGAAGCGTCGGTCGCGCCAGTGGCCCCAGCGCCGGAGCGTCCGGTCCAGGTGCCGTGGTGAGCCGCCCAGGCCGTCGACGACGGCCTGGGCCAGCGCCTCGACCTGGAGGAAGGCGTCGCCGATGCCCCGGCCCGCCGACGGGTCCTTGAAGTGCCCGGCATCGCCGACGAGCACCCAGCCGGGGCCGGTGGCCTGCCGGAAGTAGCCCTCGAACTTCACGATGCCGGAGATCCGGTCGGCGATGCGGGCGTCGGCCAGTGCCGCCGCGGTGGGCTCGCAGGCGCGCATGTGGGCGAGCAGTCCGCGTTCGGTGTGGCGGCGGAAGTACTCCCGTTCATGGGCCTCGGGGGAGACGCCGACCAGGTACAGGCCGTGGTCGGCCGGCCCGGCCCACACCATCCGGTCCCCCCAGCGGTGGAACACGAACAGGTCGGAGTAGGCCGGGTCGGCCCCTTCGAAGAAGGTGAAGTAGTAGCTGCGCTGGTTGCGGTTGACGTTGTACTTGCGGGACCCGCACAGGGACGCGACGGTCGAGCTGCGGCCGTCCGCACCCACCACGAGCGGGGCGTGCAGACGTGCCTCGGAGCCCTTGGTCCGGGTCCGCACACCGCACACCCGGCCGTCGTCCCACAGGAGTTCGACGACCTTGGTGTCCGTCCGGACGTCGGCGCCGGACTCGATCGCCCCGTTCAGCAGGATCGAGTCGAGCAGGTGGCGCCGCAGGAACGCGGCGCCACCGACGTCGTCGAAGCGGAGCGGGAAGCGCTCGGTGAAGCGGACGTCGTCGAGCCTGGTGTCGGCACGCTTCATGAAGCGCACGCCGGTCTCCTCGACGGCCTCCAGCAGGCCCAGCCGCTTGAGGAACAGCAGTCCGTCCGCCTCCATCAGGTGCGAGGAGAGGGTCGGCCTCGGGAACACCGCCTGTTCGATCAGCGCCACCCGCAGGCCGGCGCGGGACAGGAGGGTCGCGAGCGGCGACCCGGCGCAGCGACCGCCCACGACGATCACGTCGAACCGTTCGACGGCCGACCGGGTGCGCCGGGGTGGGCCCGGGGGAGAACCGTTGGTCGACATGGCGTCAGTCGTCCGCCTTCTCCGTCGTGGTGAGGACCCGTGGGTCCAGGGGGCGGGGATCGCCGGTGCCGCGGACGATGCCCTGGAGGTGCGTGGTGCGCAGTCCGGCGTAGTTGAGCTCCCCGTAGGGGCCGCCGGTCTGCCGGTTGCCGCCGTGGGTCGACAGGATCGGGCTGAACCCGATGTGCGAGTCGTTGATCTTCAACTGGCCGCCGTTGCCGACCTCGGTGGCGAACCGGTCGACGAGGTCCTCGTCCCGGGTCCACAGCGAGTTCCGCAGCCCGTAGGCGTTGCCGTCGAGGAAGTCGACGACGGCCTCGAAGAGCCGCTCGTCGGAGTCCTCGTCCGGGACGATCACCGGGAGCAGCGGGAAGAAGGTCTCCTCCCCGACCACGGACAGGCCGCGGGCCCGCTCCAGCCCGTCGAGACGGATGACCGTGGGCTCGCAGAAGAGGCCCGTGGGCGACTCCAGCCCGTCGAGGCCGACCCGCTCCCCGCCGCAGAGGAGTCGTCCGCCGGCGCCGAGGGCCTCCGCTTTGAAGTCGAAGAAACGGTCGACCTTCAGCACCGGGCTGAGCAGGACCTCCGGGTCCTCGGGCTGTCCGGGACGCAGTTTGCGGACCCGCTCCACGAACAGGTCCAGGAACTCCTCGGCCACCGCCGGGTGGACCACCGCGTACTTGGGGACCATGCAGATCTGGCTCGAACCGTAGAAGCTCTCCTCCAGGGCACGGGCCGCGGCGTCGAGGTCGGCGTCCCGCCAGACGACGAACCCGTCGTTGCCGGCCAGCTCCAGGACCGCCTTCTTGCCGTTCCTGAGGCACTCCTCGCCGAGCTTGAGCCCGGCCGGGCTGTCACCGAAGAACAGGATGTCGTCGACCAGCGGGTTGGAGACCCAGTCGCGGAGGATCCCCGCGGCGGGGCCGCAGATCAGGTTCACCGTGCCGGGCGGCGCACCGTGCTCCTGGAGGATCGGTACCAGGAGCTCGCGGTAGACGAACATCACGCTCAGCGGCGAGGAGCGGGGCGCCTTCACCACGAGCGTGTTGCCGGCGAGCAGGGCGAAGATGCCCATGGTGGAGTTCGAACCGGCGGCGTTCTGCGGCGGGTTGACGCACACGACGCCGTCCGGCTTGCGGACCAGGTCGATCCGCCGGCCCTGCGACTCGAAGGTCTGGTGCAGCTGGGACTCGTACCACCGGATGGTGGCCTCGTCCGTGCCGCACAGCATGCCGCTCACCTCCCACTGGGCGAGCCGGCGGGGGTGGCCCTCGGCGATCAGGATCTCGATCAGCTCGTCGGCCCGCGCGGCGAGCCTCCGGTTGAACTCGACGACGATCCGGCTGCGGACCGCCTGCGGGGTGCGGCCCCAGGCCCGGCTCGCCTTCCGGGCGGCCCGGACGGCGGCGTCGTTGGCGTCCATGCCGCCCAGCGCGCAACGGGCGACGACGTCGTCGGTCGGTACCGCGCCGCGGTTGAGCTCCAGGGAGCGCTTGAGGTCGAACGCGGGCTTGGGGTCCTCCAGGAAGGCGGAGGAGCGCACCACGTAGATCCAGCGGTCGCCCTCGACGTCCTGTCCGTCGATGTGCAGCGGGTACGACTTCACGAGGCCGTCACCTCCGGACCCGGGGTGACGAAGTCCTCTTCCTCGACGTCGCGCAGCGCGCCCGCGTTGAACCGGCCGTACGCCTCCAGGTCGAGCAGGCCGTGGCCGCTGTAGCAGAACACGATGGTGGCGTCGCGTCCGGTCCGCTTGCACTCCTCCGCCTTGTCGATGACCGCGCGGATGGCGTGGTTGGTCTCCGGTGCCGGCAGGTAGCCCTGGGTGCGGGCGAAGAGGGTGCCGGCCTCGAAGACCTCCGTCTGCGGGTAGGCGACCGCGTCCAGCAGGCCTTCGTGCCGGATCAGGCCCACCTGGGGGGCGCAGCCGTGGTACCGCAGGCCGCCGGCGTGGATGGGCGGGGGCACGAAGTCGTGGCCGAGGGTGTAGGTGTACACGCCGGGGCCGCGTCCGCCCGCGTCCGCGAAGTCGAGGCGGTACTCGCCGCGGGTCAGCGGTGCGCAGGCGTCGGGTTCGGCCGCGACGATGTCGATGTCCGCGCCGTTGAGCTTGTCCTCCAGGAACGGGAAGGCGAAGCCGCCGAGGTTGGAGCCGCAGCCGACGGAGGCGATCAGGTAGTCGGGGGAGCGGCCGACCTCCTTGAGCTGCTCACGCACCTCCTGGCCGATGACCGTGTGGTGCAGCAGGCAGTGGTTGGAGAAGGCCCCGACCGCGAGCCGGGCGCCCGGGTCGTCGTAGACGCACTCGATGGCCTCGCTGACGGCGGTGGCCTCGCTGCCCGGGTGGTGGGGGTTCTCCGCGAGCAGCTTGCGGCCGAACTCGGTGGAGTCACCGGGGCTGGGACGGACCTCGGCCCCGTACGTCTCCATCAGGTGACGCCGGTAGGGCTTCTGGTGGTAGCTCGCCCGGACCATGAAGACCAGCAGGTCCAGGCCCATGAGCCGGCAGGCGAGGGCCAGCGCGGTGCCCCACTGGCCGGCGCCGGTGTCCGTCACCAGCTTGGTGTGGCCGTCTCGCTTCGCGTAATAGGCCTGCGCCAAGGCGGAGTTGAGCTTGTGGCTGCCGCTGGGCGAGGTCGCCTCGTACTTGAACCAGATCTGTGCGGGTGTGCCGAGCTCGCGCTCCAGGGCGACGGCGCGGATGAGCGGCGTCGGACGCCACATCCGGTAGGCGTCGCGCACCGGTTCCGGGATGGTGATCCAGCGCTCCAGCGAACTCTCCTGCGCGGCCATGGCCTTGGAGAAGAGACGCTCCATGTACTCCTTGGTGACCGGCCGGCCGGTGGCATTGTCGAGGTACTTCTCCGGGAGTCGCGGCAGGTCCGGCATGACGTTGTACCAGCGGGTCGGAATCCGGTCGACGGGGAGGTCGACCCGGTCCATCAAGTGCGAGTGGTTCATTTCCCCGTGTCTCCTTGACGTGGTTTTTCGCGGAACGCGGCGGAGCGGTTCTCGAAGAACGGCGCGCCCGGTACCGGCGCATTCCTGTGCGCGCCCGCCGGCGGGCGGGCGGAGTGGCGAAAGCCGAAGAACCGGCGGCCGGGCGGCAGGGGGAATCCGGGCGTGCGGATGAATTCCGCTTCCTGGGCGTGGCCGTCGGCGGCGGCGTGGTCGGAATTCGCCACCGGGTAGTGATCGGAGGTCGCGGTGAAACGCGGAACTCCGGTGAATTCTCTGGTCTTTGCGATCGATTCGCGTGGGGCGGGATCGCTCCCGAAAGTGTTTGCGACACTAACAGCCTGATTGTGGTGCGGGCAACGGCTTCCGGTCGCCTGCCGATTCACCCGCGAATTGCGCGCGAACATGTCAGCGGCGGGACGGGTTCGTCGAAGTCGCGGGGGGAGTTCGACGAACGGGAACGGCCGGCCGCCCGCGTTCCGTGCCCCGTGGGGCGGAATGCGGACGGCCGGCCGTGGGGTGCCCACCGGGGGCGGGCGGACGGCCCTACTGGTGGGCCGCCTCGGGGGTGCCGGGGTTCTGCGGCTCCGCCGCCAGGTCCGGCGGGATGCCGTCCAGGGCGGTCGCGTGCAGGTCCTTGGCCCGCAGTGAGAACGCCGCGATCACGGCCGCCACCAGGGCGACCACGGCGCAGAGGACCATGGCGTCGTGGAATCCGGTGGTGAAGGCGGCTCGGCCGTCGTCGACGATGCGATCGAACAGTCCGGGGCCCGCCGCGCGCGCGGCCGTGTCGATGCTGCCGGCACTGATCGCCGTCGCGGTCTCCCCGGCGTGCGGCCCCAGCAGGCCGGCGGAGCCGGAATGCAGGAACGCCTGCGCGACCCGGTTCTCGAAGATCGACCCCGCGACCGCGATCCCGAGGGCGGTGCCCACCTGCTGGAATGTCTCGTTGATGCCGGACGCGACACCGGCCCTGGCCGGCTCGGCGACACCGATGGCCAGCGCCGCCCGGGTCGGGTTGAACAGGCCGAACGCCGCACCGGTCACCAGCAGGCTGGGGACCAGCGCCGTCCAGCTGTTCTCGGGGTCGCTGAACAGCGTCAGCAGCAGGGCCCCGCCGAGCAGGACCTGGGAGGCCGCCATGACGACCCGGAACGGCACCCGGCCGGCCATGCCGCCGGCCGCCGCACCGAAGAAGAACATGCCGAGCGAGAGCGGCAGGAACTGCAGTCCGGCCTCCCAGGGCGAACTGCCCAGCACGCTCTGCAGGTAGTTCGTCTCCAGGAAGATGGGCGGAAGGCCCGCCACGTTGGCGAGGAACGTCACCACGCACAGGCCGATGAAGGTGGGGCTGCGGAAGACCGTCACGTCGAACATGGCCCGTTCGCCACGGGCTCGGGTCAGGGCCGCGAACGCGCAGAGGGACACCGCGGAGACGACGTACAGCGCGATGTTGGTCGCCGAGAACCACCCGTCGGTGTTGCCGCGGATGATGGCGAGCACCAGGGCGGCGAGGCTGACCGTGAAGGTGACCATGCCCAGGACGTCCGGCGGGTTCGCCGTCCCCGAGCGCGACTCCCGGAGCCGGCGCATCGCCAACAGGCAGGCCACCCCGCCGACCGGGACGTTGATGAGGAAGATCCACCGCCAGCCGGGACCGCTGGTGAGCGCGCCGCCGATCAGGGGCCCGGTGGCGACCGCGATGCCCACCGCGGCACCGAACGCCCCGAACGCCTTGGCCCGCTCCTTGCCGTGGAACTCGTGTCCCAGCAGGGCCGGACCGACCGCGAACATGACGGCCGCCCCGATGCCCTGGACGCCCCGGCTGATGTTCAACATGCCGATGTTCCCGGCGAGACCGCAGGCCAGCGACGCCAGGGTGAAGACCACGAGGCCCACGGTGAAGGTCTTCTTGCGGCCGCTGCGGTCCGCCACCGCGCCCGCGGTGACGAGAAAGGCCGCGAGGGTCAACGCATAGGCGTCGAAGACCCATTGCATGTCGTTGAAATCGGCGTCCAGGGATTCGTGGATACCCGGCAGCGCGATGGCCACGATACTCAGGTCGAGCATGAGCATGAAGGTGCCGACGGATACCACCGTCAGCGTCCACCACCGCAGTGCGGCCGGTGGTTGTGATGTCGCGGTCATGCCGCCTCCGTAGCATCAGGGATGGAAGAGACGGGAAGGCGTCCGGCCGGTGTCATCGCCCGGGGGCTCCGGGCGCTCTTCCCGCTTGGTGCGTTCCGGTGTGCGTCCGTGGCCCTCGGCTGCGGTCGAATGCCACGGGTCAGGTCGCGGACGGCGGCCCGGCGGTCTCGGACCGGCCGTCCATGGCGCGGGCGAACTCCAGCCACTGCTCGGCACAGGCGCGTGCCATCAGGGCCACGGCGTCCGCCCGGTGCGTCGGTACGCCGTGCGCCAGCCGGTTCCACTGGTCCGGCTTCGCCAGGTGGACGTTGAGCAGCTGCAGCAGCTGGCGGCCGGAGTCGGACAGGCGCAGGGAGGGGTCCTTGCGCAGGCTCTCCAGCGTTCTGGAGTTCGCGGGGTACGCCGCCCCCTGGCCCTGGGGCATCGTGTCCACCGGGCCGCCGACCCCCGTACCGGGCGAGGGTTGACGTCGCCGCTGCCGAGGGGGTACCACGTCCTGGCTGCGGAGCATCCGCTGCCGGACGTCCCGGGCCGTCGCGACCGCGATTCCCGCGGCGTCGGCGACCTCGCGCAAGGACGCCGTCGGGTCGTCGGCCATCAGCCGGCTGGCGAGCAGGCGGCCTTCCGCGGCGTTGAGCGGGCGGATCCGACCGTCCCTGCCCAAACGGGCGTTCAATTGCGGATGGTCGGCAGTTGAACGGCGCCGGACCGCGGCGACGGTCCTCGCCGCCAGCCCGGAGGCCTCCGCGATGCGGCGGTCGGACCACTGCGGATGCGAGGCGATGATCCGCTCCGCGGACGAGGTCCGGTCCGCCTCGGTCAACGGCAGGCCGTGTGCGTGGTTGAGGCGGACGGCCAGGACGAAGGCGTCCTCGTCGCGCCCCTCGAAGAGCCGGGCCCGGATGAACTCCTGGCCGCGCAGGGCGGCCGCACGGACCCTGTGCATGCCGTCGACGACCTGCCCGGTGTCCCTCCGGACGACGATCGGTGGCAGCGGCTCGTCCACCTCGGCCAGCAGCCGGACGTGCGCGTCGGATTCGCCGGCCACCCGCGGTGAGTCCGCGGGCAGCAGCGACTCGACCCGGACCAGCACGACGGTGTCGCCGAGCAGGCCGCTCGGTTCGGGTCGCGAGGCCTGCGGCGACGCTTCGATGATGCTCCCGGATTCGTTCGGGTGGTCCGGGCGTGACGGCTCCACTGCATCGTTCATGATCCCCCGTTCGTTCGCCATACAACTCGACCCCCGTAGCTGCGGGGTGGCGAACCCTCGCAGCTTGCATGCTGATCACCACGTCGAATGTGCACGGCCCCGACGCAGTCGACGCCGTGTCCTCGGCCCGAGTCGACTCTCCTCTCCCGTCGCATTCCCTGCCCGCCGGTCGGCGGACCGATAAAACGCGAACGCCGGTGCGGTGCGGCGCTGTTGTCGATCAATCAATGGTCCGACCGGTGAACTCGTCGGCTCGCACGCGAACTCGGGCACCGCTTCGGCGATGCCCGACAGGCGGAGATCCTTCGGGCGGAATCCAGTCATCCCCTTGTGTCGATGGATGCGGCGCCGTACCTCGATCGGCCGCCGACTGCAAGCAACCTCGTTACCAGTGGCTGAAGTTGCTGGTCCGACGCATTCGCCGACAGCCTGCCGCCGGTGTGCGGCAGAGTGGACCACCGGCTTCATGATCCGTCAACAAGCAACAATTCCAGCCTAGTTGGCTTTACGCAGTCTAGGCACGATGTTTGTTCCGGTTCAACCAATTCCGTTGGGTGGACAGGAAGTTCGCCGACCGCGGGCGGCGGCGCGCGGGCCCGGCCCGGAGGCCCGCCCGGTGGTGACGGGCGCGGCCCGGCGTGGGCGGCCCGCTGCCGCAACCCCCTTCTGGACTCCTTCTGATCGCCTTTCGGCACTCGGGTGCCGTTCGAGGCCGAGTGGAAGGTGGTTGGAAAGCGCACCCGACTGGACTGTCCTCCGTCGGGGACGCCCGACCGGACGGACGGTAGCCGCCGCAGAGCGCGGCGGACGGCACAGCGGGGAGAGCGCGATGACGAAGACCAGGATCCTGACCCGCACGGTGCTCGGCCTGGCCGCCGGGGCGATGGCGGTCCTGGCGCTGGCCGGCCCGGGGGACCAGCAGAGCGACGACACCCACTGGGGCCTGGCCCGGCAGTCGGCCGACACCCACTGGGGTCGCTCGCCGCTGGCGGGTGACGACGACACCCACTGGGGTCGCACGCCGCTGGCGGGCCAGGGGGGCCAGCAGAGCGACGACACCCACTGGGGTCTGGCCGGGGAGCCGGACGGCCTCGGGCTCTGAGGCCGCGCAGCACACGACCGAGCAGCACAGGACCGCGCAGCACACGGCGGAGCGACAACCGACAGGAGGGAAAGGTCATGGGCGGCACACGCCGGATGATGAAGCTGGGGGCCTTCATGCTGGTCCCCGGGTACCACGTCGCCTCCTGGCGGCACCCGGTGGCCAGGGCCGACGGCGGCCTGGACTTCAGCCACTACCGGGAGCTGGTCCGGACCGCCGAGCGGGCCAAGTTCGACATGTTCTTCGTCGCGGACGGCGTCGGCATCCGCACCCCGTACCAGGACGCCGAGGAGCTCAGCCGCTGGGGCCGGTTCCTGCAGTTCGACCCGATCACCCTGCTCTCCGCGCTGTCGGTGTCCACCGAGCGGATCGGCCTGGCCGCGACGGCCTCCACGACGTACAACGAACCCTTCCACCTGGCCCGCAAGTTCGCCTCGATCGACCACCTGAGCGCCGGTCGGGCGGCCTGGAACATCGTCACCTCGGTGACCGACGCGGAGGCCCGCAACTTCAACCGGGACTCCCAGCCGGACCACGGCGCCCGCTACCACCGGGCCCGGGAGTTCATGGAGGTGGTCACCGGGCTGTGGGACAGCTGGGAGGACGACGCCTTCCTCTACGACAAGGACGGCGGGCGCTTCTTCCGGCCCGAGAAGCTGCACCTGCTGGGCCACCGGGGCGAGCACTTCTCGGTCGCCGGCCCGCTCAACGTGGCCCGCCCGCCGCAGGGTTACCCGGTGCTGATCCAGGCCGGCGCCTCCGCCGACGGCCAGGACTTCGCGGCCCAGTGGGCCGAGGTGATCTTCACGGCCAGCCAGACCCTCGCCGAGGGCCAGGCCTTCTACCGGGCGATGGGCGAGCAGGTCCGGTCCCACGGGCGCGACCCGGAGCAGGTGAAGATCATGCCCGGGCTGTTCCCGGTGGTCGGCCGCACCCGGGCCGAGGCCGAGGACAAGTACGCCGTGCTGCAGGAACTCGTCGACCCGGTGGTCGGGTTCGGCCTGCTCACCCAGCTGCTGGGCGACGTCGACGTCTCCGGCAGCCCGGTGGACGGCCCGCTGCCCGAACTGCCCGAGACCCAGGGCAGCACCAGTCGGCAGCGGCTGGTCTACGACAAGGCGCGGCGCGAGGGGCTGACCATCAAGCAGCTCTACCAGTCCGTCTCCGGCGGCCGCGGCCACCGGGTGCTGATCGGCACCCCGGAGGAGATCGCGGACGCGATGGAGGAGTGGTTCACCGGCGGGGCGGCCGACGGCTACAACGTGATGCCGCCGGTGCTGCCGGACGGCCTGACCGACTTCGCCGACCTGGTCGTCCCCGAGCTGCAGCGCCGCGGCCTGTTCCGCACCGAGTACGAGGGCACCACGCTGCGCGACCACCTCGGGCTGCACCGGCCCGCGCACCCGAAGTCCGTCTGACCCCCGGCACGCCGAGCACATCCAGCACACCCAGCAGACCCGACACATCCAGCAGAGCAGCTCCCTGATCGACCGTCCGCCAGACCACCCGAGAACCGAGGAGCACCCGAGCATGCCGTCACTGGCGCGAGACCTCAGAGAGATTCCGCCCTCACCCCTGGTCCGGGTCGAGGAACTGCTCAGCCGCAGCGGCGACCTGGCCCCGATCGGCCTGCACCAGGGCAAGACGGTGTTCGAGCCCTGCGCCCGCCCCCGCCCGTGGAGCGCCGAGGAGTTCGCGGTCGCGGCCCACCAGCACGGCCCGCCCGGCGGCGTCCGGCAGTTGCGCGAGGCCTTCGCCGAGCACCTGTCGGCCCGCCGGGGAAGCCCGGTCGAGCCCGCCCAGGTGCTGGTGGCCAACGGCGGCACCCACGCCATCTCGGTGGTGCTGCACGCGATCCTGGAGCGCGGCGACGAGGTGCTGGTGCTGTCCCCGCAGTGGCTGTTCGCCACCGGCCTGGTGCACGCGGCGGGCGGGGTGCCGCGCGAGGTGCCGGTCTTCCTGGAGCTCAGCGCCGACGCCGACTTCGACTTCCTGGCGGTGATCGAGCGGGCGGTGACCGACCGGACCCGCGCGATCTACTTCAACAACCCCAACAACCCGACCGGTTACCGGCTGACCGACGCCCAGTTGGCGGCGCTCACCGAGCTGGCCGAGCGGCACGACCTGTGGCTGATCGCCGACAACGCCTACGAGAACTACGACTTCACCCGGGCCGGCTTCATCGACCCGGCCACCGTCGGGCGGGCCGCCGAGCGCACCTTCTCGGTGTACAGCTGCAGCAAGACCTACGCGATGCCGGGCGCCCGGGTGGGCTTCCTGGTCTCGCCGCCCGGACTGACCGAGCCGCTGACCAAGTGGTCGCTGCACTCGCTCTACTCGGTCTCCAGCGCCGCCCAGTTCGCCGCCCTGGAGGCGCTGCGCACCCCGGCCGAGGAGCTGACCCGGCGCCGCGACCGGGCCGCCGCGGCCTGGTGGCTGGCCGATTCCAAGCTGGAGATCCCGCACACCGCGGTCTCCGGCGGTCTCTACACCTTCCTCGACCTGACCGGGTACGGCGACGGCGAGAGCTTCGTCGGCCGCTGCGCCGAGTCGGGCGTGGGACTGGCCCCCGGCCGGGTGTTCGGCGCCCACTGCGGGGGCTGGGCCCGGCTCTGCTTCACCGCCGCACCGCCGCAACTGGTGGCGGAGGCGATCGACCGCATCAACAAGATCTACCGGGAGGGCACCGATGAGCACTGACACGGTGGTTCTGGGGCATTCCGGCCTCGCGCCGTTCCTGCGCCGCTACGACGCCCCGTCGCGCGTCGGCCTCAAGGTCAACGCCTACCGGGGCTACGAGGTGGAGGGCCTGGCCGGGGCGCTGGAGGCGCCCGAACTGGCCGACTGCCCGCTGGAGTGCGTGATGGTCGGCGACTCCTACTTCATGACCCATCTGGGCCGTTCGAGCACCGTGCTGGCGGACGACGCCGAGCGCGCGTGGGCGCTGGACACCCTGGTCGGGCTGGTCGCGGAGGTGCGCAAGGAGCTCGACGCGCACTTCCCGGCGGGCCGTCGGCCGTTCCTGCTGGCCGACCTGCCGGACGGCGCGACCGCGAGCCCCGCCGCCGCCCTCGCCGCCGGGGAGCGCTTCCGGGCGGCCGGCGCCGACGCGGTGAAGGTCGAGCTGGCCGGTGACGGCGACCTGGACTGCCTGGAGGTGCTGGCGCGGACCGGCGGCACCACCCTCGGCCACCTCGGCTACACCCCGCAGCGCGGCGAGCTGAGCCGGCACGGCGACTCCGTCGAAGACGCCGAGCGGATGTTCGCGCAGGCCCGCCGGGTGCGCGACGCCGGCGCGGCCGGCCTGATCGTCGAGATGGTCAGCGAACCGGTCAACCGGGCGCTCAGCCGCCCGGACGCCGCCGGCATCCCGCTGTACTCGGTGTTCAGCGGCCGGGCCGACTGGGGCGGGCAGAGCCTCAACATCTGGGACGCGGTGGTGCGTCCGGCCCGGGGCGGCCGGTTCTTCCCGCCGACCGCGGTGATCGAGGCCGCCGAGGCCCCGACCCGGTACACCCCGGACCTGATCGCGGACCGGATGCGCGAGCTGATCGGGCTCACCCTGGACGGCGGCTTCCCGCTGTCGCCGCGCACCGACCTGACCCCCGAGGAGATCGACCTGATCTCCACGACCGAGCCCTGGAGCGCCCGATGACCACCACCCTCCCCGCCGGCCCCTCTTCCGGCACGGCGGTCTTCGACCGGCTGGAGTCGGAGATCCGCACCTACTGCCGGCGCTTCCCGGCGGTCTTCACCCGCGCCAGCGGGCACCTGATGTGGGACGAGGACGGCCGCGAGTACCTGGACTTCCTGTCCGGCGCCGGCGCGCTGAACTACGGCCACAACCCGGCCGCCGCCAAGCAGGCGCTGATGGACTACCTGCTCGCGGACGGCCCGGTGCACGGGCTGGACCTGCACACCGGCGCCAAGCGCCGCTTCCTGGAGCGCTTCCAGGAGGTCGTGCTGGAGCCGCGCGGCCTGGACTACCGGATCCAGTTCACCGGTCCGACCGGCACCAACGCGATCGAGGCCGCCTTCAAGGTGGCCCGCCGGGTCACCGGCCGCACCGACATCGTCGCCTTCACCGGCGGCTTCCACGGCCTCTCGCTGGGCGCGCTGGCCGCCTCCGCCACCGCGTTCAAGCGCGACGCGGCCGGCGTCCCGCTCGGCAACGTGGTGCGGATGCCGTACGAGGGCTTCGCCGGCGAGGGCGTCGACACCATCGACTACCTGACCCGGATGCTGGACGACCCGGGCAGCGGCATCGGCAAGCCCGCCGCCTTCGTGGTGGAGACCGTGCAGGGCGAGGGCGGCCTGTCCACCGCCACCCCCGAGTGGCTGCGCCGGCTGGCGCACCTGGCCCGGGAGCGCGGGATCCTGCTGATCGTCGACGACATCCAGGCCGGCTGCGGCCGGACCGGAACCTTCTTCAGCTTCGAGGAGTCCGGGATCACCCCGGACCTGGTCTGCCTGTCCAAGTCGATCAGCGGCTACGGGCTGCCGATGGCGCTGGTGCTGGTCAGGCCGGAGCTGGACCTGCTCGGTCCGGGCGAGCACAGCGGCACCTTCCGCGGCAACAACCTGGCCTTCGTCACCGCCGCCGCCTGCCTGGACCACTGGGCCGACCCGGAGTTCACCCGGGGCCTGACCCAGCGGGTCGAGCTGCTGGACGGCCTGCTGGCCGGCCTCGCCCGCCGGTTCGCCGAGCTCGGCTGCACCCCGCGCGGCCGGGGTCTGATCCGCGGCCTCGGCTTCACCGACCCCGAGCTGGCGGACCGGATCTCGCGTGCGGCCTTCGCCGCCGGACTGCTGGTGGAGACCACCGGGGCGCGCGGCCAGGTGCTCAAGATCATGCCGCCGATCGTGCTGGCCGAGGACCGGCTGGCGCACGGCATCAACCTGCTCGCCGACGTCATCGACGCGGTGGCCCGCAAGGAGGAGGACCGATGACCGATCTGCTGCCCGACACCGACACCCCCGGCACCACGGACGGCCCTGACGGCCCGGACCACGCGGACGGGCACGGCGAGGGCCACGCGCACGGCATCGACGAGTCGGTGCTGCGCCGGCTCGCCGCCTCCTGGCCGCGCCGTGCCACCGTCCGCACCGACCTGGACCAGGTCACCGACCCCGACACCGGGGACTACGACGCCGCGCTGCCCGACTACCCCGAGCGGCTGCTGCCCTTCGACGAGCACCCGCTCTGGCTGGCCGCGGCCCCCGAGCAGCGGCAGACCGTGCAGACGCTGGCCTGGCTGGTCTACAACGAGCGGGTGATCGCCGCCGAGGAGTACGTGGCGAACCCGACCTTCGCGATGATCATGCACGGCGTCTTCCCCGGCGCCGACGGCGTGCACACCAAGCGGGCCGTGCAGCAGACCCACGTCGACGAGGTGTGGCACACCTACATGCACATGGTCGCCATGCAGCGCACCCGGGAGCTGCGCGAGGTGACCGCCGAGCCGGCCTACCCGCACACCGTCACCTACCGCCGGCTGCTGGCGGCCGAGGCCGAGGTGTCCGAGAAGTGGGAGCGCGACCTGCTCAAGCTGGTCTGGACCACGGTGTCGGAGATCAGCGTCAACGCCTACCTGGAGCTGCTCTCCCGCGACGAGACCGTCCAGCCGCTGCACGCGCTCGTGCCCCGGCTGCACGCCCGGGACGAGTCCGCCCACTCCTCGGTCATGGTCGAGGTCGCCAAGGGCCTGTACGCCCACCTCAACAAGGAGCAGCAGCGGGCCTTCGTGACCGCCCTGCCGCAGGCGCTGAACGCCTTCGTCGCCCAGGACTTCGCGGTCTGGCCGGGCATCCTGAAGCACGCCGGGTTCGAGCGGGCCGACGAGATCGTCGAGGACTGCAGGCGGGAGTCGGGCAACAACCTGCTGGTGCGCGACTTCTCCGGGATCCGCCGGATCGTGCGCGAGATGGAGCTGACCGAACTGGTCGACTTCGACTTCGGGGCGGAGTGATGCGCGGGCCGGTCGGTCTGCGGGAACTCTCCGCCGAAGGGCGCCGACTGGCCCTGGCCGCGCTGGTGCAGTCGCTCGGCATCGGCCTGTTCACGGCCAGTTCGATCGCCTGGTTCACCCGGCACGTCGGTCTGACCGCCAACCAGGTGGCGACCGGCCTGGCGGTGGCCGGCGCCGTCGCGCTGGCCGGCTCGCTGCTCGCCGGGGTGCTGGCCGACCGGCACGGCGCCCGACGGGTGCTCGCCACCGTCTACGCCGGGCGCGGACTGTGCTTCCTGGCCTTCGCGTTCGTGACGGACCTCTGGCAGTACCTGCTGGTCACGCTGTTCTCGGTGGCCTTCGACCGGGCCGGGCCGCCGGTGCTCCAGGCGCTGGTCGCCGCCGCGCTGCCCGAGCAGCGCGACCGCAGCCGGCTGCTCGGACTGGTCAACGTGGTGCGCAACATCGGGCTGGGGCTGGGCGCGATGGCCGGCGGGGTGACCCTCACCCTGGACACCGTCACGGCCTACCGGACCACCATGGTGCTGATCACCGCGGCCTTCCTGGGCGGTGCGGTGCTGGTGCTGCGGGTGCCCGCCCCGGCCCGGCCGGCCGCCGCCGCCACTGCTGCTGCCGCCGCCGGGGAGCGTTCCGGCGAGGCGACCGGCCGTCGGCGCCGGGCCCTGCCGGACCGCCACTACCTGGCGCTGACCGGCCTGAACTTCCTGCTGTCCTTCTTCGACGTGCTGCTGCTGGTGGCGATGCCGGTCTGGGTGCTGGAGCACACCAGCGCCCCGGCCGCGACGGTGTCGGTGCTGTACGCGCTCAACACCGTGCTGGTGGTGGTCGCCCAGCTGCCGGTGAGCCGGCTCGCCGACGAGGTGCGGCGCAGCAGCCGGATGCTGCTGTGGGGCGGGGTGGCACTGGCCGGCTGCAGCCTGTGTTTCGCCGCCGCGGCCGCGGTGCACGGCGGGCTGTCCGTACTGATGCTGGTGCTGGCGATCGTGGCGCTGTCGGTCGGCGAGGTGGTCAGCACCTCGGCCACCTGGAACCTGTCGATCGTGCTCGCCCCGCCCGAGGCGCGCGGACGCTATCTGGCGGTCTTCGGCCTCGGGCTGGCGGGGCAGCGGGTGCTCGGGCCGGTGCTGGTCACCGGGCTGCTGCTCGGCTCGGGCGCGGTCGGCTGGATCGGCGCGGCCGTGGTGTTCGCGCTGACCGGCGCGGCGGCCGAGCGGGTCGCGCTCGGCGGCGCCGCCAAACTGCCTTCCGCAGAGCCCGAGTTGACGACTGCCTGACCTGGTCCCTGCCCGGCTCTGCCCGGCCCTGCCCGGTCACGACCTGATGACCTGATGACCTGATGGAAGCGAACGGAGGGAGACCGACCATGCGGATCGGATTCGCCGGACTCGGAACGATGGGCGGCGGCATGTGCCGGCGCCTGGCCGAGGCCGGCTTCGAGGTGGCGGCCTTCGACCTGGACGCCGCGGCCGCCGAACGGGCGGGCGAGCAGGCGGGCATCACCGCCGTCGCCCGGCCCGTCGAGCTGGCCGCGCCCGTCGTGGTCACCATGCTGCCGGACGGCGCCGCCGTCCGGGCGGTCGCCGAGTTGCTGCTGCCGGCCATGGCGGCGGGCTCGGTGCTGCTGGACACCGGCTCCAGCGACCCGGGCGACACCCGCGAACTGCGCGAACTGGCCGCCCGGTACGGCGTGCACGTGGTGGACGCGCCGGTCTCCGGCAGCCCCGCGGCGGCCCGCGCCGGTGAACTGACCCTGATGGCGGGCGGCGACCCGGAGGCGCTGGACCTGGCCGAGCCGGTGCTCGCCGCCTGCGGCCGGGTGTACCGGGTCGGCCCGTCCGGAGCCGGCCACGCGCTGAAGGCGCTGAACAACCTGCTGTCCTCGATCAGCCTCGCCGCGACCGCCGAAGTCCTGCTCGCCGGGCGGGCGTTCGGCCTGGAGCCGGCCGTGATGCTGGAGGTGGTGAACGCCTCGACCGGCCGCAACCACGCCTCCGAGACCAAGTTCCCGGCCCATGTGCTGACCGGCGGCTTCGACTCCGGCTTCGCGCTGCGGCTGATGCTCAAGGACCTGCGGATCGCCGACCGGCTGCTGGACGACGCGGGCGGCCGCTCCGACCTGGGCCGGGCCTGCCGGGCGCTCTGGGAGCAGGCCCGCGCCGGGCTGCCGGAGCACGCCGACAACACCGAGGTGGTGCGCTGGCTGGAGGCCGGGGCCGGACGGGAGCTGCGGGCATGAGCGCCACCGGGAGCGCGTCCGCGCCGCGGATCGCCGTCATCGGCGGCACCCCCGCCACCCTGCGCAAGGTGCGCGCGGCCGGCTTCGAGATCGTCTGGGTGTACGGGCCGGGGGATCTCGACCCGGCCGGTCTCGCGCACGTCGCCGAGGCCCATCTGATGGACTACCGGGAGCCGGCCGCCGTCGCCGACCTGCTGGAGACCGTCCACCGCTCGCGCCCGCTGGTCCGGGTGGTCTCGATCATCGAGGACGGCCTGGAGCCGGCCGCCGCCGCGACCAGTCGGCTCGGCCTGCCGGGCAACGGGCTGGAACTCGTCCAGGTGCTCCAGGACAAGCTGGCCTTCCGCACCGTGCTCGCCGAGCGCGGCGTCGACGCCGTCGCGGCCCGGATCGGGCACACCGCCGCGGACATCCGGGCCTTCGTCACCGAGCACGGACCGGTCGTGATCAAGCCGCGCTACGGCTCCGGCAGCCTCGGGGTGCGGTTCGTCGAGGACCTCGCGGCCGCCGACGAGGCGGGCGCCTGGGCGGCCGGGTTCGGGCTGCACTCCTTCCTGATGGAGCAGTTCCTGTCCGGCACCGAGATCAGCGTGGAGACCTTCAGCTTCGCCGGGCAGCACGTGGTGCTCGCCTTCACGGCCAAGGAGAAGCTCGCCTCCTTCGTCGAGGTCGGCCACACCCAGCCGGCCCCGCTGGAGCCCGACACCGCCCGCCGGGTCGAGGAGCTGGTCTTCGCGATGCTGGACGCGGTCGGCCTGGCCGACGGGCCCGCGCACACCGAGGTGATCCTCACCCCCGAGGGCCCCCGGCTGGTCGAGTCGCACAGCCGCCGCGGCGGCGACCGGATCACCGACCTGGTCCAGCAGGTGTACGGGATCGACACCGACGCGCTGGCCTTCCTCTGGTACGCCGGGCGCACCGGGCCGGTCCGTCCGGGGGAGCCCGCCTGCGGGGCCTCGATCCGCTTCCTGACCGCCGAACCGGGCGTGGTGGACTCCGTCGAGGGGCTGGCCGAGGTGCTCGCCGACCCTGCGGTGGTGGCCGCCGCCGTCACCGTCGCCCCCGGCGACACCGTGGTGCCGATCGCCTGGTCCTACGACCGCTGCGGACTGGTGCTGGCCCGCGGCCGGGACGCCCGGGACGCGGCCGAGCGGGCGGGCGCCCTCGCCGCCCGGATCGCGATCCGGACCTCGCCCGCCGAGACCGGCCCGCCGGCCCGGACCCTGGCCACCATCGCGGCCCGGCCGGACCGGCTGGTCGGCGCCGAGCCGGCCGCCGCGGCCTCGTCGGTCTCGTCGGATGAACCGGCCTCGGCGGACGAACCGGTCGGAGTCGTCAAGTGAGCGTCACCGCCGAGGAGTTGCGCAGCGCGCTGCGCCCGCACGCGGCCGGGATCGCGGTGCTCACCGGTCCCGGGCCGGTCGGGGTGACGATCACCTCCTTCACCTCGGTCAGCGCCCGGCCCGCCCTGGTCTCCTTCGCGCTGGCCGAGACCTCCACCACCTGGCCGCAGCTGCGGGACAGCGACTGGTTCGGCATCCAGCTCCTCGGCGCCCACCAGCAGGACCTGGCCCGGCTCTTCGCCACCCCGGGCGCCGACCGCTTCGGCCCGGACACCCGCTGGCGGCCGGGGCCGCACCAGGTCCCGCTGCTCGACGGCTGTCTGAGCTGGCTGGTCTGCGCCCGGCACGACGTCCGCGCGGTGGGCGACCACCACGTGGTCACGGCCGCCGTCGAGGAGGTCCGGCCGGGCGCGTCCGGCGACAGCCTGGTCCATCTGCACGGGGTCATGCAGCCGGTGGCCCAACCCGCCCTGGTCCGCGGCTGAACCGGTGCCCACCGAGCCCCCGCCGACCACCCCGACCGGACCCCGACCACCCCTGACTGGAGGAGCAATGGACACCGAAGCGCAGCCACGGCCGCACCGGGCCGCCGGGGTGGCGGTGGCCGCCCCGCACGCCCTGGTGCTGGTGGACAGCGACCACGCCGACACCCCGTACGACGTCTGGGCGGCCGAACTCGGCGTCCGGATGACGCTGTTGGTCTCGGCCGAGAAGTACCCGCAGTACGCCCACCTGCCCGAGGCCCGGCCGATCACCGGCTACCACGGCGGCAGCGAACTGGAGCGGGTGGCCATGGAGTTGGCGGGCGAGGGGTTCGCCGCGGTGATCGCCCGCGGCGAGCGGGACGTGCTGCGGGCCGCCCGGCTGCGCGAGCTGCTCGGCCTGCCCGGCCAGCACTGGGACAGCGCCCTGGCCTTCCGCGACAAGGTGCTGATGAAGACCGTGCTGCGCGAACACGGCCTGGACGTACCCGAGTTCGCCCCGGTACGGGTCGCCTTCGACCTGTTCGGCTTCGTCCGTGAGCACGGCTACCCGGTGGTGGTGAAGCCCGCCCTGGGCTCCGGCTCCAAGGGCACCTCGGTGTTGCGCGAGGAGGCCGACCTCACCGCGCTGCTGGCCGAGGGCCTGCCCGAGCACGCCGAGGTGGAGCGCTTCGTCGAGGGCCGGATGTACGTCGTCGACGGCCTGGTCGACGAGGGCCGGCTCGCCGCCGTGTTCGTCTCGCACTACCTCAACGACTGCCTGACCTTCCACTCCGGCGGCTACCTCGGCTCGGCCCAACTCGACCGGGACGACCCGCTGACGGACCGGCTGGTCCGCTACGCCGAGCGCGTGCTGGCGGTGCTGCCCACCCCCGACTGCACCACCTTCCACCTGGAGGTCTTCCTCACCCCCGACGACCGTCTGGTGCTCTGCGAGGTGGCCAGCCGCACCGGCGGCGCCCGCACCACCGGGGCGATCCGCGCCTGCACCGGCTTCGACCTGGACCGGCGCTGGTTCGCCGCCCAACTGGGCGAACGGATCCCGCCCGACGGCCGCTGGCGGGGTGTGGCCCCGGGCAGCTCCGGCGGCTGGGTGCTCTTCTACCCGGGGCGGGGCCGGCTGACGGCGCTGCCCAAGGACCCGCCGCCGTTCGTGGTCGAGGAGCGGATCAAGGGCGAGATCGGGCACCGCTACCACGGCGGGGAGAAGTCCGGGGACTACCTCGGCGGCTATGTGATCATTGGCCGGAACGCGGCCGAAATCGCCGCGAACGCCGAGGAGTTGGCCGCCTGGTACGCGGCCGGGATCAGCTGGGAGGACTAGTGGACAAGCGGTACGTCGTGGTCGGTGCCGGGGCGGTCGGCGGCACGGTCGGAGCGCGGCTGCACCGCGCCGGGCACCGGGTGGTCCTGGTGGCGCGCGGCGAGCACGGCGCGGCGCTGCGCGAGCGCGGCCTGACCGTGCACGGCCCGGCCGGGGCGGACACCGCCCGGATCCCGGTGGCGGCCGGCCCGCAGGACGTCGACCTGCACGAGGACGACGTACTGCTGCTGGCCGTCAAGACCCAGGACACCGCGGCCGCGCTGGCCGACTGGGCCGAGCGCCCGGTCGGGCCGGACGGCGGCCGGGCCGGCTCCCGGCTGCCGCTGGTCTGCCTGCAGAACGGGGTGGAGAACGAGCGGCTGGCACTGCGGCACTTCCGCCGGGTGTACGGCGCCATGGTGGTGCTGCCGGCCGCCTTCCTCACCCCCGGCGAGGTGCACATCTGGTGCGGGCCGCAGACCGGTGCCCTGGTCCTGGGCCGCTACCCGGACGGCGCCGACGACACCGTCCGGGAGATCGCCGCGGACCTCACCGGGGCCGACTTCCGGGCCGAGGTGGTCGAGGACGTGCTGCGCTGGAAGTACGGCAAGCTGGTCAACAACCTGGCCAACGCCGTCGACGCGCTGTGCGGGCAGCGGCCCGGCGCCGAGTCCGGCGAACTGGCCGTCCGGGCCCGGTCCGAGGCGGTCGCCGTGCTGGAGCGCTCGGCCATCGCCTGGGCGGCCCCCGCGGAGCTGGCCGAGCTGCGCCGCGGCGTGGTGGACGAGCTGCCGTCCGGCGCCGGGGCGGGGCACGGCTCGACCTGGCAGAGCCTCAAGCGGGGCGGCGGTTCGGCCGAAGTCGACTACCTGAACGGGGAGATCGTGCTGCTGGGCCGCGGCTGCGGGGTGCCGACACCGGTGAACGAGCTGTTCCAGGAGCTGGTGAACCGCTGGGCGCGGGAGCGCCGCGAGCCCGGCAGCCTGGCGCCGGCGGAGCTGGCCGAGCTGGTCGGGCGCGCGGCGGCGGAGCAGCCGGCCGCCGCGGGGTAGTCCGGGCGGCCCCCGCGCAGCACGTACCAAAGCACTAGGTCCTGTCCGGCCGATCTTGGCGGATCAGCGCGCGGCTCCCCCAGCCTTCGGCCGGGAGGTACCCCCACTTCGCGCCCGGCTGGGCGTGCGCCCGAGTCGGCCTCGTACTGGATGTACTTGGGCGATTCGGGCGTGCGTCCAGGCGGGATGCCCGGCGTCGCGCGCCCGGCAAGATCGGCCGGACAGGGCCTAGCCGCAGTCCGGCCGGCTCCCCGCCGGCAGCGGTGCCGCCTCCGGGGCGGCCGTCGTGCTCAGCAGCTCCTCGGTCCGCTCCAGCCAGGACCGGGAGCCGAGCTCGCTGAACAGTCGGCGACAGGCCGTCAGGTGCCCGGCGGCCTGCGCGCGGTCGGCCCGTTCGAGCGCGATCTCGGCCAGCGCGAACCGCGAGCGGGCCTCCACGGCCCGCTCGCCGACCTGCCGGGACAGCTCCAGCGCCCGGGTCAGGGTGTCCACCGCGCCGTCCAGCCGCCCCTCCCGTCGGCGCACCGTGCCGAGGCCGTGCAGCGCGTACGCCTCGCCGATCCGGTCGCCGCCGGCCCGGACGATCCGCAGCACCTCCCGGAGCGCCTCCGCGGCGGGCTCGGTCCGGCCGGTGGACAGGTGCAGCTCGGCGAACCGCTGGAGCACCTGGGCCTCCACCCGGACGCAGTTCTCCTCCCGGCAGATCACCAGGGCCTGTTCCAGCAGGGCGCGGGCCCGCTCGGTGCCGCCCACCGTCATCCACCAGCCGGCCAGGCTGCGCAGGATGTGCGCCTCGCCGATCCGGTCGCCGACCAGCCGCATCACGGCCAGCGCCTCGTCGTACTTCTCCCGCATTGCCAGGTCGTCGCCGCGCACCCCGTCCAGGAAGGCGTCGTTGCGCAGCACCAGGGCCCGGCCGTGGTCGTGTCCGGCGGCCTCGAACAGCTCCCGGGCCCGCGCGAAGTGCTCCTGGGCCTGCTCGTTCCGGGTCTGGAACATGTGCAGGGTGCCCAGCGAGTAGAGCATCGCGGCGTGCCCGACCGGGTTGCCCGCCAGGACCGCGGCCTCCTGGGCGAGCCGGGCGGTCTCCTCCCAGTCGTCGAAGTGCCCCTTGGCTTCGAACAGGGTGACCGAGCTGAGCGCGAGGTCCCAGCAGAGTTCGTCCAGCCCGGCCGCGGCGGCCTGCCGGACGGCCGTCACCAGGGCCAGCCGCTCGGTGTCCCAGCCGTCCACCCCGGCACCGGCCGGGCCGGACCCGGTGGGCGTCGGCGGGCGCCAGCGCGCGGCGCCGCCGTGGATGACGGTGTAGTCGCCGCCGTACTCCCGGCGGTGGGCGTCCTCGGCCAGCGCCAGCCAGCCGCCCAGCATCCGGGCCAGTGCGGCCTTCCGCTCGCCCGGGTCCTCGGTCGCCACCAGCTGCTCGTGGGCGTAGGCGCGGACCAGGTCGTGGAAGCGGTAGCGCGGCCCCGGCTGGTTCGGGTACTGGACGATGTCCATCACCTGCGCCTCGACCAGCAGGTCGAGGATGTCCTCGGCGGTGGCCGGGTCGGTGTCCAGCAGTGCCGCCGCGATCCAGGCGGGCGCGTCGGGCAGTTGGACCAGCGAGAACAGCCGGAACAGCCGCTGCGCCGACGACGGCAGGGCGCGGTAGGTGAGGCTGATGGTGGAGCGCAGTTCGAGTCCGTGGTGGCTGAGTTCGTCCAGCCGCTGCCGCTCGTCGCGCAGCCGCCGCACCAGCCGTTCGACCGGCCAGTGCGGGTGCGAGGCCAGCCGGGCCCCGGCGATCCGCAGCGCCAGCGGCAGCCCGTCGCACAGCTGCACCAGTTCGACGGCGGTGTCCAGTTCGGCCTGCACCCGGGGCCGGCCGATGATGCCGGCCAGCAGGTCGAGCGCATTGGACATGTCGAAGACCTCGACGTCCACCCGGTGGATGCCCGGGACCCGGGCCAACCGGACCCGGCTGGTGGCCAGCACCGCGCAGCTGGCGCTGCCCGGCAGCAGCGGCGTCACCTGCTCGGCGCTGGTCACCCCGTCCAGCACCACCAGGACGCGGCTGTCGGCCAGCCGGCTGCGGTACATCTCGGCCCGCTCCTGGGGGTCCTCCGGGATCGCCTTGGCCGGCACCCCGACCGCCCGCAGGAAGCGGGCGAGCAGCGTCGCGGTCCGGGTGTCGCCCTCGCCGGTGCCGCCCGCCCCGGTCGTCGGGGTGTGCAGGTCGGCGTAGAGGTGGCCGTCGGGGAAGTGGGCGCCGGCCTCGTGGGCGGCGCGGACGGCCAGCGCCGACTTGCCGACCCCGCCCGGGCCGCAGATGTTGACGATCGGCACCGCGTAGCCGGGGGCGGCGGCGTCGGCGGAGGGCACGATGAGTCTCTTGATCTCGTCGAGCTGGCTCCGGCGGCCGATGAAGTCGCTGATGCTGGCCGGTAGTTGGCGGGGGGTGAGGCGGAATCCGGTCTCGGTGGGGACGGGCGGGGGCGTCGGGGGTATGGGTGCGGCGGCCCGTCGGGGCGGTGCTTCGGGGGAGGGTCTGCCCGCGGTCGCCGGGCCGGGGTCGTCGGGGTGGTGGACGCAGCCGTCGTGGCGGGTCGGCAGGTCCAGTTCGGCGGACTGGTGCAGGATCGCCCGCTCCAACTCCCTTAGCTCCTGGCCTGGTTCGATGCCTATCTCCTCCACCAGGGCCCGGCGCGCCCGCTGGAAGGCCTCCAGGGCGTCCGCCTGCCGGCCCGAGCGGTACAGGGCCAGCATGAGGTGCCCGTGCAGCCGCTCCCGGAGCGGGTGGCGGGCGGTCAGCGCGGCCAGTTCGGCGCTCAACTCCCCGTGCCGGCCGAGCTGGAGGTCGAGCCGGACCCGCTCCTCCAGCACGGTCAGCCGCCGGTCGTCCAGGTGGGTCGCCGCCCGCTGCGCCAGCTCGCCGGGCACCCCGTCCAGCGCCGGGCCGCGCCAGAGCGCCAGCGCCGCGCGCATGGTCTCGGCGGCCCGCTCGGTGCGGCCCGCGCCGCTCTCCTCCCGGGCCAGCGCGACCAGCCGCTCGAACTCCAGGCTGTCGACCTGGTCCGGTTCCAGCTCCAGCGCGTAGCCGGGGGGACGGGTGGTGATCGCCTCCGGCTGTCCGGCCTGGGCGAGGCGCTTGCGCAGGGTGGAGACGGCGACCTGGACCTGCCCGCGGGCGGTGGTCGGCGGGGCGTCCCCCCAGACGGCGTCGATCAGCTGTTCGGTGGAGACGGTGTGGTCGAGATTGAGTCCGAGCATCGCCAGGACTACCCGCTGACGCGGTCCGCCCAGGTCGAGCGAGCGTTTCTCATGGACAAGTTCGACCGATCCCAGCAGCCGCAGCAGCATGCTTTCCTCCCCGCCGACCGGAACGCGCTCAGCCTATTGGTATACACCAGAATCCCCTGTGGGCACTACAGTCACGGCTTTAACCGGACAGCCCGGTCCGGAGCTTTCTGTGCGCCCGGCGAATTCTCGCCATTTCCCCAGCGCTATCGTACGTGATCCGGATCTGACCAATGCGGAAAAGGGTGCTTCGTATACTCGACCATTTCCCTCGGGCGGTTTTGATTCGCCGGTCGGGTCGGCCGGCCGGACCGCCCCGGAATTGTTTCCGGACATTGGGCCGGGGTGGCCGCGCTTCGTGAACCCGGGGCACCGCGCCCGCCGTTGCGGGCCGGGACGAGAGGCGGCGGCGGCCGGGAGCGTGCTCGCGCCGGGACGGCGGATCGCCCAGGGTGCCCGCGGGCCCGGGGAGGGGAAGCGGAGCTGCGGCGCGCATGGGGAAGTGACGGACCGTCGGCGAGCGCGCTGTGCCTCGGCGCGATGACCTTCGGCACCGCCGACACCTACGCCTTCCGGGCCCCCGGTGGCACCGGCCACGAGAGCGAGGAACTGCTCGGCCGCCTGGACTCGGCGGGCTGAGTCTCCGTGGTGTCCCGGTCGGGTCCTACCCGGGCAGGTCCTACTCGGGCGGGCCGTCGAGGTCGAGCAGGCCGTCGAGGTCGAGTGCGGCCAGCCGTTCCGGGTCCAGGAGCAGCTGGACCCGGGTGATCCGGCCGGCCCGGGCCGCGAAGCCCAGCACCGCCGTCGGCTCGCCGGCCCGGGCGAGCAGGACCCCCGGGGCGCCGTTGACCTGCACTGCGACGACGGCCGACCCGCCCTCGCGGAGCTCCGCGGCGCGCTCCGCCACCCGTCGGGCGCCGCGGACCGACCCCGTGGCGGCGGAACGCGCCCGCCCGCCGTCCACGGAGAGTTCGGCCTCCGGGTCCAGGACCGCCGCCGCTGCCGCCGGGTCGCCGTCGCGCAGCGCCGCGCCGAAGGCGTCCACCAGCCGGCGCCGGACCGCCGCGCTGCCCTCGGCGTCCGCCTCGCGGGCCGGCTGCACCTGACGGCGGGCCTGCTCGACGAGCTTGCGGGTCACCGCCGTGGTCCGCTCCAGCACCGTCGCGACCTGGTCGACGTGCCACCGGAACACCTCGTGCAGCACCAGCGCGACCCGCTCGGTGGGGGTCAGCGCCTCCAGGGCCGTCAGCAGGGCCAGGCCGACCGACCCGTCCTGCCGCACCCAACCCGCGGGCTCCACCACCACGTCCGGCAGCCGTACCCCGGCCCGGCCCGCCGCCCGGGCGGCGCGCTCGCCCAGTCGGCTCAGGCACACCCGGGCGGTCACCACGGCCAGCCAGCCGGGCAGGTCCGCCACCTCCTCCGGATTGATCCGCCCCAGCCGGACCCGGACCTCCCGGACGGCCTCCGTCGCCTCCGCGTGCGACCCCAGCAGCGGGTACGCCAGGGCCTGCAGTCGCGGCCGGAGGTGCTCGAACTGGCCTGTCTGCCGGTCCTGGTCGGGCACGGTCACACTCCTCGGTCCGCGGGGGCGATCCCGGGGGGACGCCCGGTCGTGGTGGACCTTACTCGGAGAGGCCGGATGATCACAGTGGGTGTGCGGACCGAAATCCGGATCGACGAGCGGAACGGCGCCGTCCCCCGCTGGGTGTCCAGCCCCTGGCCGCTGGTGCTGTCCCACCCGTGCAGGTCCGGGCAGAGCCCGGAACCCGGGTGGTAGGGCGAGTCGTCGTACCGGCGGACCTGGGGCAGGGGAGCGGTACTGCCACACTTGATTCCCGTTCGGCCGTCATCACCGAACGTGACGAGTGGGGGAGTTCGCATGCGGTTTCTGGGTGTCCTGGTGTTCTTGATTCCCTTCTTCCTCGGCTTGGCCGTCGTCACGGACTACCGGGGTTTCGCGCGGGTGCTCATGCAGCCGTCGAGGAATTCCTCGGGGAAGGGTCCGGCGACGGTCCATGTGATTGCGGGATCGGTCCTCATGGCCATCTCCGGTCTGGGCTTCCTGGCAGGTGTCGTGATCGCCGTGCGCGAGTGGGTCTCCTGACTCCAGGCGTGTTCGGCACGGATCGGCGGTCGCACTCCGGTGCGGCCGCCGATCGGTCTCCCGGGGCCTTCGGGCGGGGGTGGGTCCAGGCCCACCCCGGCCCGGGGTGCAGCTGGATTCTGCCGCCGCCCCGCCGTCCCTAGATTCGATCACGGCCGCCCGGAGCGGGTGGCCGTGCGGAACGGGAGCGGGGAGGCGGACGTGCGGGAAGAGGGGGTGCCGGCGCTGCGGTTGGCCGGGCTGCGGAAGCGGTTCGGGCGTCGGCTCGCGGTGGACGGCGTGGACCTGGTGGTGCCGAGCGGGTCGTTCTACGGGCTGGTCGGGCCGAACGGCGCCGGGAAGACCACCGCGCTGTCGATGGCGGTGGGCCTGTTGCGGCCGGACGCCGGGAGTTCGGCGGTGTTCGGGGTCGACGTGTGGAGCGATCCGGTGCGGGCCAAGGCGCTGGTGGGGGTGCTGCCGGACGGGATGATGCTGCCGGAGCGGCTGACCGGGCCCGAACTGCTGCACTACCTGGGCCGGTTGCGCGGGCTGCCGGCGGCGACGGTGGACGCCCGGGCGGAGGAGCTGTTGGCGGTCCTGGAGTTGGACGGAGCCGGGGACACCCCGGTGATCGACTACTCCACCGGGATGCGCAAGAAGATCGGCCTGGCCACCGCCCTGCTGCACGCGCCGCGACTCCTCGTCCTGGACGAGCCGTTCGAGGCCGTCGACCCGGTGTCGGCGGCGACCATCCGCACCATCCTGGGGCGCTTCGTCGCCTCCGGCGGTTCGGTGGTGTTCTCCAGCCATGTGATGGCCCTGGTCGAGCAGCTCTGCGACCACGTCGGGGTGATCGCCGGGGGCCGGGTGCCGGCGGCCGGGACGGTGGAGGCGGTGCGGGCCGGGCGCGCTCTGGAGGACGTCTTCGTGGAGCTGGTCGGGGCCCGTACGGGCGGGGAGGAGGGGCTGTCGTGGCTGGCGTGCTGAGCGGTACCAGCCCGGCCGCCGTGCTGACCGGGATGAAGCTGGCCGTCCTGCGCCGGTCGATGTCCGGCCCGCGGGCGGCGAGCCTGATCGCCGGGGGAGCGTGCGGCGCCCTGATGGCGGTGGGCACGGTGCTGCTGGGCCTGGTGGACTTCCCGACCCCCGAGGCGGGGGTCGGCACGGTCGCCCTGGTGCTGCTGGTCTGGACGGTCGGCTGGGCGGTCGGCCCGACCCTCACCGGAGGGGACCCGACCCTGCGGCTGTCCTACTTCACCCTGCTGCCCCAGCGCCCGGGCCGGCTCGCCCTCGGGCTGCTGGCGGCCTCGTTCGTCGGGGTGACCCCACTGGTCAGCCTGGTGGCGTTCGCCGTGCTGGTGGTCCTCGGCGCCGGGTTCGGGCTGCTGCCCGCGCTGGTCGCCGTGCCCGCGCTGCTGCTGCAGCTGCTGTTCGTGGTGGTGCTGGGCAAGGTGGCCGTGCAGGGTCTGGGCGGCGTGATCCGCTCGCGGCTGGGCTGGGAGCTGTCCGCGCTGCTGGTCGGCCTGGTCTGCGGGTTCCTGAACACCGGTTGGTTCGGGATCGCATTCTTCCTCAGGCTGCTGGGCGGGCACTGGGCGCCCACCGTCGGGACGGTCGTGCGCGCGCTGCCCTCGGGCTGGGCGGTGGTCGCGGTGGACGCCGCCCGGCGCTCGGACTGGGCGCTGGCCGCCGCCTGCCTCACCGCCCTCCTGGCCCTCACCGCCCTCCTGTTCGCCCTCTGGACGGCGCTGCTGACCCGGCAGTCGGGGCGCGGCACGGCGGGCGGCGGCCGGGCCGCGGTCCGTCGGGGTGCCCGGCTGCGGGGCGTCCCGGACACCCCCGGGGGCGCCGTGCTCGGCAAGGAGCTGCGGCTGTGGGCGCGTGACCCACGCCGGGCCCGCTTCCTGCGGATCGCCCTGTGGACCGGCCTGTTCACCGGTCTGCTCCCGCTGCTCGGCGGCTTCACCACCGTGCTGCCGTGGACCGGGGTGGTCGTCGCGCTGTACGCCGGCGCGCTCGGCAGCAGCCTGTACGGCCTGGACGCGGGCGCGCTCTGGCTGACCCTGGTCACCCCCGGCGCCGAGCGGATCGACGTCCGGGCCCGGCAGTCGGCCTGGCTGCTGGTGGTCGGCCCGGCCGCCGTGCTGCTCACCGTGGCGGGGACCCTCGCCGTACCGAGCGGCTGGGCCCGGCCCTGGCTGCTCGCGGTGCTGCCCGCCGTGCTGGGGGCGGGGGCGGGCCTGGTGCCGCTGATGTCCCTGCTCGGCCCGGCCCCGTTCCCGGACCGCCCGGGCGGTCAGCCGCTGGACGGCTTCAGCGACGAGAGCGGCGACCAGGCCCGGTTGATGAGCCTGGCCGTGCTGCTGCTCCAGCCGGCCGCCGCGCTGCCGGCCGCCGGGGTGGTGCTGGCCGGGACGCTGCTGCACAGCGCGCCGCTGCGCTGGACGGGGGCGGCGGTCGGTCTGGGCAGCGGGGCGCTGTACGCGTGGTGGCTGGGCCGGGCGGCCCGGCGGCGGTTGGCGGCCCGGGGGCCGGAGCTGCTGGACGTGCTGCGCAAGGGTGTGCGGCGGGTGGCGGAGCCGGAGGCCGCCTCGCCGGAGGAGCAGGAGCGACGTGATGTGCTGGCCGGCCTGTCCCGCCGCCGGACGGCGCTCGCCGGGCTGCTGGTCACCGTCGGGGTGCTGAGCGTCGCGCCGCAGGGCGGGGTGGCGCTGGCGATGTCGCTGCTCGCGCCGGAGAACCGGAGCTGGTTCCTGGCGCTGTACCTGCCGGCGGGCTGGCAGGTGCCGGTGGCGGCGGGCTTCGTCCTGCTGGGCGGCGGGTGCTTCGTCGGGGTGTACCGGCTGATCCGCGCCAAGCACGCCGCCGAGCGGGCGGCGGAGCAGCCAACAGGCTGCTGACCACGGCCCGTTGCCCGGCTGCCATCATGATCGTCCGTTGCCCGTCCCCGATCGGAGGCCCCCGTGAGCGCCCCGCAGTCCCGAGCCGCCGAAGCGCTGCGCACCGCCCTGCGGGCGTTCGGGCGGCTCGCCGTCCTGACCCTGCTGATCCCGGCCGGAGCGCTGCTGGCCGTGCTCTACCTGCTCTCGTTCCTGCTCTGGGGCTGCCTCGGGATGGTCCCGCTGTTCCCGCTGGCCACCCGGGTGGTTCGCGCCACCGCCGGGGCCGGACGGTGGGCGGCCGGCCACTGGTCGCAGGTGCCCGTGCCGGTGCCGTACGTGCCCCGGCCGGCCCTGGAGCGCACCCTGCACGGCTGGTTCTGGACCGGCCACGACTACCACAAGAGCCGCCGGTTCGCGGGCTTCGCGCTCAAGCTGCGCTGGCTCTGGAACGACCCGGCGACCTGGCGGGACGCCGCCTGGGTGCTGGTCGACCCGCTGGTCGGCGGCGGGATCGCGGCCGGGCCCGTCCTGCTGGTCGCCGCCGGACTGTACGGGCTGGCGCAGCCCGCCCTGGCCGACCCCGTGCTGCCGCTGCCGGGGCTGTTCGGACCGCTGCTCGGCCTGCTCCTGGTGCCCGGCGGGCTGGCGCTGGCCGGGCCCGCGCTGCACCTGCACGGCCGGTGGACCCGCTCGCTGTTGGGGCCCACCGAGCGGTCCCGGCTGGCCCAGCGGGTCGAGCAGCTCACCGAGATCCGGCTGGACGCCACCGAGGCCCAGGCCGCCGAACTGCGCCGGATCGAACGGGATCTGCACGACGGAGCGCAGGCCCGGCTGGTCGCGGTCAGCCTGAAGCTCGGCGCGGTGGTGCCGCTGATCGACCGCGATCCGGGGAAGGCGAAGCAGGTGGTGACGGACGCGCAGGAGAACGTCACCCAGGCGCTGCAGGAACTGCGCGACCTGGTGCGCGGCATCCACCCGCCGGTGCTCGCCGAACGCGGACTGGCGGAGGGGATCCGGGCGCTCGCGCTGGACGTGCCGCTGAAGGTGGAGGTCCGGGCCGAACTGCCGGGCCGGGCCGAGGCGCCGGTGGAGTCGGCGGTGTACTTCGCCGTCAGCGAGGCGCTCACCAACGCGGTGAAGCACGGCGACGCCCGGCACGCCACGGTCGAACTCGGCCACGCCGCCGGGCTGCTGCGCGCCGAGGTGGCGGACGACGGCCGGGGCGGCGCGGACCCGGCCGGGGGCAGTGGCCTGCGGGGCATCCAGCGCAGGCTGGCGGTGTTCGACGGTACGCTCACGCTGACCAGCCCCCCGGGGGGCCCGACCAGGCTGATCATGGAGCTGCCGTGCGTGTTGTCCTCGCCGAGGACCTCGTCCTGCTGAGGGACGGACTGGAGCTGCTGCTGAGTGCCCACGGGCACGACGTCGTCGCCGCGGTGGAGAGCGGGCCCGAACTGGCCGCCGCCCTGGCCGAGCACCGCCCGGACATCGCGGTGGTCGACGTCCGGCTGCCGCCCACCTACTCGGACGAGGGGCTCCAGGTCGCGCTGGCGGCCCGCCGGGAACAGCCCGGCCTGCCGGTCCTGGTGCTCTCGCAGCACGTGGAGCAGCTGTACGCCCGGGAGTTGATCGCGGACGGCGCGGGCGGGGTCGGCTACCTGCTCAAGGACCGGGTCTCCAAGGCCGACCAGTTCGTGGACGCCGTGCACACGGTGGCGGCCGGCGGCACCGTCATGGACCCCCAGGTGATCACCCGCCTGCTCGCCCGCAACGCCTACGACGAGCCGCTCGCCCTGCTGACCCCGCGCGAACGGGACGTCCTCGCAATGATGGCCGAGGGCCGCTCCAACGCGGCGGTCGCCCAGCGGCTGCACTTCAGCGAGGGCGCGGTCAGCAAGCACACCTCCAGCATCTTCGCCAAGCTCGGCCTGGGTGCCTCGGACGACGACAACCGCCGGGTGCTGGCGGTCCTGGCCTACCTGGACGGGACGCGCTCGGCGTAGGAAGTCGGCGGGGCCGACTTCCGCTGCGGAGGCTTCCCACGGCGGGGACTTCCCGTTGCGGGGGCTTCCCGGCGCCGGGGCCGTGGGTGTGCGTCGGTACGATCGCTGTATGGGTGGTGCGAATCAAGAGGCCTGGGACACCGATGCGGCGGAGCGGGCCGTGGCCGTGCTGAAGGCGGTGGCCGATCCGTCGCGGTACCGGCTGCTGTGGGCGCTGAGCCGGCGGGAGCTGCCGGTCAGCGAGCTGGCCGAGCTGCTGGGCGCCCATGTGGCGGCCACCTCGCAGCACCTGGCGAAGCTGCGGGCGGCCGGTCTGGTGGTGGCCCGTCGGGAGGGCACCAGGATCTTCTACCGCGCCACCGAGGTGCGCGGTCTGCTCACCGAGGCCGCCGTGATCGCCAACGAGCTCCCGGGCCGCGGTGGTGACGGCGGTGGTGACGGCGACGGCGGCGCGGCCGCGGCCGCCGAGACGGCGGACCAGCCCTTCACCCGGGCCGCCCGCGCCGTCCGGGGGGTGCGCCGCCGCCCCGTGACCGGCTGACCGGTCGGCCGGCTGATCCCGCCGCCGCCCCGTGACCGGCTGAGGCAGGACCCTGCCTACGCCCCGCCCTCCCGGACGGCCTGGGCATGCCGGAACAGCTCGTCCGTCCGGTCGGCGAGCACCCCGCCCAGCAGCAGGCTCGGGCGGTAGAAGGACTCGGCGGCCCGGGCGACATCGGTGGCGGACAGGTCGATCTGGTCCAGTCCGGTGCGGCGCAGCCCCTCGATCGACGTCCCCCACAGGACCTGGTCGATCCCGGCCCAGGCGCAGGCGCTCATGCACATCGGGCAGGGTTCGGCGGTGGTGTACAGGGCGGTGCCCGCCCACTCGGGGCTGCCGTAGGGCTGCCCGTAGTCGTCGATGGCGACCATCTCGCCGTGGTACGTCGGGCCGTCCTGCGCCGCGTTGACACCCCGGCCCACCACCCGGCCGTCGCGCACCAGCACCGCCCCGAAGGGGTAGCGCTCGTGCTTGCGGCCCTCCTCGATCGCCTCGGCCATGAAGTGCTCGTGGCCCCGCGGTGTGGCGGCGGTGGTGGTGGCCGCGGTGGCGGTGGGGACGGCGTACGGCGCCAGCCCGACCGCGCCGACGGATCCGAGGAAGCTGCGCCTGCCCAAACTCACGGTGCTCTCCGTCCGTTGACGTCGACAGAAGTACGGGTACCGCAGCATTGTGCGCGATCACCGCCCCGGTTCGGGCTCCTCCAGCCGGTATTCCCGCCGCGCCGCGTCGTAGCCGAACAGGCCGGCGTAGCGGCCCCAGTCGGTGGCGGTCTCCAGCTGCCGGTCGATCTGCTCGCTGGTGTAGTGGTGGGCGAGCAGGTCGCGGAAGAACCCGGCGCGGACGGTGGCGCCGGGTTCGCCGCTCAGGCTGTTGGCGATCAGCTTGACCAGGGGGACGTCGAGGGCGGCGCCGGCGAACAGGGCGCGGGAGTCCTGGACGTCGGCGTGGGCGAAGGCGGTGCCGTCCTCGGTGAGGAGGAGGTCGTCGCCGTGGATCTCGGCGAAGCCGAGCAGGTCGAGGGCGTCGACCTGGGGGAGCATGTCGTCGATGTCGAGGCCGAGTTCGTCGGCGAGGTCGGCGAGGTCGCAGCGCCCGTCGCGGTGGGCGATCATCTCGGCCAGGCCGGAGAGGCCGTCGACGCTGGCGGAGGGCAGCGGGGTGGTGGCGAGGGTGCGGCGGTCGGAGCGGTCCGGGCCCGGGTCGGCGTCCGGGCCCGGGTCGGCGTCCTGACCCGGGTCGGCGTCCTGGACCGGACGGGCGGCGGACCGACCGTCCTTGGGTCGGCCGGTCATGATCCGGTAGACCCGGTCGACCAGTTCGTCGAACTCGGCCGAGTCGCGGTCGCGCGGGCGTTCCAGGTCGACCTCGACGGTCTCCCGGATGGTGCCGTACGGGCGGGAGCCGAGGACGACGACGCGGTCGGCCATCAGCACCGCCTCCTCGATGTTGTGGGTGACCAGGACGACGGCGCGGGTGGGGAACTGGCCGGAGTCCCACAGCTCCATGAGTTCGCCGCGCAGGTTCTCGGCGGTGAGCACGTCGAGCGCGGAGAACGGTTCGTCCATCATCAGCACGTCCGGTTCGACGACCAGCGCCCGTGCGAAGCCGACGCGTTGGCGCATGCCGCCGGAGAGCTCCTTGGGGTAGGCGTTCTCGAAGCCGGCCAGGCCGATCAGGTCGATGGCCTGGTCGGCGGCGCGGGCGCGTTCGCGCGGGGGAACGCCGCGGGCCTCCAGGCCGAGTTCGACGTTCTGCCGGACGGTCAGCCAGGGCAGCAGGGCGAAGGTCTGGAAGACCAGCGCGGTGCCGGGGTTGGCGCCGGTGAGCGGGGTGCCGCGGTAGCGGACGGTGCCGGAGCTGGGCGGCAGCAGCCCGGCGAGGCAGCGCAGCAGGGTGGACTTGCCGGAGCCGGAGCGGCCGAGCAGGGCGACGATCTCGCCGGCCCGGACGGTGAGGTCGATCCCGGAGAGCACCGGTAGTTCGCCGTCGGCCCCGGCGTAGGACTTGGTGAGGCCGGTGGTCTCCAGCAGCGTCTCGCCGTCGGCCACGGGGGGCTGGGCGACCGCGGCGGCGGGGCGGGAGAAGAACGGGAAGCGCATCGGCGGGAACCTCACGGGGACGGGTCAGAGCGAGTAGCGGCGCTCGGCCAGCCGGTACAGGCGGCGCCAGAGCAGTCGGTTGAGGGCGACGACGTACAGGCTCATCACCGCGACCCCGGCGAGCAGGTGCGGGTAGTCGCCGCGTTCGGTGGCCCGGGCGATGTACGCGCCGAGGCCGGTGGCGGTGAGGGTGGTGCCGCCGAAGGTGACCACTTCGGAGACGATGGAGGCGTTCCAGGCGCCGCCGGAGGCGGTGATGCCGCCGGTGACGTAGGCCGGGAAGATCCCGGGGATGATCAGCCGGCGCCAGCGCTGCCGGCCGCGCACGCCGAGGTTGTCCATGGCCTCGCGCAGGTCGCTGGGGATCGCCATGGCGCCGGCGATGGCGTTGAACAGGATGTACCACTGGGCGCCGAGGGCCATCAGCAGGATGCCGCCGACGTCGATCGACAGCCCGGTGCGCAGCAGCAGCCAGACCACCAGCGGGAACAGGAAGTTGGCGGGGAAGCTGGCGAGGATCTGGACCAGCGGCTGGGCGGTCCGGGTCAGCCGCGGCGAGAAGCCGATCTTCACGCCGATCGGCACCCAGACCACGGTGGCCACGGCGACCAGCACCACCACCCGGGCCAGCGTGGCGAGGCCGAGCAGCAGGGGTTCGCCGAAGACGCCGAGGCCGGTGGCGTCGGCGAGGTAGCGGCCGAGGTCGACCAGGCCCCAGAGCACGATGCCGCCGGCGACCAGGGCGAAGGTGACGTCCCCGGCGCGCTGCCGCGCGGGGCTGACGGCGAGCGGCCGGTCGTCGGTGCCGAACACGCCGCCGGCCCGGTTCAGCGCCCGGCCGAGCGGCCGCAGCGCCCGGGCCAGCAGGCCGGGCAGCCGGGAGCGGCGCAGCAGGTCGAGGACGACGGAGCGCTGCACCTCGGTGGCCTCGGACTGCTCGTTCTTGAAGCGTTCGGCCCAGGCGGTGAGCGGCCGCCAGAACAGGAAGTTCACGCCGACGACCAGGACGGTCATGGTGGCGATCGCCCAGCCGACCCGGCCGAGGTCCCCGGCGGCGATCGCGGCGCCCGCGTAGGAGCCGACCCCGGGCAGCGCGTAGCGCTGGTTGTCGACGCTGATCGCCTCGGAGGCCACCAGGAAGAACCAGCCGCCGCCGAAGCTGAGCATGCCGTTCCAGACCAGGCCGATCATGCCGGAGGGCAGTTCGACCTTCCAGAACCGGGTCCACCGGCTGAACCGGAAGGAGCGCGACAGTTCGTCCAGTTCGCGGGGCAGCGAGACCAGCGAGTGGTAGAAGCCGAAGGTCATGTTCCAGGCCTGGGACGTGAAGATCGCGAAGACGGCCGCGCACTCCAGGCCGAGCATCGAACCGGGGAACAGCGCCAGGAAGCCGGTCACCGCGACGGTCAGGAAGGCGAGCACCGGCACCGACTGGAGGATGTCCAGCGCCGGGATCAGCACCCGTTCCAGCCGGCGGCTGCGGGCGGCGGCGTAGGCGTAGCCGAAGGTGAAGAGCACCGAGACGACGAGGGCGGCGAACATCCGCAGCAGGGAGCGCGCGGCGTCGTACGGCAGCCGGGCCGGGTCGGTGTCCACGGCGGCGTCGCGCGCGGTGGAGAACCGCACGGTGGTGCCCTGTCCGGCCCGCAGGGCGATGTAGAGCAGCACCAGGACGGCGGCCGCCACGAGCACGTCCACCCAGCTCATCCGGGCCGGGCGGCGCGCGGTCCGGGACGGCCGTGAGCCCCGGGACGGGCCCGGGGCGGACTTCTGGAGGGACGGGAAGGACGGGAAGGACATGGCGGGGACCTCCGGCACGCAAACCCGGGCAGTCTGCTCCCTTCTGACGTCCGTACGCAAATGGACCGTTGTCGGCGCGGTCGGGGGCGGCTACCCGACGGCTTCGACGAACTCCAGCAGGTTGCCCACCGGGTCGGTGGTGTAGAAGCGGCGTCCGGGCGGCAGGCTCTCGTCCCAGACCACCTGGGCGCCGAGTTCGGCGAGTCGCAGGGCGAACTCGTCGATCTCGCAGACCGCCATCCCCGGGTGGGCCTTGGTGTTGGGGCGGAAGCGGTCGTCGATGCCGAGGTAGAGCCGCACCCGTCCGCCGTCGGCGGCGAACCAGCACCCGCCGCGCCCGCTCAGCGGCTGGGGCTTGGGGATCTCGGCCATCTGCAGGACGTCGCCGTAGAAGGCGCGCAGCAGGGCCTCGCTGCCGGGCGGTGCGGAGAGCTGGACGTGGTCGAGGGCCGTGATCACTGCGGCCTCCTTCGGGACGGGGCTTCGGACAGGGCTTCGGACGGGGCTGAGGTGTTCGGCTTCCGGGCCGCGGCGACCAGCAGCCGGGCGGTCGGGGTGGGCAGGTCGAGGTGGTGGGCGATCCACTGCGGGTCGTGCCCGTGGGTGGCGAACACCCAGGCGGTGTAGAGCCGGTTCAGCCCGGGGGCGTCGGGGGCCAGCAGCAGCGGACGGACCTGCTCCATCGGGAAGCCCTCCAGCGAGCGGGCGCTGAACCACTGGGCGTCGTCCTCGCCGGCGGCGACCCGCTCGGCGACCGACCGGCCCGCCCGCTGCCGGCTGTGCGCCAGCAGCAGGGCGAGCAGCAGGCCGACCACCGAGGCGCCGATGAGCACGCCGGAGAGGAACAGTCGCAGCGGGGCGGGGGCGACGCCGACGGCGAGGCCCTCGACGGCGAGCAGCAGGAGGACGCCGCTCAGCGCCGTCGTTCGGCCGGTCCAGGGCAGGGACCAGGTGCGGGGCAGGGCGGTTCTGATCACGGGGGTGTCCTCCTTGTTCTGCGCTTGGTCGTCTCCGGTCCGCCGCGGTGGTTCAGGCGGCGCGGACCAGTCGGGGGTCGTACTTGTAGCCGATCTGCCGGACGGTGGCGATCGCGTCCCGGTGGCCGGGGCCGAGCTTGCGGCGGAGCCGGGCGATGTGGGTGGCGATGGTGCGGGTGTCGCCGGTGTCCGGGCGGCCCCACACGTTCTCCATCAGCTGGCGGCGGGAGTGCACCCGCAGGGGGTTGCCGACCAGGTGGGCGAGCAGTTCGAACTCCAGGAACGGCAGGTTGAGCGACTGGCCGTCGACGGTGACGGTGCGCTGCTCGGGGTCCACCACCAGGCCGGGGTCCGGGAGGGTGGCGGTGGCGGTGAGGGTGGTGACGGCGGTGGGCTTCGGGGCGGGCCCGGGGCGACGGGCGGCGGCGGACGCGGCGGCGTGGTCCGAGAAGATGGCGTCGAGCCTGGGGTAGCGCACGGCCATGGCGATGCTCCTTCGGCGAGTACGGCTGGTACGGCGAACGGGGTCGGGGGTGGGCTCAGCGCCCGGCGTGCCAGGAGGCTTCCAGCCGGGTGGTGCCGTCCGGTGCGGTCACCGTGCGCCAGTCGGCCCGCAGCGCGGTCCGGCGGCCGCCGGTCGGCAGTGCGGCGGCCTGCAGCACGGTGTGGTCCAGCGGGCTGGCCGCCAGGCGTCGACCCACCGCGGCGAGGGCGGCGCGCAGTCGGCCGCGATCGGTGGACGGGAGGGTGGGCTGGAAAGCGGCAACGATGGACATGGCAGGTCACCTCCGTGACAGGGCCAGGAAACACGGACAAGTGCGCTGAGGCGCGCGGGAGTTGCTGAAAGCTCAGCTGGCGGAGGACTCAGGCGGCGGGCGCGGCGGCACTCGCGGTGGCGGCCCGGTGCTGGGCGGCGGCGAGGGCGAGGCGGTGCGCGGCGGCCGGCGGGAGGTCCGCGAAGCGGGCGAGCCAGTCCGGGCGGTGGCCCTGCCGGGCCAGCAGATACGCCAGGTGGACGCGGGGCTCGTACGCGGAGGCCGGGCTGTTGGCGGTGCCCGAGTAGGGGCAGGAGCCGGGGTCGTCGAGGCGGTAGGCGCGCTCGACGCCGTCGTGCAGGGCGAGCCGGATGCTCGGGCAGCGGTGGAACGTGGGCTGCTGGAACGGGAGTTCGTGGATCAGGGTGGTGCGCATGGCCGTACTGCCTTCCTTCCCCGGGGTGGGGCGGTCGAGGGTTCCGGGGTGGGGCCGGGGGCGGCGGCGGTGGTGACGGGCGCCGCCCCCGGCGTTCGGATCAGTGGTTCAGGGCGGTCTGGACGACCTTGATGATGACCATGATCATCGCGATCAGCAGGTAGGAGCGCAGGGCGCCCATGCCGATCTTGCGCGCGGTGGACATGACCGGCCGCTCCAGGGTCTCCAGCGGGGGCATCCGCCAGTTCTCCCGGTCGGTGCGGTCGATCGGGTCCTCCTTGGTGCCCTTGCGGCCGAAGGTGAAGAAGTACCCGGCGACCAGGACCCCGGCCACGCCGCAGCCGGCCATGATCCAGAGCAGCGCGTCCGAGCTGATGTCCGGCCAGACCACGGCGGCGGTCAGGATCAGCGACAGCATCACCAGCACGCCGACCACCAGCGAGGTGAAGGCGTTGGTCTTGGGACCGTTGCGCCACGGGCCGAGCACGGCCTTGTCGTTGCAGAGCAGCAGCAGGAAGACGGTGGCGGAGGGCAGCAGCACCCCGGCCAGCACCTGGACGAACTGGGTCATCAGACCCTGGGCGTAGTCGGTGGACAGCAGGGTGATGGCGGCGGCCACCACGACCACGCCGGCGTAGATGCCGTAGAAGCCCTTGGCGCCCTTGACCCCGCGGTGCAGCGAGTGCTTGATGCCGAAAACGTCGCCGATGGCGTAGGCGGTGGAGAGCGAGACCGCGAAGGCGCCGATGATCGAGGCGTCCAGCAGGGCGATCGCGAACAGCACGCCGACCACGTGGCCGGCCTTGTCCTCCAGGCCCTTGGCGATGGCGCCCGCGTCGGAGAACTGGCCGAAGCCGTCGGTGCCCGCGAACGCGGCGGCGCAGAAGCCCATCATGGCGGAGGCGCCGATGATCACGATGGCGATGCCGATCCACAGGTCGGCCTTCTCGTACTTCATGAAGCGCGGGGTGATCCGCTTGTCGATGACGTACGACTGCTGGAAGAACAGCTGCCACGGGGCGACGGTGGTGCCGACGATGGAGACGATCAGCAGCATGACGGTGGCGAGCTCACCCGAGGCGCCCGGCATCTGCGGGACCACGAAGTCGTGGGCCATCTGCGAGGTCTTCGGGTGGACCATGAAGTAGATCGGCACCAGCAGCAGCGAGCCGACACACAGCGTCACCGCGACCCGCTCGAAGCGCCGGAAGGAGCCGGTGAAGGCCGAGGCGATGATGACCGCCGCCGCCAGGATGACGGAGGCGACCTTCGGCAGGCCGAGGTATCCGGCCGCGAGTGTCACGCCGATGAACTCGGTGACCAGGGTGAGGGCGTTCAGCAGGAAGAGGTCGATGACGCTGAAGGCGCCCCAGAACTTGCCGAAGCGCTCCAGGATCAGCCGGGCGTGGCCGACGCCGGTGACGGCGCCCAGGCGCAGCACCATCTCCTGGTTGACGTACAGCACCGGGATCAGCAGGGCCAGCGTCCACAGCAGCTGGGTGCCGTAGTTCTGGCCGGCCTGGCCGTAGGTGGAGAAGGCGCCGGCGTCGTTGTCGCCGACCATGACGATCAGGCCGGGGCCGACGATCGCCATCAGGGTCTTGAGTCTCGCGCTCAGTCCCTCGCGCGGTGCGTTGTCATCGAGCTTGATGGTGCCGAGCGCACCTTTGATGTCGCCGACGTGGGCGTCGTCCAGCACGGCGGTGCGCTGTGCGGGGATCTTGGAGTCGAGGGTCGAGTTGGTGGTCATGGCGTTCCTCCCGGGTACCCCTGGCAGGAGGGGCGGTTGGGGACGCGCGGCAGCAATTCCCCCTGCGTGCGGGCACGGCGCATCGGCGCGCGGTGGTGCCGGCCCGTGCGGACGGGCGCGGGCACGGCGAAGCCGCGTGCGTGGTGCTGGTGCTGTGTGCTGATGCGTCGTCAGGTCAACGCGCAGGGAAGGTTGTTACCGCGTGCCGGAGGTGTACGAGGACAAGCGGGGGCAGGGGCAACTGTGGCCCGGACTACTGCAATCCATGTCTCTCGCCTCCTCCCGGTCGACGCACCCCGTGGTGCGTGTCATCGACACGGCAAGGAGTTCACCGGCGCGCGGAACGGCGACCGGTTCACCCCAACTCGTCAGAGCTTTGGCACTCCACGGCGTGTCCAACCCGCTCGGGCCGGAAGCCACTTCGGATCAACCCTTAGGTCGGGAAGATCTGTCCTAACCCTGGGCGTCTCTCGACGTCGTCGGATCAGTGGCCTGTGTCCGTGAAGAAGCCTCACCGAACGAGGTGCCTTCTTCAAACCTCGAAAAGCATAGCCCCGGCGAAGAGCGTTACTTGCGTACTTGGTAGAACCTTTACCTTTCTCCGCGCGTGACACCCGCCCGGGTGACGCGGGTTTGACCGGCGTGTGACCACGGAACGACTTCCCGCCGTGACGGCGGCACCGCACCGGCCGTACCGGCAGCGCACGGCATCCGCCCGTGCCCGAACCCGAGGGATGGCATGGCGACCGCAGGCTCCCAGGAGGCTCCCCGGCAGGTTCCCCCGCAGGCCAGGGCGCTGACCCTCGCCCGGAAGCCCAAGCTCTGGCTCTTCCCGAGCATCCTGTGCGCCCTGGTGGCCGTGCTGCTCTCGCTGCTCTACCTGGGCGGCATCGTCAACCCGACCGGGCACCTGCACCGGCTGCCGATCGCCCTGGTGAACGCGGACCAGGGCCCGCCCCCGCCCGGCCGGCCGACCGGCTTCGGCACCGAGCTGACCAGGGCCGTGATCGCCGGCACCCCGGGCGAGACGGTGAACTGGCGGCAGACCGACGAGGCCGGCGCCCGTGACCTGCTCGCCTCCGGCAAGGTCTACGGCGCGCTGCTCGTCCCCGCGGACTTCACCGCCGCCGTCGGCCGGCTGGTCACCGGCGGCGCCACCGGGCGCCCCACCCTCACCGTCCTCACCAACCCCGGCCTGGGCAGCCTCGGCTCCTCGATGGCCGCCCAGATCGCCCAGAACGCCGCCCACCAGGCCTCGGTCGCGGCCGGAGCGCAGCTCCTCGCCGCCGTACCGGCACCGAAGGCCCAGGCCCAGGGGGCCCCGACCCCCGACACCGGTGCCACCGCCCGGCTGCTGCTCGCCGACCCGTTCGCCGTCGCCACCCAGGTCGGCCACCCGATCGGCAGCCACAGCGGCCTCGGCCTCAGCGCCTTCTACTACACCCTGCTGGCCGTCCTGACCGGCTTCATCGGCGGCAACATCATCCACAACGGCGTCGACGGCGCCCTGGGCTACAGCGACAGCGAGATCGGCCCCTGGCACACCCGCCGCCCCACCGTCCCGATCAGCCGCACCCAGACCCTGCTGCTCAAGATGCTGATGACCGCCGGGATTATGCTGGTCACCACCTCCCTGGTGCTGCTCTGCACGGCCGGCATCCTCGGCATGGACGCCCCGCACCAGGCGCTGCTGTGGCTGTTCGCCTACTGCGCCAGCCTGGCCGTCGGCCTCGGGGTGCAGGCGATCAACGCCGCGTTCGGCGGGATCGGGCAGCTGGTGTCCATGTTCGTCTTCATCGCGCTGGCCCTGCCCTCCTCCGGGGCGACCGTCCCGCTGCAGGCGGTGCCCGGCTTCTACCGCTTCCTCGGCGTCTTCGAGCCGATGCGCCAGCTGAGCGACGGCATCCGGGCGATCCTCTTCTTCGACGCCCGCTCGGACGCCGGGCTGGCCCGCGGCTGGACCATGATCGCGGTCGGGGTGGTGCTGGCCCTGGCCTTCGGCTTCGGGATGACCCGCTACTACGACCGCAAGGGCCTGCACCGCTGGACGCCCCAGCCCACGGACTAGGCCCTAGGCCCGGCTCCTGGTCACCGTCACCTTCAGGTGCTTCATGATCGGCTGGTCGCTCTGGGTGCTGTGGTCCCCGATCGCGCACAGCACGTTCAGCTCCGGCATGTACCCGGCCGCGCAGCCGCGCGGGATGTCGTACGGGATCGCCAGGTAGCCGTGCACCGAGCGGGTGGAGCCGTCCCGGGCGGTGCTGGTGACGTCCACCGGGTCGAACTCGGCGATGCCGCGCTCGCGCATGTCCTCCCGGTTCAGGAAGACCAGCGTCCGCAGGTTCTTCACGCCCCGGTAACGGTCGTCGTCCGAGTAGATGGTGGTGTTCCACTGGTCGTGCGAGCGCATCGTGCCCAGTGCCAGGGTGCCCGGTTCGGGGACGACGTCGGGCAGCGGGGCGGCGGAGAACTCCGCCTTGCCGGTGCGGGTGAGGAAGACCAGTTCGCGGGCCGGCTGCTTGATCCGGAAGCCCAGCGGCAGCCGCACCCGGCGGTTGAAGTCCTCGAAGCCGTCCAGCACTTCGGCCATGGTGTCGCGGATCCGGTCGTAGTCCTCGACGTACCACTCCCACGGGGTGGCGCTGTCCGGCAGCGCCGCGCGGGCCATCCCGGCGACGATCGCGGGCTCGGAGAGCAGGTGCGGCGAGGCCGGGCGCTTCATCCCGACCGACAGGTGCACCATGCTCATCGAGTCCTCGACCGAGGTGGACTGCACCCCGGCGCGCCGGTGGTCCTTCTCGGTCCGGCCCAGGCACGGCAGGATCAGCGCCCGGCGGCCGTGCACCAGGTGGCTGCGGTTCAGCTTGGTGCTCACCTGCACGGTCAACTCGCAGGCGCGCAGCGCCTCCTGGGTGTACGGGGTGTCCGGCGCGGCGAGCGCGAAGTTGCCGCCCATGCCGACGAACACCGTCACCTCGCCGCGCCGCATCGCCTCGATCGTGCCGACCGTGTCCAGGCCGTGGGCGCGCGGCGGGTCGAACCGGCAGACCGCGCCGAGCCGGTCCAGGAAGGCGTCGGTGGGCCGGTGGTCGATCCCGCAGGTGCGGTTGCCCTGGACGTTGCTGTGCCCGCGCACCGGGGACGGCCCGGCGCCCTCGCGGCCCAGATTGCCGCGCAGCAGCAGGAGGTTGACGATCTCCCGGACGGTGTCCACGCCGTGCTCGTGCTGGGTGACGCCCAGGCACCAGCTGAAGATCGAGCGGTCCGCCTCCCGGTAGACCCGGGCCGCCTCCAGGATCTCGGCCCGGCTCAGCCCGCTCTGGCGCTCGATCTCCGACCAGGGCGTGGCCGCGCAGACGTCGCGGTAGGCGGCGAAGCCGGCGGTGTGGCGCTCGATGAACAGCCGGTCCAGCGCCTTGCGGTCGGTCGCGGACTGCTCCAGGACCGCCTTCGCCATCCCGCGCAACAGCGCCATGTCGCCGCCGATCCGCACCTGGAGGTTCAGCGTGCCGGTCCGGGTGGACCTGTTCAGCGCCATGTCGGTGAAGTCGTGCGGAATGATCGTCCGCCGGGAGGCCGCCTCGATCAGCGGGTTGATGTGCACGATCTGCGCGCCCCGCCGGTACGCCTCGGCGAGCGAGGTGAGCATCCGGGGCGCGTTGGAGGCCGCGTTGACGCCCAGGACGAACAGCGCGTCGGTGACCTCCCAGTCCTTGAGGTCGGCCGTCCCCTTCCCGGTGCCCAGCGCCGCCTGCAGCGCCCGACCGCTGGCCTCGTGGCACATGTTGGAGCAGTCCGGCAGGTTGTTGGTGCCCAGCTCGCGGGCCAGCAGCTGGTACAGGAAGGTCGCCTCGTTGCCGAGCCGGCCGGAGGTGTAGAACGCGGCCCGGTTCGGGTCGTCCAGGCCGCGCAGGGTGCGGCCGACCAGCTCGAACGCCGCCTGCCAGCCGATCGGGACGTAGTGGTCGGTCTCCGGGTCGTAGCTCATCGGCTCGGTCAGCCGGCCCTGGTCCTCCAGCGCGAAGTCGCTCCAGCCGGACAGCTCGGTCACCGAGTGGGCGGCGAAGAACTCCCGGCCGACCCGCTTGCGGGTCATCTCCCAGGTGACGTGCTTGATGCCGTTCTCGCAGATGTCCAGGTGCAGGCCCTTGGTGTCGTCCGGCCAGGCGCACCCCGGGCAGTCGAAACCGGTGTTCTCGTGGTTCATCCGCATGACCGCCCGCGGGCCGTCGACGTAGGCGCCCTCGCGCAGCAGGAAGCGGGTGACGCTCTTGGCGGCGCCCCAGCCCGCGGCCGGGTGGGTGTACGGCGCGAACTGCGGCGCCCCGTCGGGGGAGGGGCCCACGGCCTCCGGTCGTGGCTCCGGCTGCGGGGCGGCGGTCTTGTCGACGTCGTCGTCGGAGGTGGTCACGGCACTCGCCTTCCGCGCACGGGTCCTGCTGGGGTCCCGGTCGACGCTACGCCGGGCCGTCGGCCCCCGCGCGTCGAGCGACCGCGACCCGGCCGTCCGTCGGGTCCTCCGTCGGCTCCTCCGTCGGGTTCTCTGTCGGGTCCTCCATCGGGCCCTCCGTCCCGGTGGTCTCGATCCGGTCCGGGCGGGTGTACACGTTCATCGAGTCGCCGCGCAGGAAGCCGACCAGGGTCAGCCCGCTCTCCTCGGCCAGGTCCGCCGCCAGCGAGGACGGCGCGGAGACGGCGGCGAGCAGCGGGATGCCCGCCATCACGGCCTTCTGGACCAGCTCGAAGGAGGCCCGGCCGCTGACCATCAGCACCGTGCCGCGCGCCGGGAGCAGCCCCTCGCGCAGCGCGTGGCCGACCACCTTGTCCACCGCGTTGTGCCGCCCCACGTCCTCCCGCAGGCAGAGCAGCCGCCCCTCGGCGTCGAACAGTCCGGCCGCGTGCAGGCCGCCGGTGCGGTCGAAGACCTTCTGGGCGGCGCGCAGCCGCTCGGGCAGCGCGGACAGCAGCTCCGGGGTGACCCGCAGCCCGTCCTCGGCGACGCTCCACGGCGCGGTGGCGCGCACCGCGTCCAGGCTGGCCTTGCCGCACAGGCCGCAGGAGGAGGTGGTGTAGAAGTTGCGCTCCAGCGAGGCGTCCGGGGCGGGCACCCCGGCGGCGAGCGCCACGTCCACCACGTTGTAGGTGTTGCCGCCGTCGGCGGTGGCCCCGGCGCAGTAGCGGATCCCGGCCAGGTGGTCGGCGGCGTGCAGCACGCCCTCGCCGGCCAGGAAGCCGACCGCCAGGTCGAAGTCGTTGCCGGGGGTGCGCATGGTCACCGTGAGCGGGCGGCCGCCGACCCGGATCTCCATCGGCTCCTCGGCGGCCAGGGTGTCGGGTCGGTGCGCGGGCACGCCCTGGCGCAGCCGCAGCACCCGGCGGCTCACGGTCACTCGGCCCATGGCGGTCGGCTCCTCGGTGTGGGTCGGTTCGTACGTTTCGGTTCGTACGTTTCGGTTCCTACGGAGGAATCCTCTCGCAGCACCGTACGGACCGCCGACCTGCTCCGCCGTCCCCTCTCCTAAGCGGCGTCGCCCACCGCCAGCACCACCGCGCTCGCCGCGCCGCCCGGCGTCTCGTAGGTCACCCGCTCCCCGGCGTGCCGGCCCAACAGCGCCTTCCCGAGCGGACTGTCGTACGTCACCAGGGTCAACTCCCGCTCCTCGGCCAGCTCGGAGATCTCGACGGTCTCCTCCTCGCCGTCCCCGAACCGCACCTTGACGGTCGAGCCCACCCCGATCACGTCCGTCGACGGCGCCCCGGCCACCTCGGCCTCCCGCAGCCGCCCCTCCAGCTCGACGATCCGCCGGTCCAGCCGGGTCACCTCCGACGCCCGCTGCAACTCGTCCGCCGCGTCCGCCCGGTCCCCCACCGGATCCTCCCCCCGCAGGGTCGCGGCCACCACCCCCCGCTCCGTCCGCAGCTGCGCCAACTCCTCGCGCACCGCCCGCAGCCCCTCGGCACTGATCGGTTCCGGACCACCGCTCATCGCACGCTCCCGGGTCTCTCGCCACACCCTCAAGCACCGGCCATCCCATTACCCCACCCCGCCGCGCCCCCGGCAAATCCTCGGCAGGGGGCCCTCGCCGGAGGCGGGACGGGTGGCCGGAATCCCGTGCGGGTGGGGCGGGTTCGGGGGTGGTGGTGGTCACCTTTGGTGGTCGGGTGGCGAGGGAACGTGCAGGTGGGAGGGGTGGGTGCGGGGGGTGGTGGTGGGACCGGCCGCGGGGGCGCGGGCGGGCGAAGCTACCATGTGGGCAACACCCTCAGCTCGAAAGATGGACTTGTGACTGTCAACGACGACGTGTTCACGGACTGGAAGAACCGCGAGGAGATCGCGGAGTCGATGATCCCGATCATCGGGCGGCTGCACCGGGAGAAGGACGTCACCGTCCTGCTCCACAGCCGTTCCCTGGTGAACAAGTCGGTGGTCAGCATCCTCAAGACGCACCGCTTCGCCCGGCAGATAGCCGGCGAGGAGCTCTCGGTCACCGAGACGATGCCGTTCCTGGAGGCACTGACCGCCCTGGACCTCGGCCCCTCGCAGATCGACCTGGCGATGCTCGCCTCTGCCTACCGGGCGGACGACCGGGGCCTGTCGGTGGCGGAGTTCACCGCCCGGGCCGTCGCCGGCGCCACCGGTGAGAACAAGCTGGAGCGCCGGTCCGCGCAGGACGTCGTGCTGTACGGGTTCGGCCGCATCGGCCGGCTGGTCGCCCGGCTGCTGATCGAGAAGGCCTCCGGCAACGGCCTGCGCCTGAAGGCGATCGTGGTGCGCGGCGGTGGCGACGACGACCTGGTGAAGCGCGCCTCGCTGCTGCGCCGGGACTCGATCCACGGCCAGTTCCAGGGCACCATCACCGTCGACGAGGTCAACAACAAGCTCGTCGTCAACGGCAACGAGATCACGGTGATCTACTCCAACGACCCGAGCGAGGTCGACTACACGGAGTACGGGATCAAGGACGCGATCCTGATCGACAACACCGGCAAGTGGCGTGACCGCGAGGGCCTGTCCAAGCACCTGCGCCCCGGCATCGCCAAGGTCGTGCTGACCGCCCCGGGCAAGGGCGACGTGCCCAACATCGTGCACGGCGTCAACCACGACATGATCAAGCCGGACGAGCAGATCATCTCCTGCGCCTCCTGCACCACCAACGCCATCGTCCCGCCGCTGAAGGCGATGGAGGACGAGTACGGCGTGGTCCGCGGGCACGTGGAGACCGTCCACTCGTTCACCAACGACCAGAACCTGCTGGACAACTACCACAAGGCCGACCGTCGCGGCCGCTCGGCACCGCTGAACATGGTGATCACCGAGACCGGTGCCGCCTCGGCCGTCGCCAAGGCCCTGCCGGACCTCAAGGCGAAGATCACCGGCAGCTCGATCCGGGTGCCGGTGCCGGACGTGTCCATCGCGATCCTCAACCTGCAGCTGAAGCGCGAGACCAACCGCGAGGAGGTCCTCGACTACCTCCGGAACGTCTCGCTGACCTCGCCGCTGAAGCGCCAGATCGACTTCACCGACTCGCCGGACGCGGTCTCCAGCGACTTCATCGGCTCGCGCCACGCCTCGATCGTGGACGCCGGCGCGACCAAGGTCGACGGCGACAACGCGATCCTCTACCTGTGGTACGACAACGAGTTCGGCTACTCGTGCCAGGTCGTCCGGGTCGTGCAGTACATCTCGGGTGTCGAGTACCCGACCTTCCCGGCGCCGGCGGTCTGATTCCGCCGACGGGCTCGTGACGACGGGGCGGTGACCTTTCGGTCGCCGCCCCGTCGGCGTTCCCGGGAACGGTGCTTCGTGTGCGGGGTAGGGTGACGGGTCACGGACAGCCGTAAGGGAGCGGGCGGGCATGGGGATGGGGACGGGTGGTCGGCGGATCGCGGTCGCGGTGGCGGTCGGGGTGCTGTCGGGGGTGCTGGCCGGGTGTTCGTCCGGCGGGTCGGCGGACGCCAACGGGGCTGCGGGGACGGCGAGTTCGGCGGTGACGACGGGCGCTGCGGCGTCCGCGGCAACGGGGACGGCGGGTGCGGCAACGGGGACGGCGTCGGCGTCGACGTCCGCGGCCCCGGGGGCGACGGCGGCGGCCGGCGCGACGGCCTCCGCGGGGACGGCGGCGGGCGGTGCGGACGCGGCGCCGGTGCCCCGGGCGGACCTGGAGGCGGTGCTGCTGGACGACAAGGTGGTCGGGCAGGTGCTCCCCGACGCCCGGGCGATGACCGGTTGGGACGAGGAGAAGCGTCGGGTCGACAGCGCCGACCACGCCGTCACCTGCACCGCGTCGACGCCCTGCACGGGCAAGCCGCTCAGCGGGTCGGTCCGGTTCTCCGCGGGGGACAGGATCGCCCGCTTCCTGGTGGAGACGCTGCCCAGCCGGGACGCGGCGCGGAACCGGCTGACGGAGACCTACGCCTCCTACCCGGTCGGGCCGTTCCGGAAGGTCGACTCCCCGGTGCTGGGCAGTGAGAGCCAGGCCTTCGTGGGGCCGCTGGCCGGGGGCGACGGGGTGAGCATCGTGGTCCGCTCGGGCACCGTGGTGGCGAGCGTGACGACCGAGGGCGGTGCGGTGGACCTGCCCACGGCCCGGCGGTTCGCGGTGATGCTGGTCAACCGGATCGAGCAGGCGCAGTCGGGGAAGGTGCCGGACGCCGGGCCGGGCACGGCCTGAGGGGCTCGGCCCCGGACCGGGGGAGCCCGGCCGGTCTCACGGGAAGGCCGGCAGCTCGTGCAGCCCGAGCGCCAGCAGGGTGTCCAGCGCGCAGTGCGACACCTGCCAGTCGGGCAGCGGGCCGGCCGGTCCGGTCAGGGCGGTGCAGGCGACGGTGAGGGCGGCCTCGGCGACGAGCGGACCGTCGGCGAGGACGAAGGCGATGCCGTCCACCGCGCCGGGGCCGACCAGGATCCGGGAGTGTTCGAGCCGGGCCCGGGCGGGGAGCGCGCACGCCAGTCCGTCCCGGACGGCCTCGGGGGAGGGCGGCCGCGGGCCGTGCGCGGCCGCGGGGAGTCGGTCGGTCGGGGCCAGTCGGTCGGTCGGGGGGAACCGGTCGGTCGAGGGGTCGTCGGGGCGTTCCGGGGCGCGCAGGTGGAAGCGAATGACGTGCACGGGTGACAGCCTGACGGATCGTCGGCCCGGGCGGTGGCCTGCACGGTGTCAGAAAACTGTCAGGCAGCAAGATGTCACCGCTCCCGGCGGCACCGGCCTGGGGAATCGGAAGTCGGTCGGCCGTGATATGTACTCATTCCGGGGTGGTCGCAGCGCGGCCATGCGAAAGATGCCGACAACCGGCGATGATGTTCGAGGGGGCCACACATGCCGCTGTTCCGACGCCGCTCGGGCGGGGAGGGCGGGCAGGACCGGACCGGTCGGTTCGGGTTCGGGTTCGGGTTCGGCAGACGGGCCGCCGGGGCGTCCGCAGATGACCGGGACGCTGTCCGGTCCGGCGACCGGTCCGGCGCCGCCGGGGCGTCCGCGCCGCGGCTCGACCCGGCCTTCGGCGACGAGTCCGTCCGCCTGGTGCTGCGGCAGGCCGCCGCCGGGGACTTGCCGGCGCTGCGCCCGGCGCTGACCGCCGGGACGGACACGGCCGCCGGGACGGACGGGACGGACATGGCCGCCAGGGGCACTGGGACGGACGGGGCCGACCTGACCTGGCTGGTCGAGGCGATCGCCGACGTCCCCGGTGTCGAGGAGTGGACGGCCCGCGCGATCGCCGACGCCCCCGACGACCCGCTGCCGCTGCTGCTGTCCGGCGCCCGGCACGTCAGCTGGGCCTGGGAGGCGCGCTCCCGCGCCCAGGCCAAGCACGTCACCGAGGAGCAGTGGAAGCTGTTCCACCAGCGGCTGGACGTCGCCGAGGAACACCTGCTGGAGGTCGCCGAGCGCGAGCCGTCCTGGCTCGCCCCCTGGTACTTCCTCCAGATCAGCGCCCGCGGCGCCTCGCTCGGCCCGGAGGTCGCCGCCTGCCGCTTCGAGGCCGCCGCGCGCCGCGCGCCCGGGCACCTCGGCTCGCACCGCCAGCGGCTGCAGCAACTGTGCGCCAAGTGGGGCGGTTCGCACGACGCCATGCACGAGTTCGCCCGCTCCGCGATGCTGGCCGCCCCCGAGGGCAGCCCGCTCGGCGAACTGGTCGCGCTCGCCCACCTGGAGCGCTGGGTGGACCTCCCGGACGGCGAGGACCACGCCTACCTGGCCGACCCCACCGTGCTCGCCGAGCTGCAGGAGGCGGCGTTCCGCTCCGTGCTCCACCCGGACTTCGTACCGGTCCGCGGCTGGCAGGAGGGCTTCAACACCTTCGCGATGGTCTTCTCGCTGGCCGACCAGCGGAAGACCGCGCGGCTGCTGTTCGACGCGCTGGACGGCCAGGTGACCGAGTCGCCCTGGCGCTACCTGGCCGGCGACCGGGTCCAGGCCTTCCGCGCCCACCGCGACCGCTGCGCCGCGGGCTGACGCCGCCGCGCGTCCCGACGCGTGCTTCCACGCCTGCTGCCGCACCCGCTTCCGCGCCTCGTTCCACACCTGCTTCCACACCTCCTTCCGCATCTCCGCGACCGAAAGAGCCTCCGGTGTCCCCAACCGACAACCCGACGAGTGCACACACCTTCCAGGTGGACCTGCGGGGCCTGGTGGACCTGCTCTCCCACCACCTCTACTCCAGCCCCCGCGTCTACCTGCGCGAGCTGCTGCAGAACGCGGTGGACGCGATCTCCGCCCGCCGCGCCCTCGACCCCGAGGCGCCCGCCGCCATCACCGTCCGCGCCGACGACGAGCTGTCCGTCACCGACACCGGCATCGGCCTGACCGAGAAGGACGTCCACACCTTCCTCGCCACCATCGGCCGCAGCTCCAAGCGCGACGCCGACGGCCGGCTGGACGGCGCCGGACTGGCCGAGGCCCGCGGCGACTTCATCGGCCAGTTCGGCATCGGCCTGCTCGCCTGCTTCGTGGTCGCCGACGACATCACCGTGGTCACCCGCTCCGCCGCCACCCCGGACGCCCCGGTGATCGAGTGGCGCGGCAGCTCCGACGGCAGCTACACCATCCGCACCCTGCCCGCCTCGGCCAAGCCCGAGCCCGGCACCACCGTCACCCTCGCCCCGCGCACCGACGCCGCCGAGTGGACCCGCCCGGCCCGGGTGCTCACCCTCGCCCGGGACTTCGGCAGCCTGCTGCGCCACGACGTCACCGTGATCGACGCCAACGGCACCGAGCACCGGGTCAACCGCACCCCGCCGTGGGCCGGGCGGCACGGCTCCCCGCTGGCCCGGCGCGACGCGCTCGCCGAGTACTGCCGCGCCACCTTCGACTTCACCCCGCTCGACACCATCGAACTGGACCTGCCGCTGGTCGGCCTGCGCGGCGTCGCCTACGTGCTGCCGGACGCCGCCCCGCCCTCGCGCCGCAACGGCCACCGGGTGCACCTCAAGGGCATGCTGCTCTCCGAGCAGGCCGACGAACTGCTGCCGGACTGGGCGTTCTTCGTCCGCTGCGTGGTGGACACCGACGGGCTGCGCCCCACCGCCTCGCGCGAGGGCCTGTACGCCGACGAGACGCTGGCCGCCGTCCGCGACGCGCTCGGCGCCCGGATCCGCGACTGGCTGACCGGCCTGTCCGCCAGCGACCCGGCGCTGCTGCACCGCTTCCTCTCCGTGCACCACCTGGCCGTCAAGGAACTCGCCCGCTACGACGACGAGTTGCTGCGGATGATGCTGCCCTGGCTGCCGTTCGAGACCACCGACGGCAACGTCACCCTGGACGAGTTCGCCCGCAGTCACCCGGTGGTGCTGGTGACCCGCACGGTCGAGGAGTTCCGGCAGGTCGCGCCGATCGCGGGCGCGGCCGGACTCGGCGTGGTCAACGGCGGCTACACCTACGACCGCGACCTGGTGCACCGGCTGCCCGAGATCCGCCCCGGCGTCTCGGTCGACGACCTCGACCCGGGGACCGTCACCGCGCACCTGGACACCGTCGACCCGGCCGCCGAACTGGCCGCCGGGGCCTTCCTGGCGATCGCCCGCGAGGTGGTCGGCCGCTTCGACTGCGACGTCGCCCTGCGCAGCTTCCACCCGACCAGCGCGCCCGCCCTGCTGCTCGACAACCGGGAGGCCAGGCACGAGCGCACCCGCGCCCAACTCGCCGACGAGGCCGACGGGTTGTGGGCGGACATCCTGGGCTCGCTGCGCGCCGAGGTGCCCCGCGCCCAGCTGGTGCTGAACCACCTCAACCCGCTGGTGCGCCGCGCCGCCACCGTGGTGGACCGCGAACTGGCCGTCACCGCCGTCGAGGCGCTGTACGGGCAGGCCGTGCTGATGACCCGGCGCCCGCTCAAGGCCAGCGAGTCGGCGCTGCTGAACCGTTCGTTCATCAGCCTGCTCGACCACGCCATGCTCGGCCACGAGGCGGCCGGCCCGGACCGGCCCGGTCGGAAGGAGGCGTGATGCTGGACTCCACCGAAGCGGTGATGGCCGCGCTGCGCGAGAACGACGCCCGCCCGTACGGCCGCACCCGCACCGTCACGGCCGAGGAACTCGTCGACGCCGCAGAGCAGTTCGACGACACCGGGGTGCGCTCGATGGCCCTGCTCGAACTCATGGAGGCCTACGAGTACGACGGCGAGCGCAGCAAGAGCCCGGTGGTCTTCGCCCGGGTGCTCAAGCTCTGGGACCAGGACCCGGACGGCTTCGGCGAGTGGGCCCGGCACCAGGTGTACTGGCGCTTCAAGTGGGTGGCCACCGCGCTGCTGGACACCCCGGACGTCCCGCTCACCGCCGTCCGGCGCTGGCACACCGAACTGCGCGACCGCTACCGCGGGGCCGGCTTCGACCTCCAGCCGTACTACGCCCAGCGCTACCACCTGGCCGCGCAGACCGGCGTGGACGTCCAGGACGCCTACGAGCTGTGGACGGCCCGCCCGCGCACCGAGCTGAGCGACTGCCACGCCTGCGAGACCCGCGTCCGGGCCGAGCACTTCCTCACCGCCGGGGACGACGCCCGCGCGCTGGAGGTCCTCGCCCCGGTGCTGGACGGCCGCAGCGGCTGCGAGCAGGAGCCGCACCTCAGCCAGGCCACCGCCCTGCTGCCGCTGCTGCGCCGCGGCCGGCTCGACGAGGCCCGCTCCGCGCACCTGACCGGCTACCGCTACGCCCGCGGCAAGGCCGCGATGCTCGGCGCGGTCGGCCGGCACCTGGAGTTCTGCGCGCTGTCCGGCAACGAGCCGCGCGGCCTGGAGCTGCTGGCCGAGAACCGCGACCTGTTCGCGGTGACCGGCGAGCCCGCCGCCCGGCTGGAGTTCCTGACCGGCGCCGAGGTGCTGGTCGCCGCGCTGGCCGGGGCCGGCCACGGCGGTCTCCCGGTCAGCGGCCCGGCCGGCACCGGGTGGACGGTGGACACCCTGCTCGCCCACCTGCGCACCGAGGCCGACGCGCTGGCCGCCCGCTTCGACGCCCGCAACGGCACCGACGCGGTGAGCGCCGCCCGGCGGGCCCGGCTGGTCGTCGGTCCGCTGCTGGCCGAGCCGTTGGCGCTGGGCGTGCGGGCCGTGGCCGCGCCGGAGCTCGCCGCGGCGGCGCCGGCCGTCGCCCCGGCGTCGCGCCGGGTGGTCGAGCCGGAGCCGGAGGACTTCACCGCCCTGGTGCTGCGCGCCCGCGAGCTGGAGATCCTCGGCCACCCGGACGCCGACCGGCTGTGGAAGCGGGTCGTCGACCGGGTCGGCGCCGAGGGCTTCGTCTTCCCGGAGGACGCCGAACTCGGCGGCCCCGAGCGGCTGAGCGCCGAACTCGCCGAGCAGCGCGCCCACGACGCGCTGCAGCGCGAGGAGCACGCCGAGGGCGCCGCGGGCCTGCTGGAGGCCGCCGAGCTGTACGAGCGGGCCGGGCTGCCCGGCCCGGCGCTGATGGCCCGGACCCGCACCCTGATCGTCGAACTCGGCGACGTCGAGGGCGCGGTGGCCGACTGGACGGCGCTGGACGCCGCGCTGGAGCGGGCCCGGGAGCTGCGCGCCGAGGGCCGGATGCTCGACGACGACTACCTGATCATCCTGCAGTCGCGCGCCTACGCCGCCCACCACGACCTGGTCGAGGCGCTGCCCGAGCCCCCCGCCGGGACCGTCGAGCGCTTCGAGGCGGCCGTCGGGGCCTACCGGGGGACCGCCGTCGAGCTCGGCTCCGCCCGCCGGGCCGCGACCTCCCGCCAGTACACCGCCGACGTCGCCGCCCGGCAGGGCCGACTGGCCGAGGCGGCGGCCGAACTGCACGAGGTGCGGGCCCAGTTGGAGACGGCCGAACTGCCGTGGCACACCCCGCGGGTGCTCGGTCTGCTCGGTCAGGTGCTGCTGCAGCAGGGCGAGCCCGGCCAGGCCGCCGAGGTGTTCCACCGGGCGCTGGCCGAGGCCGTGCGCTGGGGCGACGACGCCTACCCGTACGCGCCGACGTACATGATGCTCGGCCACGCGAGCATGCAGGTGGAGGACTACGGCGGGGCGGTGCGGGCGCTCTCGGAGGCCGCCGCGCGCTACGACCGGCAGGGCGCCGAGGCCGTCGAGGAGGCGGCCCAGGTGCGGTTGCAGCTGGCCGACGTGCTGCGCGGCACGGGCCGGGCGGCCGACGCGGTGGCCGTGCTGGAATCGGTGCTGGACGCCTCGGCCGGTTCGGGCGCTTCGGCCGGTTCGGGCGGGCCGGGTGAGTCGGGCGGGGGCCTGGACGTCCGGATGGTCGCCCAGGCCCGGCTGGACCTCGCCCGGGGCCTGAGCGAGCTGGAGGAGTACCGGGACGCGGCCGAGGAGTACCTGCGGCTGGCCGACCTGGTCGCCGACTGGGAGGACCAGCAGACCCACACCATGGTCGCCTGCGAGGCCACCCTGGCGCTCGCCCGGGCCGGCCGCCGGGACGCCGCCGAGGCCGCCCTCGGCCGGGCCCGGGAGGCCCACGGCAAGGCCCCGCAGATCGACCAACTGGCGGCCACCCTGCGGGAGTTGGCTCAGCTCACGATGCGCGCCGAGGGGGCCGAGGGGCTGGACGCGTCGCTCGCCCTGCTGGCCGAGGCGGACGCCGTCGGCGAGGCCGCCGACCGGGCCGGCCAGGAGTACGACGGCTGGTACCTGCGCGGCGGCTCGCACTACGAGCGGGCCCGCTGCCTGGCCATCGCGGACCGGCACGAGCAGGCGCTGAGCGAGGCCGAGCGGGCGATCGTGGAGTACGGGCGGCGCGCCGAGCAGGCCGGGTCGGCGCGGGCCGGGTCGCTGCGGGCGGAGGCCGTCCGGCTGGCCGCGCTGATCGAGGGCGGCGACCTGGGCCGGCCCGGGGCGGCGGTGCAGCGGCTGACCGCCGGGATCGCCCGCTGCGAGGCGGCCGGGCTGGGCGAGGCCGCGGAGGTGCTGGCGGAGCTGCGGGAGCGGTTCACCGCCGCCTGACGGCGCGGGGCGGGCGCTGCGGGTGGTTCCCCGCGGGCGCCCGCCCCTCGTTCAGCCGGTGGTCGGGATCAGCACGGGCCGTCGTCGGCCCAGACGCCCCACTGGCCGCTGGCGCTCGGCACCTCGTTCAGGGTCCACCACTTGGCGTGGTAGTCGTGCCCGTTGTACGAGACCTTGCTGCCCGCGGTGTAGGTGGTGCTCGCGCTCCAGGCCGGGACGGTGCAGGTGCCCGGGCCGGTCGGCGGCGTGGTGGGAGGCGTGGTGGGCGGGGTGGTCGGGGGAGTGGTGGGGGGCGTGGTCGGGGGCGTGGTGGGCGGGGTCGCCCCGGCGAACTTCACGGTGTACTTGGTGAAGTCCCAGTCGCTCTGCGCCACGCTGGAGCAGGAGCCGGACAGCCCCGGGTCGACGTTGCCCGCGCACTGGCGGTCCCGGTTCACCGACCAGTAGGTGTAGCGGGCCAGGCCGTGCGCGGTGGCGAAGTCCAGCACGGTCTGGAAGTCGGCCTGGTGGAAGTACTCGGCGGCGTCGGTGCGGCCGTTCATCAGCGACACGCCCTCGTGGGCGTACGCGGTGGCCTCGTTCCAGCCGAAGGTGGTCTGCAGGATCTGGTTGAACTTCACCAACGCGTCGGTCTGCGCGGCGGCGCCGTTGAAGCCGCCGTCGAACGGCATGATCGAGAAGTTGTTCGGCGTGAAGCCCTGGGACTTGGCCTCGTTGAGCATCTGGGTGCCGAACCAGCCGGTGCCCGCGTTGGTCCCGGCGGTGGTGATGGAGACGTACAGGCCGGGGTTGTTCTGCTGGAGGATGCGCGCCGCGCCGATCTCGTTGTGGATCGCGGCGGTGTTCTCGTACTCCGGCTCCTCCAGGTCGAAGTCGATCGCCTTGAGGCCGTACTTGGTGACCACCTGCTGGTAGCCCGCGGCGGTCGCCTCCGGCGTGCCGCAGACCTGGCCCAGCTTCGTCCCGCCGTAGCCGCCGACCGACACCGAGACGTCCCCGCCCTTGCCGCGGATGGTCTGGATGACGCCGGGCATGGTGGTGTCGGAGTCGATCGAGGAGGTGCCGCCCCAGGCGGGCGAACAGCTGTTGCCCTGGGCGAGGATGAAGGCCAGTTGGAAGGCCTTCTGCCCGGTCGCGTCCATCACGGCGGCGGCGTCCGGCGGGCTGTTGTCCTCGGGCATCAGGTACGGCGCGGAGGCGTACCAGTTGCTGCCCAGGCCGGGGCCGGCGTCGGTGGTGGCCGCCGAGGCGGCGCCGGTGCCGGTCAGCGCGGCGACACCGCCGGCGACCAGGCCGAGTACGCCGGCGACGGCGAGGGCGGCCCGGTGCGGGCGGCGTCCGCGCGGGGAGGTGGGGTGCGGGGAGGTGGGGTGTGGGGGAAGAGCGCGCTCCATCGGAGGCCTTTCCAGGGGACGGCGGTGGGGGTGACGGGCCTGGTCGCGCCGGGTGTGGGGGTGGCGGGACGGCCGAACGGACCACCGGCGGCGGGTGGTTGCCGAAGGTCATCACTGGTATAGACCTGTTGGGGAAGGGTGGTCAACCCCGAAATGGTCAAGCAGTCGGGGCCGGGGTGGCGGCGGCCGGGGTGGCCGGGGTGGCGGCGGTCGAGGCGGCCGGGGTGGCGGCGGTCGAGGCGGCCGGGGTGGCGAACGGTCCGCCGACCGCCAGGGAGGCCAACAGCCCGCTGACCGCGGGGGACCAGGGGTGCGAGACCGGCCCGGTGAGGGTCAGGGTGCGGTGCATGGCCGGCCGGATCGGCACCAGCACGCAGTCGGGCGGCAGCATGGTCAGCGCCAGCGCGGGCATCACCGAGACCCCGACGCCCGCGTGCACCATGCCGATCAGCGTGTTGAGGTCGCGGATCCGGTGCCGGGGCGTGAAGCGGGTGCCGGCCCGGCGGTAGGCCTCGCGGATGTGCCGCTCGCAGCCGCCCTCGGAGAGCAGGAAGTCGTCGTCCGCCAACTCGCCCACGTGCACGGTCTCCTGGTCGGCGAGCGGGTGGTCGCGGCGCAGCAGCGCGTGCATCGAGTCGGCGCCCAGCGCGACCGCCCCCGGCGGCAGCGGTCCGGCGTCGACCAGGACCGCGGCGTCCACCGTGCCGGCCTCCAGCCAGACCGGCAGCTCGGCGTCCTCGCCCTCGAAGACCCGCACGGTGACCTGCGGGAACGCCGCCTTCCAGGCCTGCAGCAGCCCGGGCAGCAGCGCCTGGCAGACGGTGGTCGGCGCCGCCAGCCGCACGGTGCCGGTCGGGCCGCCGCGGTGCCGGGTGGCGATGGTCCGGACGGCGGCCGCGGCGGCGACGGCGGTGCGGGCGTGCGGCAGGACCTGCTCGCCGAGCGCGGTGGGGCGGCAGGGGGCGCCGCGGCGCAGCACCGGCGCGCCGAGCGAGCGCTCCAGCGCGGCGACGGCGTGCGAGACGGCGGACTGGCTGATGCCCAGTTCGTCGGCGGCCGCACCGAAGCCGCCGGTGTCGGCGACCGCGACCAGCGCCCTGAACTGGGCCAGATTGACCTCAGCGGCCATGAGACTTCCTCATCCTTGTGGCACCGTCACTTGTTGGACTCATGGTCCGCCGTCGGGCCACCCTCTGTCCAGGACGTCGTGCTGTCCAGGGCGTCGTGACGGAGCGGACGGAGAGGGAGGTGGTCGGGGTGCGGCGCTGGTGGCCGGGCTTCGTGGCACTGTCGGCGATCTGGGGCGCCAGCTTCGCCCTGATCAAGGTGGCGGTGGACGCCGGGGTGCCCCCGGTGTGGGTGGCGTTGTGGCGCAGCCTGCTGGGGGCCGTCACGCTGTGGGCGGTCCTGCTGCTGCGCGGCGAGCGGGCCCCGCGCGGCCGGGCGCTGTGGGGGCACTCGGCGGTGGTCGCCGTCCTGCTCAACACCGTGCCGTTCACCCTGTTCTCGTTCGGGGAGACCAGGGTCAGCTCGGTGCTCGCCGGGGTGATGAACGCGACCACCCCGCTGTTCACCCTGCTGTTCGCGGTGCTCACCGTCGCCGAGGAGCGCCGCCCGGGCGCCCGTCGGCTCTGCGGTCTCGGGCTGGGCTTCGTCGGGGTGCTCACCGTGCTCGGGGTCTGGCAGGGTCTCGGCTCGGGGGAGACCGTCGGCGCCCTGGCCTGCCTCGCCGCCGCCTGCTGCTACGGCGCGGGCTTCGCCTACCTGCGCCGGTTCCTGTCCGGCCGACCGGAGTCGGTGACCACCCTCTCCGCCGTCCAGATCACCTGCGCCGCAGCCGAGTTGTCCCTGGTCGCGCCCTTCGCCGCCGGCGCCCCGCACTGGCCGGGCGGCTCGGCCGCGGCGGCCCTGCTGGTGCTCGGCGCGGTCGGCACCGGCCTGGCGTACCTGCTCAACCTCGGCCTGGTGCGCGCGGCCGGCACCGCCGTCGCCTCCGCCGTCACCTACGTCATGCCGCTCTGGTCCACCGCCCTCGGCGCCGCCCTGCTCGCCGAGCCGGTCGGCTGGAACGCCCTGGGCGGCGGCGTCCTGGTGATCGCCGCGGTCGTCCTCACCCGCCCGTCCAGGGCCCCGTCCGCCGGTCCGGTGGCGGACCCGGAGGCGGAACCGGCTGCGGTCCCGGTTGCGGCCCCGGTGGCGGACCCGGGGGTCGACCGTGACCCCGGTGACCGGCCCGCGGCCCGGCGCGCACGATCGTGAGCGGTCCGGGGCGCCGCCGCCCGCCCGCTCGGGCTGACGTTCGGTGCCCGACGGATTACGGGTCGTGCCCGGAGGGCCGCTAGGGTGGCCCCGTGGTGAGGTCGTGGGATGCGGCGGTCGAGCGGGCACAGGACCGACTGGTGGCGGGGGTGCGCCTGCGGGCGGCCGTCGAGGGGGAGGAACGGCGGTTCGCCCGCTGGGACTTGGCGTCCCTGGTGGAGGGCGGACTGGGCGAGCGGGTGGACCCGGACGCGCTGGCGCCGCAGGCCGAACGGGGCTGGCGGGAGCGGCTGGGGGAGAGCGGCCGGGACTGGCCCGGCGGCGAGCTCTACCGGCGGCGCTACTGGATCCGGGACGACGCCGGCGAGGTCGCCGGGACGGTCGCGGTGGACAACTGGACCAAGGGCCCGAGCCAGCTCGCCGTCTCCTCGCTGTACGTGCGGCCCGAGGCGCGCGGCCGCGGACTGGCCGCCGCCGCGCTGGACGAGGTGTACGCGGCGGCGACCGCCGAGGGTCTGCCGGGCTTCCGACTGGAGGCGCACTGGACCTGGCAGTCGGCCGTCCGCTACTACCTGCGCCGCGGGCTGTGGGTGGTGGGCTGGAAGCGGTCGCTGTCCTTCGCCCGGATGCCCCAGCTCCCGCTCCACCGGGTGCGCGAGGAGGACGGGCGGCTGCTCCTGCTGGTCGCCGACCGGCAGCGCGGCTGGGTGCCGATACTGGCCGCCGGGCAGGAGGGCCGCTGGCTGCGGCTGGACGAGACGGCGGACTACCGGGGCTGCGACGGTTGGGTGCACGAGTACGCCCGGTCGACGCTGGCGCTTTACCTGGCGCTGGCGGGCCGTCCGCTGGTCCGCGGGCCGCAGTGGTGGGCGGAGGCCTGGCGGTGGGCGGACGCGGGCGAGCCGGAGGGGCTGGCGGTCCGGATCGAGGAGTTCGAGCGGGCCGCCCGGGCGACCGGCCGGGCCGGGGCCGGTGCGCACCGTCCGGTGGAGCTGCCGCAACCGGCCCCGCTGGTGTCCCCGCGGCTGGCAGACTCGGGGGATGGCTGAGATCGAGATCGACGGTGTGCCCGCCGACCCGGCGCGGCTCGCCGCCCTGGGGCTGCTCAACTACGGACACTTCACCACTCTGCGGGTCGAGGCGGGCGCCGCCCGCGGTCTGACACTGCACCTGGACCGGCTGGTCCGGGACTGCCGGACGCTGTTCGGCACCGAGCTCGACCGGGCGGCGGTCCGGGAACGGATCCGGGCCGTGCTGCCCGCCGACGGCGCGCCGGTGACCGTCCGGGTCACCTGCTACGACCCCGCGCTCGGCCTGGAGCGCCCGGCCGCCCCGGCCGCCCCCGCCCTGCTGGTGACCACCCGTCCGGCCGCGGCCGCCGTGCCGCCCCCGCTGCGGGCGCGGACGGCGCCGTACCGGCGTGAGCTGCCCGGGGTGAAGCACGTCGGCCTGTTCGGCCTGGTCCACCACCGTCGGGCCGCCCAACTCGCCGGGTACGACGACGTGTTGATCACCGACGACGGCGGCCTGGTGACCGAGGGCGCGACCTGGAACATCGGCTTCCTGGTCGGCGACAAGCTGGTCCGGCCGGAAGGCCCCAGCCTGCCCGGCGTCACCGAGGCGCTGCTGACCGGCGCGTACGACGGCCCGCAGTCCCGCGAGCCGGTCCGCGCCGCCGAGCTGGCCCGCTTCGACGCGGCCTTCGCGCTCAACGCGGGCATCGGCCTGCGGCCGCTCGCCGCCGTCGACGGCACCGCCTTCGATCCGGACCACCCGCTGCTCGCCGAGCTGCGCGCCGCGTACCTGGGGGTCGCCGCCGAGCCGGTGTAGCGAGCCGGGGCGGGGCGGGCGGTCGGCGGAGCGGTTCAGTCGGCGGGCGGTCGGAGCGGGTGCCGGCGGGAGTCGGCGGAGCGGGCAGGCGGGGGTCGGCGGAGGGGGCCGTCGGCGGGGGTCGGGGCTGGAGGATCGCTGGAGCCGATCGCCCGGACGGGTGACAAACCCCGTGGTAACCGGCGCAATGGGAGACCGGAGCGGCCCGAAACCCACGCGCACGGCTGATCATGACGAACCATCAGCGACGTTCGCGTCCGCCCCGCCCGACCCGCCGAAGCAGAGAGAGTAGCCCTCCATGAGCAGCCCCCCCGCCGCCGCGCCCCGCTGGCCGCTGATCCTCCTGCGCGTCACCGCCACCACCCTGGCCCTGCTGGCCGTGCTCCAGGCCATGCTCGCCGGCAGCTTCCTCAACGGCACCTACGACTCCCTCAAGGACCACGAGGGCAACGCGATGACGATGGCCACCGTGGTCGTCGCCCAACTGGTGGCGGCCCTCCTGGTGCGCCGGCCCGGACGCGGCCCGCTCTGGCCGCTGTGGACCACCGCGCTGCTCACCGTCGCGGTGATCGGCCAGATCGGCGCCGGCTACGCGCGGGCGATCGGGGTGCACGTGACCCTCGGGGTGCTGCTGGTCAGCGGCATCCTGTTCGCCCTGGTCGGCGCCTGGCGACTGCCGCTGCCCGCCCAGCAGGCCCGGGCCGACGGCGGGTCGGACGGCAGCGGCCGGCTGCCCCGCCCCGTCGGGCCGGTGGAGGTGAACCGGTGAACCGACGCCGGTTCCTCGGCCTCGGCGCGTCCGTGCTCGGCGCGGGCGCGCTGGCCTCGGTCGCCGTCCCCTCGGCGGCGTACCTGCTCCGCGAGGGCCGCCCCGGGCGGCCGCTCTACAGCGACCTCGACCTGCCCGAGGCCTTCCAGGTCCCGCTGCCGGTGCCGGCCGTGCTCAAACCGGTGCGCACCGACGGCACCAACGACTACTACGAGATCACCCAGCAGACCGCGAAGTTGGAGATCCTGCCCGGGGTGCGGACCGAGGCCTGGACGTACGGGGGGACCTTCCCCGGACCGACCGTGGTCACCCGCTCCGGCCGGGCCGCGGTGATCAAGCACCGCAACCAGCTGCCGGTGCCCTCCGTGGTCCACCTGCACGGCGGGCACACCCCGGCCGACAGCGACGGCTATCCGATCGACCTGCTGCTGCCGGTGGGCTCCACCGCCCCGGCCGCCTCCTCGATGGAGGGCATGCCGGGGATGGCGCAGATGGTCGGCCACAACCTGGTCGGCGAGCGCACCCACACCTATCCGGGCAAGCAGCGCGCCGCCACCCTCTGGTACCACGACCACCGGATGGGCTACACCGGGCCCGGCGTCTGGCGCGGCCTGGCCGGGTTCCACCTGGTCCAGGACGACGAGGAGGGCGCCCTGCCGCTGCCGCGCGGCGAACGCGACCTGCCGCTGATGCTCGCCGACCGCTCCTTCGCCGACGACGGCTCCTTCAAGTACCCGTCCGCCGACTCCTCGCTCGCCGTGCCCGGCGTCGCCTCCGGCTACATGAACGGCGTCCTCGGCGACGTCATCCTGGTCAACGGCGCGCCCTGGCCACGGTTGGACGTCGACCGCGCCCACTACCGGCTGCGCCTGCTCAACGCCTCCAACGCCCGGCTCTACCGGCTCGAACTGGACCCGCAGCCCTCCGGCGGCGACGCGCTGGTGCAGATCGGATCGGACGGCGGCCTGCTCGCCGCCCCGGTCAGCCACGACGCGATCGAGATCGCGCCCGCCGAGCGCTTCGACGTGGTGGTCGACTTCTCCCGCTACCGGCCCGGCACGCAGGTCCGCCTGCTGAATCGGTTCGGCAGCGGGCGTACCGCCGAGGTGATGCGCTTCGACGTCTCCTCCCGGGCGGTGAGCGACGACGCCAAGGTGCCCGCCAAACTGTCCGCCGTCGAGGAACTGGACGCCTCCGCCGCCGTCGCCACCCGCGACTTCACCTTCCGGCGCAGCCGCGGCGACGGCTGGACCATCAACGGCGACCCGTACGAGCCCGGGCGCATCCTCGCCACCCCGGCCCTCGGCAAGGTCGAGCTGTGGCGCTTCTCCACCGACGTGCACCACCCCGTGCACCTCCACCTCGACCCCTTCCAGGTGATCGGGCGCAACGGCGGCGACCCGGGGCCGTGGGACGAGGGCTGGAAGGACACCGTCGACCTGCGCCCGGCCGAGGCCGTCGAGGTGCTGGTGCGCTTCACCGACTACGCGGGGACGTACATGATGCACTGCCACAACCTGGAGCACGAGGACATGGCGATGATGGCCGACTTCACGGTCGGCTGAGTCCCCGGGCTCATCCGATCGGCCGAGTGCCGGGGAACGCGGTGGTGCGTACCCCGGCACTCGTGTCCTACCGTCGTGCGGAGGTGTGCCCACACCCGCGACACCCTCGACGGACGGAGCCACCGCCATGACCACCCCCGCCGAACGCCGCCGCACCGGGCGGGCCGCCCGGGAACGGATCTCCCGCTCCGAGCACGGCCGCTGGATCCCGTCCGCCGACCGGCCCGACCCGCTCGCCGTCCTGGCGGGCCAGGACGCGGACCGGGTCGCCCGACTGCTGCCGATCCGCTACGGCCGGATGGCCGACAGTCCGTTCACCTACCTGCGCGGCGCCGCCGCCGTGATGGCCGCCGACCTCGCCGCCGTCCCCGACACCGGGCTGACCGTCCAACTCTGCGGCGACGCCCACCTGTTGAACTTCGGGGTGTACGCCTCACCGGAACGCGCACTGCTCTTCGACGTCAACGACTTCGACGAGACCCACCCCGGACCGTTCGAATGGGACCTCAAACGGCTCGCCGCCAGCATCGCGGTCGCCGCCCGCGGCAACGGCCAGGACGACGACGGCGCCCGGCGCGCCGCCCGCACCGCCGCCCTGGGCTACGCCGCCGCGATGCGCCGCCTGGCCGGACTCGGCGAACTCGCCGTCTGGTACAGCCGGGTGGACGCCGCCGACCTGCCGGAGCGGATCCGCAAGGCCCGGCGGCGCAAGGCCGTCGCCGCCGACCTCGACCACGCCCGGCGCCGCACCAGCCTCCAGGCCTTCGGCAAGCTCGCCGAGGAACGGGACGGACGGTGCCGGATCATCAGCGCGCCGCCGCTCATCGAAGAACTGAAACGGACCGAACTGCGCGCCATCGGCGAGGTGTTCAGCGACTACCGGGCCGGCCTCGCCGAGGACCGCCGGGTGCTGCTGGACCGCTACCGCTTCGTCGACGCGGCGATGAAGGTGGTCGGCGTCGGCAGCGTTGGGACCCGCTGCTACATCGTCCTGCTGGAGGGCCGGGACCACCGCGACCCACTGTTCCTGCAGCTCAAGGAGGCCGGCCGGTCGGTGCTGGAGGACCACCTGCCGCCCACCCGGCTGGACGCCGAGGTCGCCGTCCACCACGGCGGGCGCCGGGTGGTCACCGGGCAGCACCTGCTGCAGGCCGCCAGCGACATCTTCCTCGGCTGGACCACCGACCCCGCCGGACGGCACTACTACGGCCGCCAACTGCGCGACATGAAGGGCTCGGCGGAGGTCGACACCATGACCCCCGGCGGCCTGCGGGCCTACGCCGAGCTGTGCGGGCGCACCCTGGCCCGCGCCCACGCCCGCACCGGCGACCGGCTCGCCATCACCGGCTACCTGGGCACGGCCGACACCTTCGCCGAAGCCGTCGCCGACTTCGCCCTGCGCTACGCGGACCGCTCGGCGGCCGACCACCGGCAACTCGTCGAGGCGATCGACGCGGGGCGGATCACCGCGACCCGGGGGATCTGAGCGGTTGCCGGGCGCCCCCGAAACCGGCTTGCCCGGACCGGGCGCGGTGCCGTTGGGTGGGGGACATGAACGAACTGCGCACCGACCGCCTGCTGATCCGCCGCTGGCGGGAATCCGACCTCGCACCGTGGGCCGCGATGAACGCCGACCCGGAGATCCGTGAGCACCTCGGCGGCCTCCTCACCCGGGAGCAGACCGACGCCTCGGTGGCGCGCTACGGGGCGGCGATCGAGCGGCGCGGGTACGGCTGGCTGGCCGTCGAGGTGCGGGGGAGCGGGGAGTTCATCGGCTTCGTGGGCCTGGACGACGTCGACGACGAGGCCCCGGTCGGCGGGGTCGAGATCGGCTGGCGGCTGGCCCGCTCCGCCTGGGGCCACGGCTACGCGACCGAGGCCGCCCGGGCCGTCCTCGCCCACGCCTTCGGCCCGCTCGCCCTCCCCGAGGTCCTCGCCCTCACCACCGCGGGCAACCTGCGCTCCCAGGCCGTGATGCGCCGCCTCGGGATGACCCACGACCCGGCCGAGGACTTCGACGACCCCGCCGCCCCGGCCGGCCCGCTGCGACACACCGTGGTCTTCCGCCTGCGCCGCGAGGAGTACGACAGTGGGGCCGCGCAGCAGGGGAGTTGACCGTGGACGGGGCGACGTTCGCCGCCGAGGTGGCCGAGGAGTGGCGGGCCCGGATCGAGGACGCCCGGGAGCGGGCGGCGGATTCCGAGCACAGCCACGCGATGTGGCGACTGCTGGAGGCGGCCGCGGCCGAGCCGGTGCTGCGGGCGCTGTTCCCGTGGACCTCCATGGCCTGCCTGAGCTTCTCCACCTCGACGGACTTCCGGGTCCGGGGCGGCGAGGGCTTTCCCGGCATCGTGGCCTGGCCCGCCGGCTTCACGGTGCTCGACCGGCCCGGCCGGTCCAGCACCGTGCTGTTGGAGACGGACGACCCGGCGGAGGCCGTCGGGTACGTGGTGGCCCGGCTGCGGGAGGGGCGGGCCTGAACCGTCCGCCGCTCCGGGGGGATTGTCACTGGGGTGTGCCAGGGTGACGGCATGTTGGCGATCACGGTGAAGTCGAACGACGAGCGGCACCTCGGGGTGACGGCGGAGGAACTGGCGGGGCTGGTCGGGCGCATCGGCGCCGGGGCCGACTCCTTCCTCGTCGTGCAGCGGATACCGGACCTACCGGACGTGTACATCCAGGTGTGCCACCAGGACGGCGGCGACTACACGCTCGAACACCGCGACGGCTCCGCCGCCCGGCACTTCGAGGTGCGGGTGGCCGGGCCGGATGCGGTGGCGGCGGCGATGACGGGGTGGGCGCGGCAGGAGCCGGGCTGGGGCGACGGCCTGGCCTGGGAGCCGCTCGACTTCGGCCCGACGGAGCCGGTGCCCGCGCCGGTGCTGGAGGCCGAGGAGCGGCGGCAGCTGGAGGAGCAGCTGCGGCTGACCCTGGCCTGCGGCTACACCGACCGGGCCCGGCTCGCCGAGCAGGCCGAGGAGTACCTGGTGTCGGCCGAGCGCCGCCCGCTCTCCCGCGCGCAGGCCGAGCAACTCGCCGACCGGCTCTGGCTGGAGCGGGTCGGCGTGCAGAGCGGCTGGATCGGCGAGACGGATCCGGAGCGCCTCGCCCGGGCCTTCACCGCGCTGGAGGAGACGGGCATCACGGCCCGGGAGGACTTCGCCTGCTGCCGCTCCTGCGGCGAGGCCGAGATCGGCGCGGTCGGCGAACCGGAGGCCCGGGGCTTCGTCTACTTCCACTCCCAGTGCACCGAGTCGGCCGCCGCCGGGCGCGGCCTGTCCCTGCTCTACGGCGGCTTCGACGGCTCGTCGGCGACCACCACGGCCGTCGGCCGCGAGGTGGTCGCCGCCCTGACGGCGGTGGGCCTGCCGACGCTCTGGAGCGGGGACCCGTCCGACGCGATCGAGATACGTCCGCTGCTCTGGCGCCGCAGGCTCGTCGGCTAGTAGTGGTACCGGACAGAGGCGGGATGGAGGCGAGCGGTGAGCGATGACGTGGTGTCGGTGATCCCGACCGATCCGCACTGGCAGCCCGATGCGGCAGCGGCCGAGCGGGCGTGGGCGGTGCTGGCCGGGCTGATCGAGGAGGACGACGGTGCCGAACTGGAGGTGACCTGGCACCGGCGGACGGCGGCGGTCGACTGCGGGGAGAACCTGGAGCGGATCGGCTGCCCGCACTGCGGCGGCTCGATCGAGCCGGGCTGGTGGGGCGACCTGCTGGAGGAGCACGCCGAGGACGGCTTCGCCACGCTCGCGGTGACGGTGCCCTGCTGCGGGGCGGCGACGACGCTGGACGCGCTGGCGTACGACCGGCCGTGCGGCTTCGCCCGGTTCGAGCTGGAGGTCTGGAACCCGGAGTGCCTCCGGTTCACCGAGGCGCAACTGGCGGCCGTGGCCGCCGCGCTCGGCCATCCGGTCCGTCAGATCAGGGCGCACCTGTGACGGCGGCCGAGGAGGCCTGGAGCCCTCCCGGGGGCCGCCGCCGCCCGGGAGGACCTCAGGAGCTCAGGGACCTCAGGGGACCAGCAGGTGCAGGGCCTCGCGGCGGACGGTTATCTCGACCGGGAGGTCGGTGATGAACTCGCCGTCGGCGTAGGCGGTGATGCCCGGCGACTCGATCCGGAGGGACTCGGTGCGCAGGGTGGTGACCTCCGGGTGGCTGACGTGGGTGCCCTTGAAGAGGGTGGGGAAGAAGCGGGCGATCCTCAGCCGGGGCATGGCGTCGACCAGGGTGAGGTCGAGCAGGCCGTCGTCCGGGAGGGCGGCGGGGCAGATCAGCATGCCGCCGCCGTAGCTGCGGGAGTTGCCGACCGCGGCGAGGGTGAGTTCGCGTTCGATGACGGTGCCGTCGGCGAGGGTGATCCGGAACGGCAGCGGCCGCAGGTTGGCGAACTCGGCGAGGATGGCCAGGTTGTAGCGCATCCGGCCGCGCGGCCAGCGCAGCCGGTTGGCCCGGTCGCTGACCAGTGAGTCGAAGCCGGTGGCGAGGACCGAGCCGTACCAGCGGACGCTGCCGTCCGGTCCGGTGATCCGGCCGAGGTCGATGCTCCGGGTGCGGCCGGCGGCGATCACGTCGGCGGCGGCCTCGGGGGCGCCGATCGGCAGTCCGTACTCGCGGGCGTGGTCGTTGCCGGTGCCCGCCGGTACGACGCCGAGCGGGACGGCGCTGTCGGCCAGGGCCTGGAGGGCGAGGTTGATCATGCCGTCGCCGCCGACCACGACCACCGCGTCGGCCCCGCCGGCCGCCGCCTCGCGGGCGAGCCGGACGGCGTCCTCGGCGGAGCGCCCGGCCTGCGGGTCGACCTCGATCCCGAGGCCGCGCAGCCGGGCGACGGCCCGGCGGGCGGCGGGTTCGGCGTGGCCGATGCCCGCCGCCGGATTGCTGAGAACGACGACCCTGCGGACGGTTCTCGGGCCGGTCATGGGCCCAACTCCCCTCTCGGTCAACTCTCGGTCAACGGAGTCGGGGGGGGGGGCGCGGGGGGGGGGCCCCCCCCGGGGGGGGGGGGGGGGGGGTTTGGGGGGGGGGGGGGGGCCGCCCGGGGGGGGTAGGCCGTGTCGGCGCCCCCGCTGGGGCCCCCCCGGTGGCCGCACGCCAC
>NZ_JBIVHS010000007.1:365797-379030 GCF_044749365.1 Kitasatospora sp. NPDC089509 | reverse complement strand
TTTACAGCCCCGCGGGTGGGCGTCGTGAGGGGGGCGCTCGCGGGCCACCCCCCGCGCCCCCCCCCCCGGGGGGAGGGGGGGGGGGGGGGGGGGGCGGGGGGGGGGCCCCCCCCCCCGGGCCGGTTACGGGATCAGCTTGCCGGGGTTGAGGATGCCCGCCGGGTCGAGTTCGGCCTTGACGGCGCGCAGGATGCGCACGCCGAGGTCGCCGATCTCCTCGGTCATCCACGGCCGGTGGTCGGCGCCGACCGCGTGGTGGTGGGTGATGGTGCCGCCCGCGCCGATGATGGCGTCGCCGGCCGCCCGCTTGGCGGCGCCCCAGCGGGTGAGCGGGTCCTCGCCGAGCGCGGCGACCACCGTGAAGTAGAGCGAGGCGCCGGTCGGGTAGACGTGCGAGATGTGGCAGAGCACGAGCGCGCCGGGCAGCGCGGTGGTGAGCGCCTCGGTGACGGCGAACCGCAGGGCCGGCAGCTGCTCCCAACTGGCCGCCGTCTCCAGGGTCTCGCACAGCGCGCCCGCACCGATCAGGGAGTCGCGCAGGTAGGGGGCGTTGAAGCGGCCGTGCTCCCAGGCCAGGGCGGGCGCCTCGCCGAGGGAGGTGCCGCCGGCCGCGAGCAGTGCCTCGCGGGTGAGCTCGTGCCGGGCGGCGACCTGCTCGGCGCCGCCCTCGAAGACGGTGACCGCCAGGCAGCCGCTGACCGCGGGGGTGCCGCCGATCTGCTCGGTCATGGCGAGGTTGACCATGGTCTCGGCCTCGTCGGAGAGCCGGATCACGGTGGGGCCGGTGCCCTGCTGCTCGACGGCGCGCAGCGCGGCCGTGCCGGTGGCGAAGTCGGGGAAGCTCCACGCCTCGTGGGTCTTGACGGCGGGCAGCGGGTGGACGCGCAGCCGGACGGCGGTGATCACGCCGAGGGTGCCCTCGGAGCCGAGGAACAGCTGGCGCAGGTCGGGTCCGGCGGCGGAGGCGGGGCCGCGGCCGAGGTCGAGCGTGCCGGCCGGGGTGACCACGCGCAGCCCGCGGACCATCTCGTCGAAGCGCCCGTAGCCGGCCGAGTCCTGGCCGGAGGAGCGGGTGGCGGCGAAGCCGCCGATGGTGGCGTAGCGGAAGCTCTGCGGGTAGTGGCCGAGTTCCCAGCCGCGTTCGGCGAGCAGCGCCTCCGCGGCGGGGCCGGTGAGTCCGGCGCCGAGCACGGCCTCGCCGGAGGTCTCGTCCAGGGAGTGCAGCCGGTCGAGGCGGCGCAGGTCGAGCGAGACCACGGCCCGGAGCGGCCCGCACTCGGGGTCGAGGCCGCCGACGACGCTGGTGCCGCCGCCGAACGGCACGACGGCGATGCCGCGTTCGGCGCACACGGCGAGGACGGCGGCGATCTGCGCCTCGTCGCCGGGCACGACGACGGCGTCCGGCGCATCCTGGGGCTCGCGGCTGCGGCGGCGCAGCAGGTCGGGGGTGGACTTGCCGCCGGCCCGGGGCAGCCGGTCGGCGTCGGCGGCGCTGACGTGCGCCGCGCCGACGGCGGCGGCCAGCGCGGTGAGGTCCTCGGCGGTGAGCCGGGACGGGCGCAGCGCGACCTCGGCGGCCTCCGGCCCGGGGGCGGCGTCGCCGGTGACGCCGAGGGCGGCGGCGAGCAGTCCCTTGATGTCGGCGGACAGCTCCTTGGCGAGGGCCGGGTCTCCCCAGGCGTTCCACTTCATCGGGGGGAGCGGCAGCGCGGCGCCGGCCGCTCCCGCTTGCGTCTCAGGTGCCATGCGTTACAGTTTCACACATCATGTCAAGTAGTAACGCCGAGCCCCGGCCGCCCCGCAGCGGAGCCACCCGCAGCACCGACGACGCGATCCTGGACGCCGCCGCCGACCTGGTCGTGCACCTCGGCGTGCGCCGCACCCAGCTGGCCGAGATCGCCCGCCGGGCCGGGGTCAGCCGCCCGACCGTCTACCGGCGCTGGCCGGACGTCCAGGCGGTGATCGGCGCGCTGCTCACCCGCGAGATCCTGGCCACCCTGGAGGGCACCTCGCTGGAGGTGCCCGGCCGGGAGGCCTTCGTGGACCAGGTGGTCGAGGTCGCCGTGCAGCTGCGCGACCACCCGGTGCTCGGCGCCCTGCTCCACTCCGACGACTCCGACCTGATGCTCCAGTACGTGGTCGAGCGGCTCGGCGCCAGCCAGCGAGGTCTGCTGGAAGCGCTGCGCACCGGCATCGAACGGGGCCAGGCCGACGGCTCGGTCCGGGCCGGCGAGCCGACCGAACTGGCCGCCATGGTCCTGCTGATCGCCCAGTCCACCGTCCAGTCGCACCGCATGGTCGCCTCCCTGCTGCCCGAGGCGGCCTGGCGACGCGAACTGGCCAGAGCACTGAACGGATACCTCGCCCCATGACCTCCGTGGCCAGCCCGTACGCGGGAACCGCCCGGCTCGACGCCGTCCGCCGGATGCGCGAGCTGGAAGCGCTCGCCGCCGATCCGCGGATCGACCTGCTGGTGATCGGCGGCGGCGTGACCGGCGCCGGGGTGGCGCTGGACGCCGCCGCGCGCGGTCTGCGGACCGTGCTGGTCGAGGCCCGCGACCTCGCCTTCGGTACGAGCCGCTGGAGCTCCAAGCTGGTGCACGGCGGCCTGCGCTACCTCGCCTCCGGGCGGGTCAAGGTGGCCCGGGAGAGCGCCGTCGAACGCGGCGTGCTGATGACCCGCACCGCCCCGCACCTGGTCCGCGCCCTGCCCCAACTGGTGCCGCTGCTCCCCGACCTGCTGCGCCCGGGCCAGGCCGCGCTGATCCGGACCGGCTTCCACGCCGGGGACGCGCTGCGGCTGAGCGCCGGCACGCCGGGCCGGCTGCTGCCCCGGGTGCGCCGGATCGACGCGGCCCGGACGAAGCAGCTGGTGCCGGGTGTCCGGACGGCCGGTCTGCGCGGTGCGCTGGTCGCGCACGACGGCCAACTCGTCGACGACGCACGGCTGGTGGTCGCCCTGGCGCGCACCGCCGCGCAGTACGGCGCGAGCGTGCTGACCCGGGTGCGGGCCGAGGAGGTCACCGGGACGTCCGCCCGGCTGGTCGACGCGCTGAGCGGGCAGACGCTGACCGTCACCGCGGGCGCGGTGGTCAACGCCACCGGTGTCTGGGCGGGCGAGGTCGACACCTCGATCACGCTGCGGCCCAGCCGCGGCACCCACCTGCTGGTGGACGCCGCCACCCTCGGCCACCCGGCCGCCGCGCTCACCGTGCCGGTGCCCGGCTCCACCAGCCGCTTCGTCTTCGCGCTGCCCCAGCAGCTCGGCCGGGTGGCGATCGGGCTGACCGACGAGGACGCCCCGGGCCCGATCCCGGACGAGCCGCAGCCCACCGAGGCCGAGCTGACCTTCCTCCTGGACACCGTCAACGCCGCCCTCGCCACCGGGCTGACCAGGGCGGACGTGCGCGGCGCCTACGCCGGGCTGCGCCCGCTGATCGACACCGGGGGCGGGAACACCGCCGACATCTCGCGCGAGCACGCGGTGCTGGAGTCCCCGTCCGGGGTGATCACCGTGGTCGGCGGCAAGCTCACCACCTACCGGCGGATGGCCGAGGACGCGGTGGACACCGCCGTCCGGCTGCGCGGCCTGCCCGCCCGCACCTGCTGGACGGCCCGGCTGCCGCTGGTCGGCGCCCCCGGGCACCGGGACAGCCGCCCGCTGCCCGTCCAGGGGGTGCCCGTCTCGCTGATCGCCCGGCACGGCGGTCTGACCCACGAGGTGCTGGCGGCCGGGGAGTCGGCGCCGCTGGCGGAGGGGCTGGACGTGACCCGCGCCGAGGTCGCGTACGCGATCACCCACGAGGGCGCGCTGGACGTCGCCGACGTGCTGGACCGGCGGACCAGGATCGGGCTGGTCGCGGAGGACGCGGAGCGGGCCCGGGCGGCGGTGGAGGAGATCCTCGGCGGGATCGCCGCGGAGTAGCGGACGGTCCCCGGGGAGGTCGCCGCCGGTCTCAGCGCGCGGTGCGCTCCGGCATCGGGTGTTCGACGCCCGCGAGTTCCAGCACGCAGGCCAGTGGGTGCTCCGCCCGGCCGGTCCGGTCCAGCCGGACGGACAGCGGCTGCGGCGGCTCCTCGGCGAGTTGCCCGGAGAGCGTCAGCGGGTAGCCGCCGTGGCCGTGGACGCGGTGGAAGGCGCACTCCTTGCCGTCCACCAGCAGCTCGGTCTCGGTGATCAGCCCGGAGCGGACGTTGACGGTGACCGAGTGCCCGCCCTGGTCGAGGTGGAAGCTGTACCGCTGGCGCATGGGATGCCTCCCGCGAGGACCTCGGAACGGGTGCGGCCGGGGATCATCGCCAGTCTAGGGCGGTCCTGTTCGTCCGGCGCTCCGGCCGCTACGGTGCTCGGTGTGCGGAGGGACCACGCGGGGGCTGATCGGTTCCCGCCCGGACCCCTGAGAAATCCCCGGGGCGGGGCCCGCCCGCAGACGGATTCTCGTGATCTCTACAGTGTTGTAGATTCGTCCGCAGGGAGAGATCCGAGGAGGGCATTGTGGGAGTTTCGCTGGCCAAGGGCGGCAACGTCTCGCTGAGCAAGGAGGCGCCCGGTCTGAGCGCCGTGATCGTGGGCCTCGGCTGGGACGTGCGCACCACCACCGGGGCCGACTACGACCTGGACGCCAGTGCGCTGCTGTGCAACGCGCTCGGCAAGGTGGTCTCGGACCAGCACTTCGTCTTCTTCAACAACCTTCGCAGCCCCGAGGGTTCGGTCGAGCACAGCGGCGACAACCTGACCGGTGGCGGCGACGGCGACGACGAGCAGATCAAGGTCGACCTGTCCCGGGTGCCGGTGGACGTCGCCAAGGTGGTCTTCCCGGTGTCGATCTACGACGCCGACGCCCGGCTGCAGAACTTCGGGCAGGTCCGCAACGCCTTCATCCGGATCCTCAACCAGGCCAACGGGCAGGAGATCGCCCGCTACGACCTGACCGAGGACGCCTCGACCGAGACCGCGATGGTCTTCGGCGAGCTGTACCGCAACGGTGCCGAGTGGAAGTTCCGTGCGATAGGCCAGGGTTACGCCTCCGGCCTGCGCGGCATCGCCACCGACTACGGCGTCAACGTCTGATCCCCCCGCGGGATCCCGCCCGGGCGGGTCGGCTCAGCCGGCCCGCCCGAGCGCGTGCCCGCCGAAGCCGGTCCCGCCGGGCGTGCCGCCGCCGCTGAGCTGTTGCTGCCACCAGGCCGCCATGGCCGACTCGTCCATGGTCGACCAGTCCGGTGCCGCGGTCACCTGCGCCTGCCCCAGGGTGCGGCCCAGCTCCACCAACTCCCGTCCGGCCGCCGTCCGTTCGCGGTCGTAGTCGGCCAGCAGCGCCGCCCAGGAGCCGCCCTCCGCCCGCCGCCCGGCGTGTTCCAGGGCGTGGGCGTCCTGGAGGGCCTTCACCGCGCCGGCGGTGTTGTGCGGGCGGACGATGCTGGCCGCGTCCCCGCCGATGAGCAGCCGCCCGGTGGTGCGGTACGGGGTCGCCAGGTCGTAGATCGGTTGCAGCAGGGTCCGTTCGGGCGGCGTCAGCGCGATCACGCCGGCCCAGTACGGTGGCAGCTGTCGCTGCGCGAACTCCCGCATCCCGTCGAGCTGTTCGCCGCTGAGGGCGCCCGCGCCGAAGGCCGTCGGGCCGTCCGGCCGGTACCAGTCCGGGGTGGGTGCGTAGAAGACCCAGTTCACCAGGGTGCTGCCCGGTGCGAGTCCGGGGATGCGGTACAGCACGACCTGGCCGCCGGGGTAGCAGACGGTCGCGCACTCGTCCTCCGGCCAGGCGCCCGCCCCGCCGGGCAGCCCGTCCAGCAGCGCGGAGTCGTAGCTGCCGCGCCAGGCCACGTACCCGGCGTACTCGGGCACCGCCTCCGGGCAGACCGCCGCGCGGACCACCGACCGGTAGCCGTCCGCGCCGATCACCAGGTCGTACTCGCCCCGGGTGCCGTCGGCCAGCTCGGCCCAGGCGCCGTCCCGGTCGCCGCCGACCGCCGTCACCGTGCTGCCCAGCCGGTACTCCACCGTCTCCGGCGTCCGCTCGCGCAGGGCCTGCCAGAGCACCGCCCAGTGGTGCGAGTGGAACGGGAAGGGCTGGGTCCACAGGGCCCGCCCTCGGCCGTTCGGGCCGTCGCCCTCGCCGGCCCGTCCCCGGGTGACCCAGCGGCGCACGGTGAGCCGGTGCCGGCGGGTGTCCGGCGCCAGGTGGCCGGCCTCGACCAGTTCGGCGAAGCGGTCGTTCTGGGTGCAGATCCCCAGGCCGCGGTCCTCCAGCCGGCCCGGGGTGCGCTCCAGCACCACGACCCGCTCCGCGCCGAGCCGGGCGGCCGCCCCGGCGAAGGCACTCCCGGCGATGCTGCCGCCGACCACGGCCACCGAGCCACCCCGCACGATCGTCCCCTCTCGCTCTGCTCTCGTTCGTCCCGTCGGGCGTTCGCGATCCCGGGACACGACGATACGCGGCGGAGCGGGGCGTGCGAGGGCTTCTCCACCGGTGCTATGCAACTAGTTGCATAGCGGGTCGACCGTCGCCTACCCTGCGGTAACAATTCCGCCGGAACACCCCCCACGGGCCGCCCCCTCAGGAGACGTCGATGAGCTCGACCCCCGGCAGCAGCCGCTACCCGCACCTGCTCAGCCCGCTCGACCTCGGCTTCACCACCCTGCCCAACCGGGTGATCATGGGCTCGATGCACGTCGGCCTGGAGGAGGCCCCCGACGGCTACCGGCGGATGGCGGCCTTCTACGCGGAGCGCGCCCGCGGCGGCGTCGGCCTGATCGTCACCGGCGGCATCGCCCCCAACGAGGCCGGGCGCCCCTGGGAGGGCGGCGCGATGCTGACCACCGAGGAGGAGGCCGACAAGCACCGGGAGATCACCTCGGCCGTGCACGCCGCCGGCGGCCGGATCGCCCTGCAGATCCTGCACTTCGGCCGCTACGCCTACCACCGCGACCTGGTCGCCCCCAGCGCCCTGCAGGCCCCGATCAGCCCCTTCGTGCCCAACGAACTCACCGCCGAACAGGTCGAGCAGACCGTCGAGGACTTCGTCCGCTGCGCCGAACTCGCCCGCCGGGCCGGCTACGACGGCGTCGAGATCATGGGGTCCGAGGGCTACCTGATCAACGAGTTCATCGTCGCCGCCACCAACCACCGCACGGACGAGTGGGGCGGCACGTACGAGAACCGGATGCGCCTCCCGGTGGAGATCGTCCGCCGGGTCCGCGAGCGGGTCGGCGAGGACTTCATCATCGTCTACCGGCTCTCCATGCTCGACCTGGTCCCCGGCGGCTCCACCCTGGACGAGGTGGTCCTGCTCGCCCAGGCCGTCGAGGCCGCCGGGGCGACGATCATCAACACCGGCATCGGCTGGCACGAGGCCCGGATCCCCACCATCGCCACCTCGGTGCCGCGCGGCGCCTTCGCCTGGGTCACCAAGCGGGTGATGGGCAAGGTCGGCATCCCGCTGGTCACCACCAACCGGATCAACACCCCCGAGATCGCCGAGCGACTGCTCGCCGACGGCAGCGCCGACCTGGTCTCGATGGCCCGCCCGCTGCTCGCCGACGCCGACTTCGTCGCCAAGGCGGGCGCCGACCGCGCCGACTCCATCAACACCTGCATCGGCTGCAACCAGGCCTGCCTGGACCACACCTTCAACCTGCAGATCACCTCCTGCCTGGTCAACCCGCGCGCCTGCCACGAGACCGAACTCGTGCTCGCCCCCACGAAGGTGCGCAAGTCCATCGGCGTGGTCGGGGCCGGACCGGCCGGCCTCGCGTTCGCCGTCTCCGCCGCCGAACGCGGCCACGCCGTCACCCTGTACGACGCGGCCGACACCGTCGGCGGACAGCTGAACCTCGCCCGACTCGTCCCCGGCAAGGAGGAGTTCGACGAGACGCTGCGCTACTACCGCACCCGGCTGGCCGAGTTGGACGTCACCCTGCGCCTCGGCGCCCTCGCCACCGCCGAGCAGCTCGCCGACGCCGGGCACGACGAACTCGTCCTCGCCACCGGCGTCACCCCCCGAACTCCCGTGGACATCCCGGGAATCGACCACCCCAGCGTGGTCGGCTACCTGGACGTGCTGCGCGACGGCGCACCGGTCGGCCGGCGGGTCGCCGTCCTCGGCGCGGGCGGGATCGGCTTCGACGTGGCCGAGTTCCTCACCGACCAGGGCGACCGGGCCAGCCTCGAACCCCCGGTGTTCCAGGCGAAGTGGGGCATCGACCCGGAGTACCGCGAGCGCGGCGGCCTGCGCGCCCCCGAGCGGCCCACGCCCCCGCGCAGCGTCCACCTGCTGCAGCGCAAGACCACCAAGGTCGGCGCCGGCCTCGGCAAGACCACCGGCTGGATCCACCGCACCGAACTCAAGCACCGCGGCGTGGTGATGGTCGCCGGTGCCACCTACGACCTGATCGACGACGCCGGACTGCACTACACCGTCGACGGCGAACGCCAACTCCTGCCGGTGGACACCGTGGTGCTCTGCACCGGCCAGGAGCCGCGCCGCGAGCTCGCCGAGGCGCTGCGCGGGCGCGGCCTGACCGTGCACGTGATCGGCGGTGCCGACGTGGCCGCCGAACTGGACGCCAAGCGCGCGATCAAGCAGGGCACCGAGCTGGCCGCCGCCCTCTGACGTCGGGTGGTCGGGGGGCCACCCGGCACACCGGGGCCCGGGGCGAATCGCCCCGGGCCCCACCGTCTGACCTGCGCGGACGTGCGCCCGCGCGCCCCGCCCGGCCCCCGGTGGGACACTGGACCCCTGTCCCTGCCCGACCTCTCGACCGGGGGCCCGCATGTCCCTCCCGAGGCCACTCCACGCCCTCCCCGCCGCGCTCCTGGTCGCGGCGGCCGTGCTGGGCCCCGCCGGAGCCGCAGGCGCCGCGGGTGCCGCGGGCGCTCTCGGTGCCGCAGGCGCTGCCGGCGCTCCCGGTGCCGCGCAGACCCAGCCGCTGCCCTCCGCCGACCAGCTGAGGTCGGCGCTGCTCACCGCGGACGACGCCGGCCCGGGCTACACCGAACTGCCCGCCACCGAACTCCCCACCCCCGGCGCGGCCCCGACCCCGGTCACCGGCTGCGACGCCCTCAGCGCCCTCGTCAACCTGCACGCCACCGCGCCCGGCCCGGCGGCCCCGCAGGCGGTCACCGAACTGGACGGCCAGGACGGCAACCCGATGGTCACCGAGTCCCTCACCGCCGAGGACCCGGCCCGGCTCACCGCCGACCTGGCCACCGCCACCGACGCGTTCCGGACCTGCCACACCATCACCTTCAACGCCAGCAGCGGGGACACGGTGACCTTCACCGTCACCCCGGTCGCCCTCGGCGACCGCCAGGACGCCCCCGCCGTACGGCTCGACGGCACCTTGGCGGGTGTCCAGCTCAGCGCCTTCGTCGGGGTCGAACGCTTCGGCACCGTCGGTCTGGCCTACGGCTTCTTCCAGCGCCAGGGCGCCGACGCCCAGGCCGCCTCGATGCAGTACCGCACCGCCGTCGCCAAGGTCGAACGCACCCTCGGCGCCACCGCGGGCAGCACCACCCCGCCCACCGTCAGCGCGACCCAGGGCATGTCGGTCTGACCCCGGACGAACGACGCGGCCCCTCGCCGAGCGGCCCCTCGCCGAGCGGAGGCTCGCCGAGGGGCCGCGGTGCCGGGTCCGTGCGGGCCCGGGCGGCCGCACCCCCGTGGGGGCCGCCCGGGGTCCTGGTCACGGGAGGTACTCGACCTCCGGGAACCGTGCGGACGGGCCGTCGAGGAGGGGGCCGCGGCGGTGCCGGAGGTGGCGGTCGAAGAAGGCGAGCGGGTAGGCCTGCTGGACGGCGATGCCGCGTTCGGGGGCGAGGGTGCCGACCTGCTGCTGGATCTGCTGCTCGGTCATGCCGAGCAGCTTCCCGGCCTGGGGGATCAGCGTCATGTTGTCGCCGTAGGAGTTGTGGACGGCGCCCTTGGCCTGGACGTTGAGCCGCCAGCCGCGCAGGTGGGTCCAGAAGGTCTCGGCGTCCGAGCCCGGCGTGCGGGGCCAGGCGGCGGTCATCATCAGGAACGGCCGGTCCAGGTCGGTGGTGATGGTCGGGATCATCGGCCCGTCCAGGCTGAGTCCGGCCCGGATGCGGGGGTCCAGGACGGTGGTCTGGGCGGTGACGCTGCCGCCCTTGGACCAGCCGAACATGCCGATCCGCTGCGGGTCGAGGGCGCCGAGCAGGCCCTCGGGGAGATCGCGGCCGTCGGCGTCGGGGTTGCGGCCGGCGGCCAACTCCTCGACGCAGTCCAGCAGGAAGCGGAAGTCCGGGATGTACGCCCGCACGCCGGTGTCGGCCGTCGGGTCCGTGCCCGGGGTGAGCACGGGGCCGCCGGGGAACCGGGTGAAGGCGTCGTGCGGGAGGTCGGCGGTGATCACCACGTAACCGTGGCTGGCGAGTTCCTGGACGATGACGGTGTGGTCGCCCCGGTGGCTGTGCGCGCCGTGCGCGTACAGGACGACCGGGAGCCGGCGGCCGGAGCGGTGCACGGGCGCGCCCACGTGCCCGGAGGTGAGCGGGGCGAGCGAGAGCGGGAGCGGGAAGCCGACGTCCTGGAGGAAGGCCTGCATCGGCCCGTCGGCCAGCCAGGGGGCGAGCGGGAAGTCCTCCGTCCGCCGGGCCGGGTACCAGACGCTCGCCATCAGTTCGCGGAAGCGCCCGGCGCCGGCCACCGGGTCCGGGCGGGAGGCGTCGCGCAGGTGCAGGGCGACCGTGCCGACGCGGTGCGGGCCGGTCGGCTCGGGGAGGGTGAGCCGGTTCGGGGTGCCGCCGGAGGGTGCGGGGGTGTCCGCCCGGGCGGTGGAGGCCAGGCCGAGCGGGGCGGCGACGCCCAGGGCCAGGGCGGTGCCCAGCACGCGACGGCGGGTCGGTCCGGTCGGTCCGGTGGGGCCGGTGAACGGCGTGGTGTCCATGGCCGGAACGCTGTCACGCGGCGTGGGAGGGCGGCATCGGCCCACCGATTGATCTCCCGAACGCCCGCATTGGTCCACGGGTTTACACCCCTGGGCTGATGCGCGAGGAGGAGTGGGAAGTCGGCCCGGCCGACTTCCCACTCCCTTCTTTTCCGGCTCTCCGCGCCCTGCGTACCGGTCAGTTGAAGACCAGGACGTCGGTGCGCATCGGCAGCGAGCTGCCCCAGCCGATGTCGATCTTGAACGTCACGATGCCGTTCCCGGGCGCGATGCTCGACACCTGGAAGGCGGCCGCGCCGACGAAGCGGTTCCCGTTGGAGTCGATCTCGGACGCGGTGATGACGACGGTCGAGTCGATCCCGATCACGTTCCAGTTCAACTGCAGGTTGAACGTCCCGTGCGAGGGGGTCCACGTCCACCAGGCGCGCCACACGGCGCCGACGTTGCCGCCGACGTCCGCGAGGTTCTGCCCGTGCTCGGCGGGCTGGGCGTGGTCGACGATCTGCGGGATCTCGGAGGAGGCGGAGGATTCGGTTGCGGTCATGGCAGCAACTCCTTGCGCCGGGAGGGCCTTTGGGCTCTCCGGATACTCTGAGTGTCGGTCAGTGTGCGGAATGTCGGCAATCACTCGTGAGGGTGAACCTGCGCGTCGCGCATCGCCTCCGACAGCGCGGTCAGCAGCGGCAGGGTCGGCGCCGCATGCCCCGCCTCCACCGCCCTCAACTGCCGTTCCCCCAGCCCCGATCGCTCCGCGAGCTGCGCGAGCGACAGCCCCAACTCGGTACGTCGCTCCCGCACGGTGCGCGCCAACTCCCCGGCCGGATCGCCGTCGGGGTGAGTGGGGAAGTCCTCGATCAGGGGCCGTCTGCCGTCCACGGAAACTCCTCAACTGTGCTAGGGGGCGCACAGTGTGACAGTCCATAGGCTGGAAAAGGATGAAGCGGCGGTCAAGTAACCTTGACCGCCGCTCGGTTGACCCGTACTTGCTCCGCGGTGGCGGGGCCGACGCCTCGCTCGCCCTCACCTCACTTCGCGTTCCTTGGTCCTTCTGATCTCACGGGCGATGATCCTGAATCCTTCATAGGTGTTGACCGCGTTGAGGACTGCGAGCAGTCCGCGGCCGACGGCCAACAGGCCGGAAACGATGATCTCCATGGAACTCCTGGGATTCTTCAGTGGGAGTGCGGTTCGTTGTTCACTCATCCAGCTCGGGTCGGTGGTTGCGGGCCCTGGTCACCAGGTCCTGTAGTTCCGTGACCCTGTGGGGAGGAAGCCCCAGTGCCTCTGCTGCAACGACCGCCGAAGTGGCTTCGGAGTAGCGTTCTCGGGACGCGAGGAGTTCGGCCAGTGCTGCCGCTGACTCGGGATCGGAAGCTTCCCGGCCGAGCCGGTACATCTCCTCTGCCCTTGTCGGGTCGCCGAGATCGCTCAAGATGTTCCCCATGTTGAGGAACGCGTTGATCTCGCCCTGGTCGGCTGCGTCCTGGTACTGGGACAGCGCCTCGCTCAGCTGTCCGTCGTCCTGAAGCCAACGACCGTACGAGAACGGCGCCCCTTCGTCGGATCCGGCCACGGCTCGCCGGTAGGCCACGTCTATCTCGGCCGGATCGGCCGCCGGATCGGATGCGAGCGCCTCGGCCAGCGCCAGATCGGCCGAGCGAACACCGTGGGCGGCTGCCATTCGTGCATGGGCAAGTGCTGGGGCGGCTCGTCCGCTGCGGGATTCCGCTCGGGCGAGGTACGAGAGCGCGTTGTTCCTGCCCGACTCGACGGCCTTTTTCAGGGATTCGGCAGCAGCCTCGTCGTCCCCCAGATCAAAGTAGTGCTTGCCGAGGTTTTCCATCGCCAGCGGATCTCCTGTGGAGATCCCTCTCAGGAACGTCTCCTCGGCCTCCTCGGCGCGATCGTCGTCCTCGCTGAGGAAGCATCCGTAATTGTTGAACGCCTCCTCGTCCCCTTCGTCAACGGCCGCCCTGTAGTAGTTTTCGGCGGCCTTCCGGTTCCCGATCCGGTCTGCGAGGAGATCTGCTGCCAGCAGGTTGGCGCCCGGGATGCCGGCGGCAGCCTTGGAGGCGGCCACGGCCATCGCTCGGTTGAGATCGCCCGCATCTGCATGGGAGTTCACCAGGCGGGCTGTGTGCCGCAGCGAGCCGAGACGGGAACCCGTACGCCAGAGAAGCCTTCGGATCGTGTCCACAGAACCCATTCCTTCGGGTGGGCGGCGGGGGGGGGGCCCCCCCCCCGGGGGCCCCCCCCCCCCCGGGGTGGGGGGGGGGTAGGTTATTACCAGGCCGGCGCCCCGCAGGGGGGGTGTGAGAGGGTAT
>NZ_JBIVHS010000007.1:344581-365787 GCF_044749365.1 Kitasatospora sp. NPDC089509 | reverse complement strand
ACCCCGACGCTCTTCCTATCTCAGCGAGCCGAGACGGCAACCCGTCCGCCAGATACGCCTTCGGATCGTGACCACACAACCCATTCCTTGGGGGGGGGGGGGGGGGGGCACCCGCCTCGGGGGCCCCGCCGCCCATGTTATCGATGAGCTTGTCCTTCTTCGCCTTGCCGGCCCCGCTTCGATGTTCCTTCCGATTCTGGTGGGTCGTGATCTTCTCGTCCTTCTCCGGCTTCTTGCGGGCGCAGTTGTGGACCACGACGTCGTCATCCGCCGTCGATTGTCGCGGAGAAGGTGTGCGAGTTCCCGACCATCAGGTTGTAGACGATCTGATCAACTGTGCTCGGGGGCGTGCAGTGTGGCAGCGGGACGGCCGGAAAAGGGTGAAGGGCAGTCAAGTTTCCTCGGCCGCTCCTCGGTTGGGTTTCCCCGGCCGCCCCGGCCGGTGGATCAGTCCCCGGTGAACCCGATCCGCAGGTCGGGTTCCGCTCGGCACCTGCGCCCCCAGGTCAGGAGCAGGTGCAGGGACGGTCCGCTCGTCGGGTTCCACTGCACCGATCGGAGCCGGCGGCCAGGCGGCGGTCACTTCCTCGTGAGCTTCTTGAACTCCTTGTTGAGGATCTTCTGCCCCTCGACGATGTTGGCCCAGCTCAGGACCGTCCAGAGGGCACGGCCGACGGCCATGAGGCCGGAAATGATGATGTCCATGTGCTCCCAGCTCGTTCCTCGGCTCTCGCGGCCGGGCTCAGAAGATTTCCAACAGTGGCGAGGTCATGAACGGTTCGAGGGCTGCCGCGATGAAGAACGAGGCGAAGGCCACAGCGGCAGGATCGGGTTCCTCGAACTCCCAGAAGGCTCCGTCGTAGCGGGCCCGCTCGATCCCGTTCCCGTCGCGCACGATGTGTCCGGGGAAGCGGGTTCGGGCCTCGTACGCAAGGGTCGGGGTGCTCATCCTGACGTACCGCCGCCCCGGCCGGAGGGTGCGGGCCGCCGACACCCGGCCCGGTTCCCCGAGCAGGGTGATGTCGAGTCCGCGGCGAACACGCCGCCGGGCGGGATAACCGGGGTTGAACATGCCGTCGACCGACAGGATGCAGGCCCCGTCCAACACGAAGTCCCACTGTTCCAGACGGCTGCCGAAGGACGTCACGGCGCCGCTGCGCTTGCGGTCGACGCGTACGGTGCCGAGCGGAGAGTCGATCTCCGCGTAAACGCCCTGGGGGTCGACCGGGTCGAGCCATCGACGCCGCTTTCCGATGTGGCGCATTTGCATGGCAGGTGCTCCTCGGATTCCTGTTCTCGAGAACGGTCGGGCTGCCCGAGGGCGGGACACCCGGATGTGCCCCGCCACCGCAGTGCCTCGGTTCTTCTCCGTTTGATCCCGCTGATCTCTGCCGAGTTCCGATTCTTGTACGTCGGTGCCGGGTGCGGCGTCAGCGGCAGAGCTTGAAATCGAGGTCGACCCGGCTCCGGCGGAGTCGAGTTCCATGGCAGTCATTCGTTCCGGCGCCAGGGGAGGAGCCTCCCCGGCCAGTCCTTTCGGGGTTCGGCGTCCGTTGCGGATCTCTTGAGTTCCGGATAGGCATCGTCGGGCCTGTTGTGTCCGGTGTCGAGGTCCTCGCCGGCTCGAGTGGACACCCAGCCGGGGCCGTAGTTGGACCAGACCGATACGCCGTCATCCGTCATCTGCACGACGAAAGGGATTTCGGTGCCGGGCGGCGCCTCGCTGTTCACGACGAGCGCGTCGCCGGGTTCCATCCAGAAGTCACTGCCCTCGGGTTCGAGCATGAGCTCCATTCGTCGGTCGCTGCGGTTCTCGATCTCGACTTTGAATCTCACCGTGAGTTCCATTCGGTCATTATGTCACGGATCGTACCAGAAGTATCCGGAAGGTTCGCGGAGTTGAATCAGTTCGGTCTTGGTGATTCTGAAGGTGTGGGCAACCCGAGCCGCGACAGTAGCCAGAAAGGCCGAAACGGCCCGCCGGACGAACCGACGGGCCGTCACGAAAAACGGAGATCAATCAGTGAATCACTGATCGCCACTATTCGGTTGGCTGGATGAAGCGGACCTCTCCTGATCGGAACTTCATATCCAGATTGAGTGAGGAAATGTCAAAGACTGGAGGAAGGTCGGTTCCGTACTCATAGTAGCTTACATTGTCAAGACCCTCGCATTCGGCGTCTTCGGGGATTTCGGGCCATCCATCCGAAGCCACACCACCCTGCCGAACGGTCAGTTCACCGACATTTTTGAACTCCAGCGAGAATGGCCGTCCGCGCCCATCGGAAAAGTCGATCAGAAGTGACGATAGGGGGTGTCCGGAAAATCGAAACCCAACAAGGGAGGCGTCATTGTGGAGATCGAGTGCGCCCAGTGGCGTAGCAATCTCGGTGAAGTCCCGGTTGATCTCCCAGGGTGACATTCCTGAAAATGCTGCTTCCATTTCACTTCCTTGGATGGCGACCGACCATGCGCAGCTCACGCCAGGTCATGGCCCTGGAGTTGTTTCTGTCTAGCTTTCCCCAGCTGGTCTTCTTGTTCATCGGGTTCTTTGGGTGGCGCAGCAGCGAGAACACCTCGTCCCCTCCCGAGCCAACCCGTCAGCTCGTTCCAACGCCTCGGGTTACTTCTCTTCGTCTACCTTGGTCCCCCTGACCTTTTGGACGAGGATCCTGCACCCATCGACGAAACTGACCACATCGCAGACCGTGAGCAGCCCCCGGCCGACGGCCAACAGGCCGGAAACGATGAACTCCATGTGTGCTCCATTCGGTGTGGGGTCAGGGATTCGGGCAGCACCATCATTCCGACAGCGCTCTGCCGGAGGGTCCTGAGCAGGGAGACGTGTCCCGATCTGCCCCCGCGCAGATCGGCGTCGACGACGACGTGATCCGTCGTGTAGGACAGTGCCCTGTCCGGGCTTCCATCGAGCCGGTGGTGCCGTTGTCCGATGTGATGCAGTGGAATGGGACGGGCTCCTCGGATTCCTTTTCTTGAGAGGGCCGAGTTGCACAAAGGCGGGGTGTCCCCGGGCGCCCCGCCACCGCAGTGCCTCGGTTCTTCTCCGGCGAACCTAGAAGATCTCCAGCAGCGGCGAGGTGAGCATCGGCTCCATGGCGGCCGATGCGAAGTAGGCTGCGAACGCGACCAGGGCAGGGTCCTGACTCGTGAAGGTCCAGGCCTTGCCGTTGGTCGTGGCGCATTCCTTTCCCGAGCCGTCGCGGACGACGTACCGGGGCCATTGTGGGCGCGCTTCGAGACTGATGTCCCCTGCCGTCATCGAGATGAATCGTCGCGATGACCGGAGCCCGCGTGCACCGTTGAGGCGGCCCGGCACACCCTGGACCACGATGTCGATCCCGGCGGCCACCTGTCGCCGGGCTCCGTAGCCGGGTGTGCCCATGTCGTTCACGACCAGGAGTTCGGCCCCGTCGAGGAGGAACTCCCAGCGTTCCAGCATCTGCCCGGAGGCGTTCAGCTCGTCCATCGGGCCTCGGACGATATCGATCACTCCGAGCGGGGAGGTGAGTTCCGCGAGCTTTTCCCGCTTCTTCGCCCGGTGTAGCCATTGAATGGTGGAAACGAGAACCTTGAGTTCCATTGTCGCTCCGAATTCTTGCTGTGGATCTCTCGGTGCTCGGTGGGGCGCGCGATCGCGCGCCCCACCGAGCCAGCCGGGCCAACGGTATGGTTCACTTCCGTTGGCCGGCCGGTGGAGTGGTCGCACGATTCCTGTGCGACTCTACCTGAGGGGCTCGAGTGTCACTTCCGCAGGCGTTTGATGCCCATCATCATCAATCCGAACGGAGTGGTTTTCGCCAGGGATCGGAATCCGCCCGAGTAGCCGCCACCTCCCGCGGATTTGAGGGCGTAGCCCGCGATTTCGCGATCGGAGGGTCGATGGCCGAGGAATCCGTCTGCGCCGACGTGCGCGGGGGTACCGATCACGGTGCCGAGCACGGCACCGGCCATGATCATGCAGCCGAGGCCTGCGGTGGTCCCGCAGAAGGCCGCAGCACCCAACCCGGCGACGAAACCCGTCCCGAGGCTGACACCGAAGTGAGTCAACCAGCGCTTGTTCCACCGCTTCTTCACTTGGTTCGAGACCCAGCCCGTGGCCTGCTTGCCCCATGTGGTGGCCTTGTTCGCGGCCTGCTTGCCCCATGTGGTGGCCGTGTGCCCAGCGGACTTGACCGCGCCGACTGCCTTGTTGAAGGTCCGGCCGCCTACGCAGCCGCCGCCCTTGCGGTGCTTCAGGCAGAAGCGGCCGTCGAGGTCGTACTGGTTGATCGGATCGCCGTAGACGTAGTCGTACGCGTTGGCGTTTCCTCCCTGGACCGGGTCGACGGAGAGGAAGCGGCCGGTGGCCGGGTTGTAGAGGCGGACGCCCATCAGCACCAGGCTGTCCTGGGCTTCGCTGGAGCGCTGCTTGGCGCCGAGCCAGCCGTAGCGGGTGGCGGGCTGGCCGGCCGCCGGGTTGCCGTACTCGTCGGCGTCGAGGAGGACGGGCTTGGTGAGGGCGGTGTCGGTGGTGAGGACCACCGAGCCGAACAGGTTGGTGAGTTGGAGCTGGGTCTCTCCCTTGTCGGTGACGGTGGCGGCGAGGTCGCCGTCGGTGCCCGGGACGTTGCGGGTCCAGGCGCCGGAGGCGGGGTCCTCGACGATCCACCGGGGGTTGTCGCTCTCGCCGCCGTAGTGGTGGACCTTGGTGGCGGTGGTGGACCAGCTGCCGTCGGCCTGCTTCTTGGCGGTCGTGGTGCCGTTGAAGCGCCCGGTCGGGTCGATGGTCCAGGTCTGCCGGGTGTCGGCGGTCTCCTGGGAGGCGACCAGGTCGTTGACCCGGTAGCCGATCGAGGTGCCGCTCGGCGTCCTGACCGTGCGGCCGAATGCGTCGTACCGGTAGCCGGGGTCGGTGATCCGGTCGGCGCTGTCGTACGTGGACGTGCTCGTGGTGGCGCCGGCGGTGGTGCAGCTGCCGTCGGTCGAGCTGGAGACGGCCTTGCCGGTGCGGTTGTAGTGGTTGTCGTAGGTGTAGACCCGGGTGGTGCAGCCGCTGCCCGTGCTGCCGTGCTCCGCCTTGACCAGGCGGCCGAGGCGGTCGTAGCCGTAGCTCTTGCTGCCGTTGCCGGTGCTGTCCTTGACGACCTGGCCCTGGGTGGAGAGCTCGTTGGTCTGCGCCCAGATCACGGTGTTGTCGGACGCCCTGGTGTAGCTGCGGGCGACGGCCTTGCCGGAGGCGTTGTGCGTGTCCTTGCGGACGATGCCGCCGGGGTAGGTCTGCTCGACGAGCTGACCGTCCGGGCCGTACTTGGCGGTGAACTCGCCCGACTTGCTGTCGGTCACCGAGGTGAGCAGGCCGCGGGGTTCCTTGGCCCGGTCGTAGCTGAGGGACAGCGAGCCGGTGGAGTCCAGGACCTTGACCGGCTTGCCGAACTTGTCGAACTCGGTCGTGGTGGTCGCGCCGTCCGCGTCCGTGTAGGAGACGGTGCGGCCGAGGACGTCCTTGACCGTGGTGACCGACTTGCCGTCCGCCGTGACCTTGACGGCCTCGCCGGTGGCGGGGTCGTACGTGGTCTCGGACTTGGGCACAGCGGTGCCCTCGTCGCCGGTGGTTTCGGTGGAGACCGGCCGGTTGACCGTGTCGTACACCGTCACGGTCTTGCGGGACTTGCCGGCATTGGTTTCGACGACCTCTTCCGGCTTGCCTGCCCGGGAATACCGGGTGACCTGCTTGACCGGCAGGGTGGTCGGCATCCGCGCGGAGTCCGCGCCGGTGACGGCCGCGCCCGGGCCGGTGGTGCAGGACAGGCCCGCCCACTCCGGACGGTTGGCACAGGCCGGGTCGGCCGGGTTGGCGCCGGCCGTGTAGTACGCGGTCTTCACAGTGCTTGCGTCGGCCGCTTCGTTGCCGGGGACGCGCAGTTCGACGGTGCGCCCCTGGCTGTCGTAGCGGGTGGTGGAGGTGAGCTTGGCGCCGAGCGCGTCGGTGGTGACCGAGGTGGGCCTCTTCAGCGTCCAGCCGGAGGTCCCGCCGATCGGCGTGCCGTACCCGTTCTTGGTGACCCGCAGCTCCACGTCGTCGGCGTAGCCGTCGATGCGGGCGCCGTCGGTGGCGGTGGTGACCAGGTGGTAGGCCTGGCCGTCGGGCTTGCCTTCGTCGTAGGTGTTGGTGTTGTGGTCCCGGGCCACGACCGAAGTGCCGGCCGGGAGGGTCGGGTTGACGGTCGTCTTGGTCAGGGTGACGGTGTCGATGCCGGTGTGGAAGCGCTCGCCGCCGCTGGCGGTGTTGGTGTCGACCAGGGTGAGCTTGAGCTCGTGGTCGCCGCGCGCCAGGTGGACCGACTCGCCGACGGTGAACGGGGCGATCAGTCCGCCCGCGTTGTAGGTGTCGATCGGCCGGCCGATGTTCCGGCCGTCGATCGACCACTGGATGACGCCGTGGTCGCTGGCCTTGGTGAGCTGGCCGGAGAGGACGTAGTCGCCCTCCTCGGGGACGCTGACCCGCATGCTGTCGAACGCGCCCGCCGCCGTGCCGCGGATGCTCAGGTGGGCACCGCCGGACCAGGTCAGGCCGCAGCAGTCGTTGTCCACCTGCACCTTGGTGTTGGTGCCCAGCTGCGGCAGCTTCTCGGCCTCGGCGGTCACCGTGACCGGGTTGCTCTGGCCCTTGACCTCGTCGGCGAGCGCGGCGCGGTACACCGGGCCGAGGGTCTCCGCCACGTCCAGGCCGTCGGCGGTGTAGACGGTGCGCGAGTCCAGCAGGCGGGCCCGCGAGGGGGAGTCCGTCGGCAGGTTCAGCTCGGCCGCGTGCTTGTCGGCCTCCGGGTGGGTGTTGAGCGCGATGGAGCGGTTGGTGGCCTCCAGGGTGCGCACGACGTGGCCGTAGCGGTCGTACTCCTTGGTGTCGATGTCACCACCGGGGGTGATGGACGGAGTTGCGGTGTTGACCTCGTTGCCGGAGGCGTTGAGGTAGTGGACACTGGCCGGCTTGTAGCCGTCCGGGCCGGGCTTGGCGGCCGAGGCGGTGCCGGTGCCCGGGTTGTCCTCGGGGTCGAAGACGGCGGTGGCGTCGGTGGGGGCGTCGGTCTGCGCCCACTTGGCCACGTCCGGGCCGGCCATGTCGTACGGACCGCCGGCGCCGCGGGTCAGCGGTACGTCGTAGACGACGCTGGTGGCGGTCTCACCGTTGACCTGGTCCTTCGAGCCCTGGGCCAGCGCGGCGCGCCGCACCTTCAGCAGTCGGCCCGGGTCCTGGTCGGCGGCGGCCTTGCCGTAGTCGAAGTTCCACGGCAGCTGACCGGCCGGGGTGGCGCGGGTGACGCGACCGGCGTCGTCATAGCCGTAGGTGGTCTTCAACGGGGTGGCCAGCCGGGGGTCCCACACCTCGGCCAGGCGGCCGCGGTCGTCGTACGCGTAGCGGGCGACCTCGACCGGTTCCTGCTTGGAGGTGACCGGGTTCCACGACCAGGCCTTCACGGCGCGCACCCGGTCCAGGTAGTCACCCGGGGTGGACGCGGTGGCCGTGGTGACCTTGCCGTAGTCGTACTCAAGGACCTGGCAGCCGCGCGGCAGCGGGTCGACGGTGCAGCCGTTGACGTCGTCGACGCCCGGTTCGACCGGCGGGATCACCCGCTTGACCAGCGAGCGGCCGTCGGTGGTGTCGTACTGGTAGCGGGTCGTGGAGTTGGCCTCGGGCCCCGTCTCGCTGACCACCTGGTAGATGTCGGAACCGGCCTGGCGGGCGAAGACGGTCTTGGAGCCGTCCAGCTCGGTCAGTTCGTAGGTGGTGCCGGCGGTCTGGATGTCCCAGATCTGGTTGGGGCCCGCCCAGCAGACCCAGATCGAGGCGCCCTTGTCGGCGTCCAGGCACTTGCCGGAGTAGCGGTTCGTCACCATGCCATCGGTGCGCGACTCCCACTGCTGGTTGGTGCCGCCGTTGCAGCCCCACAGGATGAGCGGGGTGGCGTTGTCGGTGTAGCCCGCAGGGTTGTCCAGGCAGTAGCCGAGCAGCCGCAGGGAGAGGTCGTCGCCGCGGGTCCACTGCTGGTTGGCGGCGCCGGTGCACGGGGCGGGCTGCAGCCGCGCGCCGTTGCCGGCGGCGCCGTTCGGCACCTCCAGGCACTGGCCCGAGGTGGACAGCACGATCGCGCCGGACTTGGCCGGGACGGCCTTCAGGGTGAGCGACTCGGCGCCGGGCTCGGGGAAGAACGTTCCGTCGTTGCCCTTGGCGAAGGTCAGCGAGCTGTCGTCGTTGCCCTTGATCTCGACCAGGTCGGACTGCGGGAAGGAGAGCGAACGCAGCTCGGACCCGGTGCCCGCGTCGGGGCCGCCGGCCCACTGCGGGCCGAACGGGGCGACGATCTCCTTCAGCGAGAGGTCGTCGAAGAAGACCTCCTTGCCGCTGCCGGCCGCGTTGCCGTTGTAGAGGCGGAACCAGGCCTCGGTGGCGTCGGCCGGGACGGCCATGTCGACGGTCAGCTGCTGCCAGCCGTCGGTGAACGAGGCCTTCGGCGAGGCGGTCTCGCCGTAGCCGGCCGGGGTGCGGTGGACGCCGACCATCCGCAGGCCGCGGTTGGCCAGCGGGTTGTCCAGACCGGTGGCACCGGGGACGTAGATCCAGCCGGTGAGCCGGTAGGTGCGGCCGGGCTTCATGCCCTGACCCATGGTGTACTCCGGGCCGAGCGCGGCGAAGGAGTCCCAGCCGGAGGAGGCCGGGACGATCCGCAGCGAGTCGGTGGAGCTGTCGTGGCCGCGGGTGGTGGAACGCGAGATGTCGGCCTGACCGGGGGTGAAGCCCGCGGTGTCGGTGCCGATCTGGCGCTGGTTGACCGTCAGCCGCTCGCCCTGGGGCTGCCAGCCGCGTCCGAGGTCGCGCGAAGAGGCGGTGCGGCTCACCGACATGCCGAACTCGCCGGCGTCGGTGGTGTTGGTGCTGTAGTCACCGGTGAGCAGGTTCACCGAACCCGGGCCCACCGGGGTGCCGGCCGCGCCGTCGGCGTTGCGGTCGACCGTGATGGTGTTCCAGACGGTGGTGTAGCCGTTGCCGGAGCCGTCCTCGGGGAACAGCACGGCGCGGACCTGGACGACGCCGCCGACCTGGCCGAGGGTGTCCAGCACGTTCCAGTTGGCGTGCGGGCCGAGGTCCGCGAGCCGCGGCTTGTCCTCGGTGACCGGGGTGTTGTCGGCCTTGGCGAGGTTGGCGCGCGGGACGTTGTACTCCGTGGCGCCGGGGCCGCGGCGGTACTGGTAGACGACCCGCTTGAACTGGGTCTGCGCGTCGACCGAGAGCTTGACGCGCTTGGCGCTCTGGGTGCCGTTCACCGGCGAGCTGATGCCCGCCTGGCCGACGTGGAAGGTGTACGTCGCGGGCGGGGACAGGTTCCCCGCACGGTCCTTGGACTGCACCGACAGGACGCGGCGGCCCTCGGTGGTCGGCGTGATCGACGTGGTCAGGGCGCCGGTGGCGGCGACCGTCACCGGGGTGCCGCCGTCCAGGGTGTAGACGTAGGCCGCGGTGTCGTCGGTGCCCGGGGCGGGCGAGAAGGTGAACGAGCCCGCCTGGTTGGCGGTGCCGTGCCACAGGCCGTCCGCCGGGTAGTCGGACGAACTCACGAACGGCGTACCGGGCTTGACGGTGTCGACGATGAAGTTGGTGCCCACCCAGCCGGACGCGGAGCGCTCGTCCGAGACGCGGGCCCAGATGCCGTACGGCACGCTCTCGTCGAGCTTGGCCACGCCGAGGTCGGCCGGGGTCACCTGTGCGTAGGTGTTCGCGGGCACCTTGCGGTGGATGCTGTTGACGAAGGTGCCGTTGCGCCACAGGTCGAAGTTGACCCCGACCTCGCCGCCGTCCGGGTCCGCCGCGAGGATCTGGAACCGGGGCGTCGCCGAGCTGGTGTAGCGCGGGTCGCCCTGCTGGGACGGCAGCACGTCGACCACGGAGGGCGTCGGCGGAACCGAGTTGTAGGTGATCGAGATGTACGGCGGCCAGTAGCCCTCGGCGGAGCTGAAGCGCTTCCAGGACAGGCTGCTGGACTCGTCGGCGGCCTTCAGGGCGAAGGCGTAGTCGTTGTAGCCGAACCCGGCGAAGTACCGGATCATCTCGGTGACGTCGGCCTTGGCCCAGAACGTGCCGTCCGGGGCGTAGCAGTCGTGGTTGTCACCGTCGCCCGCGACGTCCCAGGTGTCGTTCGAGGTGGCCCACTTCTTCCCCAGCGTGGGCTGGTTGCCCCACCGGGTCCACCAGGCCGCGCCGCCCGCGTTCCAGACCTCCCACTGCTTCGGGACGCAGGAGGCGGAGTGGTAGTTGGCGAGGTTGAGGGTGGCGCCCAGGATCTGCTTGCCGTTGAACGACCCGCCCGGGATGGTCAGGAACGACCGGGCCACGACCTTGCCGTCGTAGCTGCCCAGCTTGAGGTCCGTCGACGCGGAGGCGTCGATGTTCTCGTTGGTCTGGACGTAGGTGTCGAAGGTCGTGCCGACGTCCACCACCGGGTCGATGGTGACCGGGAACTGGGTCTTCCGGTCGGCGAGGAAGGCCGCGTCCGGGGTGAACAGCAGCTCGGTGTCGGCGCCCTGGCCGCGCAGCTCCATCGTCACCGCGCCGCGGTTCAGGTGCTCCTGCGAGACCTGGTCGACGGCGGCGTCCCACATCACGGGGGCCGGGATGCGGACGACGGTCTTGCCGTTCGCCTTGTCGAGCAGCTGGATCGAACCGTCCTGCTGCGGGGCGACGGTGAGGCCGGTGGTGTCGAGCGGGATCGTCACGGTGCCGGTCTGCGCGACGGCGGCACGGTCCTTGACGATCAGGAACTGCTCGAAGCCGGTCCGGGTGGCCTCCAGGACCAGGTCGACGCCGGGGCGGGCGTCGACGTAGGTGGCCTTGTTGCCCTCCAGCCTGGGCTTGGGCAGCTTGCCCAGCCAGCCGAACCTGACCTGCTGCTCACCGGAGCCGATCTTGACCAGCTCGCGCTCGGCGGGCTTGGGGTCGGCCGGCTTCGGGTCGGCGGTCGGGGCCGCAGCCGGGGCCGCAGCGGCACGGGCGCCGTTGCGGGAGGCCCGGGTCGGCTCGGCGGAGGCGGAGGCCGACGGGGACGCCGACGCCGACGCGGACGAGGACGGGGAGGTCGAAGCGGAGGTCGAAGCGGAGGCCGACGGGGCAGCCGACGGCGAGGCAGCCGCCGAGGCGGAGCCGCTCGCTGACGGCGTGGCAGCATCGGGCGTCTTCGTCGGGGCGGCCGACGGAGCGGCGCTCGGCACCGTCGTCGGGGCGGTGCCCGGCAGGCTGTCGCCGACCGTCACCCCGGCGTCGCCGCCCTGGAAGACCACCCCGCCCGGGTGCGCCTTCGGCGCGACCTTGCCGTCCGCCGTCTGCACCAGCGTGGTGTCGACGGGCACCCAGGCCTCGCCGACCTTCATCCGGATCGGCCCGGTGGACCGGTCCGAGGTCAGGGTGCCGTCGGGGTTCGCCCACAGGGTGGTGAACTCGGTTCGGGCGCCGGTGACTTCCACCCGCCGCTTGTGCAGCCGGGCGGACAGCAGCGCTGACGCCTCGTCGGGCGCCTCGGTGGCCGGTTCGCCAGGGGCGACCGGGGGCGTGGCGGGCGCGGGCGCGGCGACGGCGGGAGCCGCCGTGAACGCGTCCACCGCCACGCCGGTCTGCACCAGCAGACCGAGCGTCAGGACCGCGGCTATCCGCCGCGTCCTGCGCGTGGAGAAGGCCCCGTCCATGGAATCGGACGAGGCCTGAGACCGTCGTGACATCAAAGACTCTCTCAAGAGAATGCCAAGGTTTTGAATGGCTTTCGTAAAGCAGAATCAAAATCTCTCACTCTCCGGGAGCCGCGACGGCCGTCCGGGATGAAGATTTCGTAACGGATCGTCCGTGTACGGGTGTTGCGGGTGACGATTCGTCGCTCTGGTGGCGATATGCCGGAAATATCGTCAGCACCGCGCTGAACTGGGCGAACGCCTCAGCTGGTCTCGAAGGTCGCGGAGCGCACCAGCTCCCGCGCCCGGGCGCCGTCCATCGGGTGCGCGAACAGGTATCCCTGTCCCAGCGGGCACCCCATGGCCGCGAGCAGGTCGCGCTGGTCCGGGTGCTCGATGCCCTCGGCGATGACCTGTACGCCGAGGGTTTCGGCGATCCGGGTGATGCCCTCGACCAGGGCGTACTGCTGCGGGGAGAAGCCGAGTCCGTCGATGAAGGACTTGTCGATCTTCAGCAGGGAGATCGGGAACTCCCGCAGGTACGACAGCGAGGAGTAGCCGGTGCCGAAGTCGTCGATGGCCAGGCCGATGCCGAGGTCGCCGAGGGTGGCCATGTCGGCGCGCAGCCGGTCGTCGCGGCGGATGAGGACGGACTCGGTGAGTTCCAGGACGAGGGTGCGCGGGTCGATGCCGGAGGTGTCGAGGGCGTGCCGGACGACGTCGACGAAGCCGGCGTCGCGGAACTGGCGGGCGGAGACGTTGACGTTGACCCGCAGCGGGGGGCGGCCGGCGGCGCGGCGGGCGGCGGAGCTGGCGGCGTGCCAGGCGGCGGCCTCCTCGGCGGCGCGTTCCAGGACCCAGGCGCCGAGCGGGACGATCTGGCCGCTCTCCTCGGCGAGGGCGATGAACTCGTCGGGCAGGACCATGCCGCGCCGGTCGTGCGGCCAGCGGACCAGGGCCTCGAAGGCCACCAGGTCGCCCGTGCGCAGGTCGACGATCGGTTGGTAGTACAGCTGGAAGGCGGATTCCGCGAGGGCGGAGTCCAGGTTCTCGTTCAGCTCGTGCCGCTCGACCAGCCCGGCTTGCAGGGCCGGCCGGTAGTGGCACCACTGGCGGCGGCCGGCCGCCTTCGCCGAGTAGAGGGCGAGGTCGGCGTGGCTGAGCAGTTCGGTGGCGTCCACGCTGTCCTCGGTGGTGGCGACGCCGATGCTGGCGCTCACCCGGACCGCGCCCGCGCTGAGTTTGAACGGTTCGGCGAACACCGCGAGCACGTTGCCCGCGATGGTGTCCACGTCGGTCGGGCACATCGCGTCCTCGACCAGTACCGCGAACTCGTCGCCGCCGAGCCGGGCGGCGGTGTCGGAGCTGCGCAGCGCGGTGGAGACCCGCAGTGAGACGGCGACCAGCAGTTCGTCGCCGACCGCGTGGCCCTGGGTGTCGTTGACCATCTTGAAGTCGTCCAGGTCGATGAACAGCACCCCGGTGACGGCCCCGCTGCGCTCGCCGCGGGAGAGCGCGTGGCCGACCCGGTCCTGGAACAGCACCCGGTTGGCGAGGCCGGTCAGCGAGTCGTGGAAGGCCCGGTGGGTCAGTTCGCGCTCCATCTGGCGCTGCTCGGTGACGTCGCGCAGGGTGAGCACCAGGCCGCCGACGGTCGGGTCCTCCCGCAGGTCGGTGGAGCGGACCTCGGCCTCGATCGGGGTGCGGTCCTGGCGCAGCAGCCGCCAGTGCTCGCGCGGCTGGTCGCCGCGGGGCGGGTCGGCGGGGCCGCGCATCCGGGCCAGCGCCTTGCCGACCTCCCGGCTGTCCTCGGGCGGGACGAGGTCGGTCAGCAGGGTGCCGACCAGATCGGGGTGGCCGAGGACGCGTTCGGCGGAGGAGGAGGCGTACCGGATGCCGTCGTCGGCGTCCAGGATCAGGATGACGTCGCTGGCGTTCTGCACCAGGGTGCGGAAGTACAGCTCGCTGTTGCGCCGGGTGACCTCCTGGCTGAGCACCACGCGTTCGACGGCCAGGGCGGCCTGTGCGGCCAGGATCTCCAGCGAGCCCCAGAGGCTGGTCAGCTCCTGCTCGGTGCCGGTGACCACGAGCGCGCCGATCAGCGGGTCGCCGGAGGGGCGTTCGGCCAGGGTGAGCGGGCAGACCAGGGCGGCGGGCATGCCGCCGAGGTGTGCGGGCAGGTCGCCGGAGCCGACCGGCAGCAGCCGGGTCTCCCGGTGGGCGGCGAGCCGGGCGAGCACCTCCTCGTCCCGCGGACCGCCGGGTTCGGTGCCGGTGCCGGTGCCGGTGCCGGTGCCGGCACCCGTGCCGTCGCCGGCCCGTCGGATGTGCAGCACCCCGGACTCGGTGACGGCCAGCAGGGCGACGTGCCCGCGTTCGGCGGGCATCAGGGTGGAGGCGGCGGACTGCACGGCGTCCGCGACCTCGGCCACCGTGACCGCCGCGGTCAGCCGGGCACCGGCCTCGCGCAGGGTCCGCTCCCGGTCCGCCGCCTGTCGGCGGGCCACCCCGACCACGCCCAGCCGGGCCAGCACCAGCAGGTAGAGCAGCGCGGAGAAGGCGCCGATCACGCCCGCGTTGCTGGTGTTCCCGGCCAGCGACTCGATGATCAGGATGCCGGGCGCGATCAGCGAGGCCAGGGTCAGCAGGGCGAGCCGGCCGGCCGAGAGGTCGGGCTGCTGGGTGGGGACCGGTCTGGTCAGGTCGACCATCGAGGGGTGCAGCGCGGCCGCGCCCCAGGCGGTGTAGAAGGCGGCCCAGCCGAGTTCCACGCCGGTGCCGATGCGCCAGGTGCCGTGCAGCTGGATCAGTCCGTACAGGACGTCGGAGGTGAGCAGGCCGAGGGCGCCGACGGTGAGCAGTTGCAGGGCGCGGGAGTTGCCACCGCGCGGGGTCAACAGCCGCAGCAGCAGGGCGAGGACGACCACGTCGCCGAGCGGGTAGGCGATCGAGACGGCCTGTTGCACCCAGGTCAGGGCCGGGTTCCGGGCGTACGGGAGGATCAGGTAGATCCAGACCAGCAGGGCCAGGCCGAGCGTGATGATCAGGGCGTCCAGCAGACCGGCCCGGTCCTGGTGGGCGGTGCGCCAGCGGATGAAGCCGAGCAGGCCGACCGCGTAGAGCAGGAACTCGGCGAGGTAGAAGCCGTCGGCGACGGACGGGAACGGGTTCTTCAGGTGCAGGATGTCGAGTTGCAGCGCCTGGATCGCCTCGCCCGTGGTGAAGCTGAGGTTGGCCAGGGCCAGCACGTACCAGAACAGCGGGTGGCGGGGCCGGTTGAGCCGGACGCCGACCACGATGGCGGCGACGCCGCCGAGCCCCATGCCCGTCCACCAGACCACCCGCAGTGCGGGGTCGGCGAAGTAGATGCCGGTGAACAGCACCATCCAGAGCAGGTAACAGACCATCAGGCGTTGTCGCCGGCGAGTCAATGAGGCTACCTCCTCCGCGACACCACCCCGCCGTGCGGGCGGGGGAGTTCGGGCGAGGGCGGGGGCCCGCGGAACCTCCTGCGGAACCGGTCGGCCCACGCATCAGCGGCGTCCGGCGGTCCGTGCGACGGACGTTGTCGGTGTCCCCTGAGTGCGTATAGTCGGAAATGTCGCACCTCCCAGCATTCTTCCGCTTCAGCACGAGGTCAAGCCGGTGGACGACGCAGCCGACAGCGCACGGGGAGTACGGACGGATGTGAGCTCCGGACGTCACGCCGTGGTATGCAACGACGACGGTGAGTACGCGCTCTGGCCCGGGGACTTACCACTGCCCGGTGGGTGGCGGCGGGTGTTCGGGCCGGCCGGGCACGGCCAGTGCCTGGCCTGGGTGGAGCGGCACGTGGGCGTCGAACCGGGGGGTGGCGGCGGTGACGAGGGCGCCGGTGACGAGGGGGGCGAGCCCTTTGCGGGTGACGAGCCCGCCGTCGCCCGCGCGGGTGCTCCCGGGACGGTGCACGGGCTGTTCCGGGCCCGGGCCGCGCGGGAGCCGACGGCCGTCGCGGTGGTGGGGGAGCAGGGCACGCTGAGTTACCGCGAGCTGGACGCGCGCAGCGACCGGCTGGCGGCCGTGCTGCGGGCCCGGGGGGTCGGGCCGGAGCAGGTGGTGCCGGTGTGCCTGGGGCGGGACGTGGAGCTGGTGGTGGCCTGGCTGGGGGTGCTCAAGGCGGGCGGGGCGTTCCTGCCGCTGGATCCGGCGCATCCGCGGCGACGGCTGGCGGACCTGGTCGCGGACAGTGGGGCACGGGTGGTGGTCACGGACGGTGACGGGTTTGACGGGGTGGAGCGGGTGGCGCCGGGGGACGGCGCCGGGGTGCCCGGGCCGGACGGGGTGGTGTCCGGGTCGGACGACCTCGCGTACCTGATCTACACCTCCGGCACCACCGGCCGCCCCAAGGGCGTCCCGGTCACCCACCGCGCGCTGCTGTTCACCCTCGACCGGGTCGTCCGCGCCTACCGCCTCGCCCCCGGCGAGCGGGTGCTCCAGCTGGCCGCGCTCGGTGCGGACACCGCGCTGGAGCAGGTGTTCTCCGCGCTGCTCGCCGGCGCGACGGTCGTGCTCGGCGGCCGGGACACCTGGGCGCCCACCGAACTGGTCCGGCGGCTGCCCGGGCTCGGCCTGGCCGTCGCCGACTTCACCCCCGCGTACTGGCACCACGTGCTGGACCTGCTGCCGCCCGGCGGCCCCGCCCCGGCCGGGCTGCGGCTGGTGGTGGTCGGCGGGGACGTGGTGCACGCCGACGACTGCCGGGCCTGCGCGGAGCGGCTGCCGGGGGTGCGGCTGCTCAACGCGTACGGGGTGACCGAGGCGGCGGTGACCTCGCTGCACTGCGAGGTCACCCCGGAGCTGCTGGCGACCCCGGCCGCGCCGGTCCCGATCGGCCGTCCGCTGCCGGGCGTGCGGGTGCACGTGCTGGACGAACGGCTGCGCCCGGTGCGACCCGGCGAGCGGGGCGGGATCCACCTCAGCGGGCCCGGCCTGGCCCGCGGCTACTGGCGTCGGCCCGGGCTGACCGCCGAATCGTTCCTGCCCGACCCCTACGCACCGCTGCCCGGCGAGCGGATGTACCGCACCGGTGACGCCGGGCGCTGGCGGGCGGACGGACAGGTGGAGATCCTCGGGCGCCTGGACGACCAGGTGAAGGTGCGCGGGCACCGGGTCGACCCGGCCGAGGTCGAGGCGGTGCTGGCCGCCCACCCGGCGGTGCGGCAGGCCCTGGTCGCGGCCGACGGCAGCGCGCCGGACGGCAGCCGGGTGCTCGCCGCGTACTACACGCTGGGCGACCGGGCGGTCCGGCCCGAGCAGCTGCGGGCCTTCCTGGCGGAGCGGCTGCCGGAGTACCTCGTCCCGGCGGAGTTCGTCCCGCTGGAGGCCATGCCGCTGACGGTGGCCGGGAAGATCGACCGGCGGTCGCTGCGGCACGCCCCGACCGCAACCCGGGCGACCGCGGTCTCCACGCCCGCACCTGCCCCGGCTGCAGCCGGGCCGAGCGCCGTGGAGGCCGCCGTCGGACAGCTCTGGGCGGAGCTGCTCGGCGCCGAACTCGTCGGCCCCGGCAACGACTTCTTCGCCCTCGGCGGCACCTCGCTGCTCGCCATGGAGATGCTCGCCCGGGTCCGGATGATGTTCGGCCTGGACGTCGGCCACGTCCGCACCCTCACCCGGGCGCTGCTGCGCGCGCCCGTGCTGCGCGACTTCACCGCGGCCCTCCAGGCCGCCCGCGCCGGCAGCGCCCCGGGCGAGGCCGCCGTCGACTGGCAGGCCGAGGCCCGGCTCACCCACCCCGTCGGGCAGTCCTGGAGCCCGGCGCCCTCCCGGGCCGAGCCCACCGAGATCCTGCTCACCGGCGCCACCGGCTTCTGCGGCGCCCACCTGCTGAACGTGCTGCTCGCCACCACCATGGCGCGGATCCACTGCCTGGTCCGCGCCCCCGACCGGGAGCACGCCCTGGAACGGCTACGCGCCACCCAACAGCGCTTCCTGCAGCAGGACTTGGCGGGCGCCGACCGGGTGGTCCCGTTGGTCGGCGACCTGGCCGCCGAACGGCTCGGGCTGACGGAGCAGCGGTTCGGCTGGCTGGCCGGGCACCTGGACGCGGTGTACCACCTCGGCGGGCAGGTCAACTTCCTCTACCCGTACCACCAGTTGAGGGCCCCCAACGTCGGCGGCACCCGGGAGCTGGTCCGGCTCGCCGGGCACAGCCGGGGCGTGCCCGTGCACTACCTCTCCACCCTCGCCGTGCTGGCTGGGTTCGGCGCGGCCGGCGTCGACGAGGTCACCGAACGCACGCCGCTGGCCCACCCCGAGCGGCTCGGCGTCGGCTACGTGGAGAGCAAGTGGGTCGCCGAGCAGCTGCTGCACAACGCCGCGGCGGACGGGCTGCCGGTCACCGTGCTGCGCACCAACGACGTCACCGGCGACCTCGCCACCGGCGTGATGAACACCGGTACCGAACTCTGCGCGCTGATCAAGTACGTTGCCGACAGCGGTGGTTACCCGGACGTCCGACTGCCGCTGGACTTCGTGCCCGCCGACCGGTTCGCCCGCGCGGTCGCCCACATCGCCGCGCACGCGCCCGCCGACGGCGAGGTCTACCACCTCACCTCGCCGGACCCGGCGGGGCTTCCCGAGCTGGCCGAACGGCTCCGGGCGCGCGGTCACCTGGTCGCCCGGGTCCCGTACCGGGAGTGGGTGCGGCGGCTGGTCCGGTTCGCGGCCGGGCATCCGACGCACCCGATCACGCCGTTCGTCCCGCTGTTCGTCGACCGGGCGCCCGGATCCGAACTCTCCATCAGCGAGCTCTACTTCCAGCCGGTGTTCCCGCGCTTCGACCGGCGCAACGCGGACGCCGCCCTGGCGGGCAGCGGCATCGAACTGCCCGAGGTGGACGCCGGGCTGCTGGACCACTACCTGGACCGGCTGGCGGACGAGGGATTCCTGTGACCGCGACCGTCTTCGACGCGCTGGACGTCCAACAGGCCGACGGCGCGGGCCCGGTGGCCTTCGGCGGGGTGCTCGGGCCGGAGGAACTGCTGGCCGCCTACCGGCGCGGACTCTTCCCGCTGCCCGCGGCCGACGAGTACGCGGGCGCGTACAACGAGGCGCTGTACGGGGAGTCGGTGGACGCCGGGGAGGTGGCGCTGCTGCCGGGTGCGGCGGACCCGTACGTCCTGGCCTGGTGGTCGCCGGACCCGCGGCCGGTGCTGCGGCCCGACGCCGTCCGGCTGCCCCGTCGGCTCGCCCGGCGGCTGCGGGGTGCGGTCGAGTGGTGGACGACCGCCGACCGGGCCTTCGACGAGGTCCTCACCGGCTGTGCCGAGGGGCGTCAACCAGTGTGGCTCACAGCTGAGTTGAGGCAGGCGCTGGTCGGGCTGAAGGCGCGGGGCGCGGCCCACAGCGTCGAGGTGTGGGAGGGCGGGGAGCTGATCGGCGGGGTCTTCGGGGTGGCCGTCGGGCCGGTGCTGAGCCTGGACTCGATGTTCCACCGGCGGCCGGACGCCGCCCGGGTCGCCGTCGCCGACCTCGGGGCGCGGTTCGCCGCCATCGGCGGGCGACTGCTCGACGCCCAGTGGGACGGGCCGTACGTGCGCAGCCTCGGTGCGGTGCCGATGGAGCGCTCCCGCTATCTCGCCGAGCTCGCGGCGGCGCCGCCGACGGGCGGCTGGGACGGTGCTCGGCTGCCCGTGGCGCGGCTATGCTGACCTGGTATTTCAGTCCGCCTTGGCCTGTCTTCGACAAACTTATTCCTCGTCAGTAACATGACGCCGCGTGTTCAAACCCTCGATAGGCAGGGCCGCGCCCGCAGCCCTGCTCACCCTCATCCTCGCCGGAACGGCCGCGTGCGGGCCCACCGGCTCCGGCAGCACCACCCCGCAGGCCGCCGTCGAACCGGCCGCCGCCACCGGCACCGCCGACAGCGGCACGACCACCGCCGGGGGCAGCCCGGCGGGTGGCGCGGCCTCCGGTGCGGCCCACGCCCGGGCCGGCGCCGCGGCCTCCGGCACCTCGTCCCCCGGTACGGGAGGCGGCGGCGGAACCGGCAACGTCACGGTCGCCCCGGCCGGTGACCAGCAGGCCGCCATCGGCAGCCCCGGCAAGGACGGCGGCGCGGTCGCGGCGGCGACCAAGAGCCTCCAGCTCACCGGCTACGACCCGGGGAAGGGCACCGCCGTCCTGACGGCCGCAGGCCCGACGGCCGTTCCGTCCGCCCCGTCCGCCCCGTCCTCCGCGGCCCCGACCAACGCGCCGAGCGCGAGCGGGAGTCCGAGCGGGAGCGGGAGTGCGAGCGCGAGTCCGAGTGCCGGCGCGAGTGCCACCGCATCGGCCACCGCGTCCGCCGCTGCCGCCGCCGTCCAGCCCGGTCAGCTGATCGCCAGCCCGCCCACCGCCGCCGCACCGCAGGGCGCGCTGGTCGCGGTCACCGGCGTCAACCCCGGTACGGGCAACACCCTCAACCTCACCACCCGCCCGGCCACCCTCGCCGAACTCCTCGGCCGCACCGAGGCGGACGGTCAGGCGCCGATCGACGTGCACGGCATCCAGGTGACCCCGCTGGTCAAGGACCTCAAGGCCACCGCGGGCGTCGACGGCAACGGCGTGAAGGCCGACGCCTCCGGCACCCTGGAGCTCAACGTCAAGGCCCCGGTCCCGCTGCCCGAGGGCGCGAGCCTGGACGCCTCCGGCTCCCTCCAGCTGCACCCGGCCGTCCACTTCGCGTACCACGGCGCGGCCGCCGGCAGCCCGCGCACCGCCTCGGTCGGCTTCGACCTGGGCGCCCAGGCGCACTGGAAGGTCACCGGCGACGTCGCCCGCAACACCGGTGCGGCGCCGGTCCGCGTCCCCTTCGCCAAGCTGCAGGCCAGCCCGGTGCTGAACGTCGCGGGCCTGCCCGTGGTGGTCAACCTCGGCCTCACCTGCTACCTGGAGGTCAGCGCCGACGGCCAGGTCCACCTGGAGACCGAGCAGGACGCCACCGGCACCTGGGCCGTGCGCGCCGACTACACCGGCGGCAAGGGCTGGACCCCGACCACCAGCGCGGACACCAAGGTCTCCCCGGTGCACGTCCGCCTCACCGGCAAGGCCTCCGTCCGCGCCGCCCTCGGCGTCCAGGCCAGTGTCGGCCTGTACGACACGGTCGGCGTCGAGGCCACCGTCGCCCCCTATCTGAGCGCCAAGGCCGACGGCTCCCTCGCCGTCGACCTCCCGGGCAACGGCCCGGAGCTCAAGGGCAGTTGGGCCCTGGTCGGCGGCGTCGACCTGAACGGCGCGCTCACCGCCCACCTGAAGATCTTCGGCACCCCGCTCTTCGAGAAGAGCCTCCCCTTCCCGCCCTTCCATCGGGAGTGGCCCCTGCTGACCGGCACCGCCACCCTCCCCGCCACCCCGCGCCCGAGCAGCACCTGATCGTTCGGAACGCACCGAGGAGTGGGGGGGGGGGGCGGGCCCCCCCCCCCCCCCCCCAATAGTGTGGGGGGGTTTGGGGGGGACACCCCCACCCCCGGGGACGC